>NZ_SLTL01000030.1:0-67693 GCF_014858585.1 Paenibacillus sp. 23TSA30-6 | reverse complement strand
ACGACCGTTAAGCCCTCCAGCGCCGATGGTACTTGGACCGCAGGGTCCTGGGAGAGTAGGACGTCGCCAAGCAAAAGTAAGAAGGATCATGATCTCCTTGAGATTGTGGTTCTTTTTTTGTATATTACGTTCCAGAACCTTATATGTAACCCCTAATCTGTCTTTTTCCAAGCGGATTATTTTTAATAAAAGGGTCGACTTTATCTCTGGAAAAGCTTAATTATAAAGGATGTCCTTCCTGTGAGTACACTTGTTTGTACAGGGTAATACTAAAAGTTATGGCTGCTGAGGAAGGCTTGACACCCCTATACCGCTTTGCTAAGATTGCAATAATATATTTTCAGAGAGCCTTGATTTGTCCATGTCGGACAGACAACAAGACCAATACAGACTAAACAATTTGAAGGAGGATCATCTTGGTGTGGGAAGATAAATTCGGTAAGGAAGGCCTTACCTTTGACGATGTTTTGCTGGTACCTCGCAAGTCGGTGGTTCTGCCGAAAGAAGTAAGTGTAGCGACCCGTTTGAGTGATAACGTGAAGCTGAATATTCCTTTGATGAGTGCTGGTATGGATACTGTTACTGAGGCAGTTTTGGCAATTTCCATGGCTCGTGAAGGCGGTATCGGTATTATTCATAAAAATATGTCGATTGAACAGCAAGCAGTAGAGGTAGATCGGGTTAAACGTTCAGAGAGCGGTGTTATCACCAATCCATTTTCATTGACTCCAGATCACTTGGTATCTGATGCTGAAGCTGTTATGGGTAAATATCGTATTTCTGGCGTACCTGTTGTAAATGAAGAAAATAAGCTGGTGGGTATTATTACTAACCGCGATCTTCGATTTATTCACGATTTTAATCTTAAAATCAGTGAAGTGATGACCAAGGAAAAGCTGGTAACTGCACCTGTAGGTACGACCTTGCAGGAAGCAGAAGGTATTCTGCAAAAGCATAAAATTGAAAAACTTCCTTTGGTCGATGATGAAAATTACCTCAAAGGGCTTATCACTATTAAAGATATTGAGAAGGCTATTCAATTTCCAAACGCAGCGAAAGATGCACAAGGGCGTCTTCTGGTCGGTGCGGCTGTCGGTATTTCCAAAGATACGTTTGATCGGACTGAAGCACTCGTAAATGCAGGTGTGGATCTGATTGTCGTCGATTCTGCTCACGGTCATCATATTAACATCATTGAAGCGGTTCGCAAATTGCGTGATGCTTATCCTGATCTGACGATTGTAGCAGGTAATGTAGCTACTGGTGACGGAACGCGCGAATTGATTGAAGCAGGAGCTTCGGTCGTAAAAGTCGGCATTGGTCCAGGCTCCATTTGTACAACACGCGTAATCGCAGGGATTGGTGTTCCACAAGTAACAGCTATTTATGATTGTGCAACAGTAGCACGTGAATATAATATTCCGATTATTGCCGACGGTGGTATTAAATACTCCGGTGAAATTACAAAGGCCATTGCGGCAGGGGCTTCTGCGGTAATGCTGGGAAGTCTTTTTGCAGGTACGGAAGAAAGCCCAGGCGAATCCGAAATTTATCAAGGACGTCGCTTCAAAGTATATCGTGGTATGGGCTCTATGGCTGCGATGAAGCAAGGTAGTAAAGATCGTTATTTCCAAGATGACGACAAGAAATTAGTACCGGAAGGCATTGAAGGACGCGTTGCTTATAAAGGACCACTTTCCGACACTGTTCATCAGCTGTTGGGAGGTCTTCGTTCCGGTATGGGTTATTGCGGTACAGCTAATATTGAGGAGCTTCGTAACGATACAAGCTTTATCCGTATTACAGGTGCAGGTCTGCGTGAGAGCCATCCGCATGATGTGCAAATTACGAAAGAAGCACCAAACTACTCTCTATAAAGTTCAGATGTAGTAGACTTGACGACAGGCAGAGCGCATTTCGCTCTGCCTGTCTTTTTTTAGAGATACCCCTGTGATAGAATAGACAGGTGTCCGCCCTTTTAAGAAATTGTTGAGAAAGTAAAGACACATTAGTACCCTTGAATGAGTACCTTGCTGGATTCAAACAAACAACAAGTAGAGCATGCTCATGATAGGCCGAACTTATAAAGATGAAATCCAATAAACGATAAGACATTAAACATTAATTACATTGGCCAAGTTAAGGCTGTAACCGCCGGCTCGTTATACATAGCGGATCGGGTTGAGGTACGAGAGGAGTTTGTATCCATTTGAAACCGAATAATCTAAAGCAAAATAAAAAACGCAGCATGATTAAAAAGAGCGTAACAGCAGTCATGGTGCTTAATATGATGTACATGTCAGCATTGCCGGTTGTGGGTAATTTTGATCCGTCTGTAGCTACGTTTGCCGCCGGAGCGACAACAGAGGCAGTCAATATTACGGGGACAGGCTCTGTTAAGCCACCTAGTCTGGCGCTGCGCTCGGCTATCTTGATTGAGCCTTCCACAGGGCAGGTATTGCTGTCTATGAACCCGGATGAGCCGCTCCCACCAGCAAGTATGACCAAAATGATGACAGAGTACCTCGTAGCGGAGCAGGTCAAGCAAGGGAAACTCAAATGGACGGATAAGGTTACGGTTCAAGAGAATGCTGCCAAGAGCATCGGATCACGTATTTTTCTAGCTCAAGGTGATCAACATACGGTAGAAGAACTGTATATTGCCATGGCGGTAGGCTCTGCCAATGATGCAACGGTAGCTCTTGCCGAGCGTGTGTCTGGAACCGAGCAGGACTTTGTAAAATTGATGAATGAAACAGCTCAGAAAATGGGTATGAAAAACACGTATTTTATTAACTCTACAGGGTTAGACCGTGGTGATATGCCTACAGGGTTTCAGCCGGATACCAATCGAGAGACTGTAATGACAGCGAGAGATGCGGCTACACTAGCTAGTAACATTATTAAGGATCACCCTGACTATACACGGTTTACGACGATTCAATCGTACAAGTTCCGTCCGACGGACAAAGCACCGATTATTAACTACAACTGGATGTTGGAAGCAAACAAGAATATAACTAACTTTAGAAAATTTGCCTATCCGGGTCTGGACGGAATGAAAACCGGTCATACGAGCAATGCTGGCAACTGTTTTACGGGGACAGCCGAACGCAACGGAATGCGTCTTATCAGTGTAGTTATGGGGGCAGACTCAGAGCCACACCGTTTTACAGAGACTGCTAAAGTATTGAACTATGGCTTTGATAATTTTGAAGTGAAGCAGGTAGTGGCTCCAAAGACGGTGGTTAAAGGTGTAGAGAATGTGCCTGTCACCAAGGGGACTGAAACAGAAGTACCTGTCGTGACTAAGGATGCGGTAAGCTTTGTCGTACCTAAGGGCGCAAGCAACCCTAAAGTGACGTTTACAACGAACATTACGCCGGAAGGCTCACTCGTGGCGCCTTTGAAGCAAGGGGCAAAAGTCGGAACGATCAAGTACACGTATAAAACGGATGGTGTGGATAAAGGCCAAGTCAAAACCGTCGATATGGTTACTACCACGGCTGTAGAAGAGGCTGGCTGGTTCCGTATGCTTTTCCGGGCAATTGGTAACTTCTTCGGTGATTTGTTCCAGGGCATTAAAAACCTGTTCTAATCGTCTGATTACCAGACAGATAGAGCCGAGGATTCTTGCTATGCCTTACTTATTTAGCGGATTGAAATGATTGTGTATTTGGCGTCTGTGCGGTAAAATATTAAGTTAGAATCTAAACGTAACCCTTACAGGAGGAAACGACATGGAAACGGGAACTTCACGTGTAAAAAGAGGTATGGCAGAGATGCAAAAAGGCGGCGTAATCATGGATGTCATGAACGCTGAACAGGCTAAAATTGCAGAGGCGGCAGGAGCTACAGCGGTAATGGCTCTTGAACGGGTGCCTTCAGATATCCGTGCAGCTGGCGGGGTTGCCCGTATGGCTGACCCAACGATTGTGGAAGAGGTCATGAAGGTGGTCTCTATTCCCGTTATGGCTAAGGCTCGTATCGGCCATTTTGTGGAGGCGAAGGTGCTGGAATCTCTCGGAGTTGACTATCTCGACGAGAGCGAAGTGCTGACACCTGCGGATGAAGTTTTCCATATCGATAAGAAAGAGTTTACCGTTCCATTCGTATGCGGAGCCAAGGATCTGGGAGAAGCACTGCGTCGCATCGGCGAAGGGGCATCCATGATTCGTACAAAGGGTGAGCCTGGAACCGGAAATATTGTCGAAGCTGTTCGTCATATGCGTTTTATCAACGGCCAAATTCGCAAGGTGAAAAACCTGTCGAAGGACGAGCTGTATGCAGAAGCGAAAAACCTTGGCGTTGCTTACGAATTGCTGCTGGAAGTGCATGAGCACGGCAAGCTGCCAGTGGTCAACTTTGCAGCGGGCGGCGTAGCAACACCTGCTGATGCCGCATTGATGATGCATTTGGGCGCTGATGGTGTATTCGTCGGTTCTGGTATTTTCAAATCCGATAGCCCTGAGAAATTTGCACGTGCCATCGTGGAAGCGACTACTCATTATACGGACTACAAGCTGATTGCAGAAGTGTCCAAGAATTTGGGCGCTCCGATGAAGGGCATTGAAATTTCCAAACTGGCACCGCATGAACGCATGCAGGATCGTGGTTGGTAAGAAGGAAGGGACCGGCATGAAAATAGGAGTTCTGTCGCTGCAAGGCGCTGTGGCTGAACATATACGAAGCGTTGAACTTGCGGGTGCGGAAGGTGTGGCGGTGAAGAAGACCGAACAGCTCAATGAGCTGTCCGGTCTTATCATTCCCGGTGGTGAAAGCACGACGATTGGCAAACTAATGCGCAAGTATGACTTTATAGATGCCATACGCCAGTTTTCCGATCAAGGCAAGCCTATATTCGGCACTTGTGCGGGATTGATTGTGCTGGCCAAAACGGTTCAAGGACAAGAAGAAGCACATTTGGGACTGATGGATATTACAGTGTCACGTAATGCTTTTGGTCGCCAGCGGGAAAGCTTTGAAACAGACTTGGACATTAAAGGGATTGAGGAACCGGTTCGTGCTGTGTTTATACGCGCGCCATTAATACAGTCTGTTGGAACGGGAGTAGATGTGCTGTCTAAGTATGACGGCGAGATCGTGGCGGCCCGTCAGGGTCATTTGCTGGCTTCATCCTTCCATCCGGAGTTAACAGACGATTACCGGTTACATCAGTATTTTGTGGATATGGTCCGCGAATAGCGGAAAGTCAGGTTTGTAGTGTAGGAGGGGTTACCTGTGTTAGATATAAAGATTTTACGTAATGAGCTTGGTCGGGTTGAAAAAGCTTTGCAAAATAGGGGCAAATCTCTGGATTTGATAAATGGCTTTACGGATCTGGATGTTCGTCGTCGTGAGTTGCTTCAGGAAAGTGAAGCGCTCAAAAATCGCCGGAATGTCGTATCCGGTGAAGTAGCCAAGTTGAAGAAGAATAAAGAAAATGCGGATGACCTTATTGCCGAGATGCGTCAGGTTTCTGACCGTATTAAAGAATTGGATGAGCAAGTGCGCGAGCTGGAGGTTCAGATCGACGAACTGGTGATGTCCATTCCGAATATCCCCAACGAGTCGGTGCCTGTAGGTGCTTCGGAGGAGGATAATGTAGAGATTCGCCGCTGGTCGGAGCCACGCGAGTTTTCTTTTACGCCTAAAGCACATTGGGAGCTGGCACAGGAGCTGGATATTCTCGATTTTGAGGCGGCAGCGAAGGTGACGGGTTCCCGTTTTACGTTCTACAAAGGATTGGGGGCACGTCTGGAGCGTGCGCTGATTAACTTTATGATGGATCTGCATAGCAGTGAGCATGGTTATGAAGAAATGCTGCCCCCATACATTGTGAACCGGGACAGCCTGTATGGAACAGGACAGCTTCCGAAGTTTGAAGAGGATTTGTTCAAGCTGCGTGATACCGAGTATTATCTCATTCCTACGGCTGAAGTTCCGGTAACGAACTATCACCGCGAAGAGATTATGAACGCGGATCAGCTTCCAAAAAATTATGTAGCATACAGCTCCTGTTTCCGCTCTGAGGCAGGATCGGCAGGACGGGATACACGTGGTTTGATCCGTCAGCATCAGTTCAATAAGGTAGAGATGCTTAAGCTGGTTCACCCGGACACCTCCTATGAGGAACTGGAGAAAATGACGAATAATGCAGAGCGTGTTTTGCAACTGCTTGGACTTCCATATCGTGTGCTGGCACTTTGCACCGGGGATATGGGTTTCACGTCTGCCAAAACGTATGATCTGGAAGTGTGGCTGCCTGAGAGTGGCATGTACCGTGAGATTTCTTCTTGTTCGAATACAGAAGATTTCCAAGCGCGTCGTGCAAACATCCGGTTTCGGCCGGAGCCGAAAGCAAAGCCTGAATTTGTACATACACTGAACGGTTCAGGATTGGCTGTAGGACGCACAGTGGCTGCTATTTTGGAGAACTATCAGCAAGAGGACGGAAGCGTTGTGATCCCGGAAGTGCTGCGTTCATACATGCGAGGCGCTGAAGTTATTGCTCCCAAACAGTAAGCATTGCATTCGTTTAAAGTCTGTGGTAAAATAATTTTGTTGCGCCCGAGATTTTTTTAAATGGGAAGCAACTTTATCCAATTACCACCTGGAGAGGTACCGAAGCGGTCATAACGGGGCGGTCTTGAAAACCGTTAGAGTGCAAGCTCACATGGGTTCGAATCCCATCCTCTCCGCCATATTATAAATGAACCAAGCCATTCGATACGATAGCTGATACATTGGCCTTTACGCGCTGATGATTAGAGATCGTAAAGAATGGCTTTTTTGTTGTATAAAAAGCCTGTTTTTTTCACACGTTATCAGATGTGGAGGTGCTGGCATGAATCGAGAAATGACAGTAGATCAGCAAAAGCTAGTAGAAGCCTGGCAGGAACAACTGGCGAGACTTTTGAATTCAGGGGATAAATCACACGTACAAGCAGATGAAGCAGACAACCGCACTATACGCATCCATATCGAGGTAGAGGGCAGACAAATGTACTCCTTTGATTTTGCATGTACTTATGTAGATTCTCGGGAAGTGAAGGTTAGCTTGGTCGATGTAGAACGGGACGGACAGTCTGTGGATGAACGAACAGATATCATTCAACAGCTGGTGTCCGACTATACTCGGCATATTCATCAGTGTGCTCAGACGTTACAGTCATTGACACATTCGTAGTCATGAAGGTATGAGGGGGGAAGCTACATGACAAAAGCCAAAAACGGACTGGATAAAAACCTGTCTAACATTGTGGATGATTTGGAGCAGCGTCCGGTTAACAGTCATCAGGCACAACAAGTACAGCAGGACCGTAATGACCGCCGTCATCAGGATGCACTTAACCATGATAAAACGGAAGACCTGCACCATCTATAGTCCTATTTTAAATGGTAATAAACGGTTTTGCCGATGTATCAAAATATAGTCTGAGAACGGAGGATGCATAAATGAGCAAGCCTAAAGCCATTCCTGTTCCCGAGGCACAGGACGCCGGTGGAGGAAATGAAAAGCGTGAGCGCAATCATCAGCAGGAGCCATTGTCCGGTTCCAAAAAGGTGAAGCAGCGGAATCACGTAGACCACCACAACAGAGAAGGATCATAAGCAGTTAGACTTTTTGCCTAAAAATTATGGTAAAGTACAGGACACCCTGGTTAAAGAGCCGGGGTGTCTTTGTGCTTATTGTAAGAAAATTTTCCAATAAGTGTTTCATTGCCTGTGAGTATGCGGTAAAATAGGGGGTGTGTATTTTTTTGTTAGCATTATAAAAGGGGTTAATTACGAGAGGAGAGAATCTACACAATGAGTAAAAAGTTATCCGTCTTGGTACTCACTATGGTGTTGCTTTTGACGGTAACCCTAGTAGGTTGTAGCAAGAAGTTAGAACCGAAGGAAGCTGTTACGAACGGTACCGCTAATGCAATGAAACTGACTTCTTATGAATCCAAAAGCCAATTCACGGTTAAGGATTTGACGATTACGTCTGCTTCCGTCCCAAGCGAGCAAAGTGCAATGGTGACGAGCATGCTGAAAAATGCGGACATTACGCTGGATGGTGTATACCAAAAAGAACCTTTACAATCTGAAATGACGCTGGGCATTCATTTGAAAGGTGACCTTTCCACCAGCTTCACGATTCCAATGGTTATGACCAAGGATAAATTGTACGTTAAAATTCCGAACATTCCATTTTACCCGCTTCCACAGGAAGTTGTAGGCAAATTCCTGATTATTGATCCGCAGGAGCTGGCTAAACAGTCCGGACAAGAATTTAACCCTGCATCAATGGATCAGGAAAAATCGCAGAAATTTGCGAATGAAGTCATTGCTGCTATTTTGGGTGAGTATGATCAAGCTACGTACTTCTTTGATATTGATCCTAAGGATGCTAAATTGCCACAAGGCATTAAAGCTAAACAAGTCGTACAATTTAAAGTGACAAATGACAACGTGAAGCCAGCTGTCGATACTTTTGTTACTAAGGCAATCCCTAAAGCGATTGATGTGATGTCAAAAGATGAGTACATCAGCTTGTTCCAATTGAAAAAAGAAGATCTCACCGCAGCAAAACTTGCGGTGGAAACCAACACCAGCGATTTCAGAAAAAAGCTGGATGAGTTGAAAAACTATTTGACGGTGAAACAGTTCGACATTAACACAGCCTTGAACAAGGATGATATTCCTGTGTATCAAGATCTGAATGCGAATGTAGAGATGAATGATCCGACCACAAAAGACAATGTGAAATTGTCTGTAACTGGCTACACGCAATACAGCAAAATCAATGAAAAAGCAACATTTAAAGTGGGTATTCCAACAGGGGACCAAGTCCTGACGATCGAACAATTTCAACAAAAAATGCAAACTGTTGCTCCTTAAATAAAGGAATGACGCGATTGTAAAGGCATTATCCATATAATATGATGTAATGCGAGAAAAACCGCTTGGCTTAGAGCCAGGCGGTTTTTTAGTCATATATGGCTCTGAGCAGATGGTGTACCTGTCCGGGTCTGCCACACGTGATCCTCGGCTAAAAGCCCGAACATCCGATGATCTTGCCATGTCCCTTGAATTTGTACCAGCTTGCGGGCAATACCTTCAGGCTGAAAGCCGCACTTTTGCAGTACACGCTGTGAGCGCTCATTATGCAGCAGGGTTCCGGCTTGTAGACGGTGAAGCGATAGGGCGCGGAAGGCAAATTGTATGGCCAGCTTCAAAGCTGCGGTCATATGCCCTTTGCCTTGTTCATGCTGATCCATCATGTAGCCGATATCGGCGAATTGTCCCATGCCGCGCACAAGATTAGAAATGGAGACATAGCCGATCAGACGCTCGTCCTCCAAGAGAAAGATACCGAACGAATATCCCCGATCCTCCTCTGCTTGACGCAATTTCTGACGGATATATTCCTCCTGTTCTTCCAGCGTGAAAAATGAATCGCCGTGAAGTGGCTCGTACGGTGCATGGGACTCCCTATTTGTAAGCCTGAGGGCAAGTAGAGCTTCACTATCCGCCAGGCTAAATGGCCGTAACAAGATACCTTGAGGCGTATTATACAAGCTCATAGGCATGGGCTGATCTCCTTCCATGGGAAATTAGCAATGAGACGTCAATAACGGCTGCATTACGGTTGTGTATAAGTAAGCGATCCTAACTACCCATCCTCAGGATGAAGATGGTGGGGAAGACAACTTGGCAGCGGCCCTTTTTTGCCGGAGCTGACGAAAAAAATCTGTCAGCAGCGAGGCGCATTCCTCTTGAAGAACGCCGCTGATCACCTCAGTGCAATGATTGAATCGAGGCTCCTGTAGTAAATTCATCAGCGTACCCGCACAGCCTGCCTTCGGATCGGTGGTGCCATAGATCAAATAGGGAACCCGTGATTGTACAATCGCTCCGGCGCACATGGGACACGGCTCCAGAGTGACATACAACCTGCAATCCAGCAGGCGCCAGGCTCCCAGATGCTCGCTGGCCTGACGAATGGCGACCATTTCGGCATGTGCTGTCGGGTCAGCGTCCGTCTCGCGCAAGTTGTAGCCGCGTCCTATGATTTCATTATCTTTTACGATGACAGCTCCGATGGGCACTTCACCCAACGCTTCTGCCTTATACGCTTCTTGAATAGCTTCTTTCATCCAATAAGCGTGATCTATTGTGGTCACTGGTAAAAATGCCCCTTTCAAATGCGAATTATCCAACGAACAAATATTCCGTTGTTAACATGATGTGAATAATTTTGTGGATAACACGACACTTATCCACAGGTTTATCCACAGTTTATAATAAAAGCTGTGTATTTGTGGACGACTTGTGGATGATTATCTTATTATATTGTAGGCAAACGTTCGCATATTGACAACTGTATACAAGCTGTGTGTATTTATGTTTATCCGGGAAATGTAAATGCTGGTATCACAGGCGCTATTACGGTATCATTGAATTAGCAATTGCCAGTAATCGCCAGCATACGGCAAGAGGTGAGAAATCAGTGTGTCGATAAAAATCAAAATTACGATCATTTTGTCGGGGTCCGTTCTGTTTATCCTTTTGTTAAATATTGCACTCAACTATTACATGACCCACGAAAATTTAAGAAGTGACAGCGAAACGAAAATGGTTCTGACGGCCAAGATTATTGGAGGAGCCATTGAACAAACTCAACAAAGCTGGGTGGCCGTCGACAAGCAGCTTGGATATAAGTTGTGGCTATCTGCCACGCTGGCTGCCAGCCAGCTTGATCCTGATATCGATCATGTTACGCAGGAACAACTCGAACAGATGACCAAGCGCAGCGGGGATATTGATATTTCCCTGATGGTGCGTGATGGGAAGGGGTACAAAGTTGCCAAATCGTCCAATCCGAAAGAGATCTTGTCTGGCGATCCATTGACAGGCTATTGGAAAAATGCAGTTAATCAATTATATGAGCATGGACAGGCTGGAATGGTGCATGGTCAAAATCTGGATCATTTTTGGACTGGAGCATTTGACTATACAGGCTCAGATGCCACCCATATTAACAAATGGGGATTTTATTATGACCAAAAGCGTAACTATATGATCCGAATCTCCTTTCAGGACAGTGAAGTGCAAAATTTTATACCGATCCTCAACCCCGATGAAATCGTAAAGCAAACCCAACAAGTGGATTACCGCATCATGGAGATAACGGGAATTAACCCTACAACCTTCGGTGGCTCTACGATGGACAACCATGGAAACGACCGAAAATATTATTACATGTACAACAAACCTATCCGATTCGGCACTTATCAACTAGCGAGGATACAGGAGGATCGTTTGGCTGTTTCCAAGGCCATGTTCTCCGGGGAGAGTATTGTACAAGACTGCTATATTAAAGGCGAACGGGTCCTCGTCAGTTACATACCATTTTATCCGGCTAACCGTGACGCCTATGTCATTCGTATTGTTATGAATTATGATACGATCTCTTCCGTTATTTATAAGCAATTAATCAGTCTGATTGCCATCTCTATTGTCTTACTGGAGGTTGTGATCATTGGCAGCTATGTGCTGGCAAGTTTGTTTGTCCGCCCAATTCAGTCGATATTGGGAAAAGTGAACGAGATGGCTGACGGCCATTTTGACACACGACTACAGATTAAGGGTGGTCATGAGCTTGCTCAGCTTGGTGAACGCATCAATGCGATGGCTTACAATCTCGGGATGTATACACGGAGACTCGAACAGATGTATGAGGAGAACCGTTCTGTAAAAGAACATCTGGAGTCTGTCATTAATCAGACCGCTGATGCGATTCATGTGACCGATCAGGATGAGCGTATCATCCGGGTCAATCATGCTTTTGAAGCCCTGTACGGCTGGACCAAAAAAGAATTGGTCGGACGTAAACTCCAGTTCGTACCGCCACAGCAAGAGGAAGAGTACGAATTTCAGAAGGAAAGATTGCTTCAAGGAGAGAGTATGGTATCTATTGAGTCCATTCGAATGCGCAAGGATGGAAGTACGGTAGAGATTAGTATGAGCATGTCGCCCATTCTGGATGAAGAAGGCGAGATACTGGGATTCATCAGCGTCTCCCGTGACATTACAGGCCGCAACCGGATGGAGGAATTGCTGCGCAGATCGGAGAAACTGACGACGGTAGGACAACTGGCGGCAGGAGTTGCGCACGAAATTCGCAATCCGCTGACCACGCTACGCGGATTCCTCCAGTTACAGCAGCAAAATAAAGTGCTGAATCTGAAGCATAATGATATTATGTTGTCCGAGCTGGATCGTATTAATCTGATCGTCAGCGAATTTTTAATATTGGCAAAGCCGCAGGCGGTACATTTTCAGAAAAAAGATGTGCGTTATATTGTAAGTGACGTCATTTCCTTGCTTGATAGTCAGGCGCATCTGCTAGGCATTGTGTTCAATCTACAGGTAACGGAGGAGCCTGCCCTCGTATACGCCGAAGAAAACCAGTTAAAACAGGTATTCATTAATTTGCTTAAAAATAGTATGGAGGCCATGAGCAAGGGTGGTACGATAACGATTCATTTGTTCTTGGAGGGAGAAAGCGTTAAAATCTTCATACGGGACCAAGGGACGGGTATTCCGGCAGAAATGCTGTCCAAGCTGGGGGAACCTTTTTTCACAAACAAGGAAACAGGTACAGGACTCGGACTTATGGTCAGCCAGCGTATTATACAGAGTCATAAAGGCACACTGGATATTGATAGCATAGAGGGAGAGGGAACGACAGCCCTTGTGCAGCTTCCAACTGCCGAGCCTGAGCCATTGGATGGGCAGCAGAAGGAAGCGTGACAGTAGAAATGGAGGGTACACAGGTTGCGCATTAACAAGTTTATCAGCGAAACCGGTTTTTGCTCGCGCCGGGAGGCGGACAAGCTGGTAGAGAGCGGCCGCGTGACGATTAACGGCGAGGTGGCGGTGCTGGGCAGTCAGGCGGAGGAGGGCGACGACGTCCGTGTGAACGGCAAGCCACTCCGTGAAAAGTCCGGTCACGTATATATTGCATTGAACAAGCCGGTGGGGATTACAAGCACGACAGAAAGCCACATTCGAGGGAATGTCGTCGACTTTGTGGGGCATCCGCAACGGATTTTTCCCATCGGACGTCTGGATAAAGATTCGGAAGGTCTCATTTTACTTACGAATGACGGAGACATTGTGAATAAGATTTTACGGGCGGAAGGCAAGCATGAGAAGGAGTATATCGTAACGGTGGATCGACCCGTCACACCATCTTTCGTGCAGGGGATGTCCACAGGTGTAAAAATACTCGGTCAGCGGACGCTCCCCTGCGAAGTGACGCGTGTATCTGAGTACGTATTCCGCATCATCTTGACGGAAGGGAAAAACCGTCAGATCCGGCGCATGTGTGCTGCCTTTGGCTATGAAGTGAAGAAGCTGCAACGTCTACGGATTATGAATATTCGTTTGGGGTCGCTTCAGAGAGGCGCCTGGCGTGACCTGACAGAGACGGAGAAGCAGGAACTAGGTGAGATGCTGAATTATACACTCAGCTAAGCCTGAGGGCTTCTCATGGCTGATAGATGGTACGGCAATGGATAGGACAAGAGGCAGAGTGGAATAGCACAATGAAAAGGCACCAGCTGCATAAAAAATGCGGCGGTGCCTTTGTCTATATAACATATGCATAATCAACCTTCATTCGAGCTTGAGGTAGGACTGATAACTTGTGTGCCGTTCTGATATTTACGTAGTACGGAAATTTCGACACGGCGGTTTTTGGAGCGTCCTTGACCATCCTGATTGCTTGCTAGTGGACGATACTCACCATAACCGATGGATACAAATTTGGTTGGATCAAGCTGCGGATTGAGCAGCAAAATGCGCAAGAAATTCAGAGATCGTTTGGCACTCAAATCAAAGTTGGACGGAAACTGACTATTGGAAATCGGCACATTATCTGTATGGCCTGATACGATGACATCATAGCCAGGAAATTGCTGGAGCATGCTGGAGATGGACTTGGCCAGCTTTCGTGCTTCCGGTTTTACCTCAGCCTGACCCGATGAAAACAAGGCGTTATCGCTAATGGTGATCATGAGCTGGGATTGGTTCAGCTTCGTATTGAGCAGCGGAGTCAGACCATTATTTTCAATATACTGATCCATCTGCTTTTTGAGCTTTTTCAAATCCTCTTCTTCCCGCTGGGCGAGTTGCTTTTGCAGTTCAGCCGTAGAAGTGGCTTTAGACTTTATAGGTTGTGTTACCTGTTCTTTATTTTTGCCCATATCTGCGGATTGTGACGATGGATTGGCAGCAGAGTGCTCCAGAATCCCTGAGCCTCCGTTAAAGGCTGAACTCATGGATTGGGCCATTTCCTCGAATTTTTTGGCGTCGAGCGAACTCATCCCGAATAAGACGATGAAAAGAGCTAGCAGAAGGGTCATCAAGTCGGAATATGGCAACAGCCAGCTTTCGTCGGCATGCTCCTCGTGCGGTTCATGTCTTTTTTTACTCACCGGAATCCCCATCCTTCTCGGCCAGGGTAGCCCGTTCGGTCGGAGTCAGGAATATCGTCAGCTTCTGGCTGATCGCAATGGTGGATATACCTGATTGAATCGAGAGCAGGCCTTCGACCATCATTAATTTAAGCTCTACTTCTTTTTTGGATAACCGTTTCAGCTTATTGGACATTGGATGCCACAGGACGTAACCTGTAAAAATACCGAGCAACGTCGCAATAAAGGCAGCCGCAATGGCATGAGACAGCTTTTCCATGTCACTAAGGTCGGCTAGAGCGGCAATCAGACCTACGACGGCACCGAGTACCCCGAGCGTCGGAGCGTACATACCAGCCTGAGAGAAAATCAGCGCACCTGAGCGGTGTCGATCTTCAGTAGCATTAATGTCCTCCATCAGAACGTCACGTACGAATTCCTGATCATTACCATCAATAATCATACGCATACCGCCACGCATAAAGAGATCGTCGATCTCCTCTACCTTGGATTCCAGCGCTAACAGGCCTTCGCGACGGGTAATGGATGCCCATTCGGTAAACGTGCCGATGAGCTCTTTACGGTCCAAAAGCTTTTGTTCCGTGAAAATAACCTTGAACAGTTTTGGAATCCGTTTAATTTCTGCCATCGGGAAGGCCATAAAAATACTTGCTGCCGTTCCGACAAAAATAATCATGTAAGCAGCGGGATTGTTGACCAAGTTGATCACTGGCGCGCCTTTGAGAATCATCCCGACGACCAATGACATAATCCCGAGTACAAGTCCGATAATGGTTGAAATTTGCATGATACACCTCATCCATGAGAATAGATTTTGAATCCTTTCATGCCGCCGGGGTCGTCCTTGCCCCAGGCACGTCATTACAAGACGGATTATAGTATTTATCGACAAAACTCTCTTTTTTGTTAAGTACGAATTTCCGGTATAATAAGGTGATTATCTAATGAATGGTGGAAGAATTGGAGGAAATGGCATGGGAGTGAAGCACGGACGGGAGTATGAACAAATTTTGAACGATTTGACAGAGGCTGTGGGACACATTCCGGATAGCTATGAATTTTTCGAAATGGAAGCAGAAGATTGGGACAGGCTGGACCCGGCAGGGCGTCAGGAAGTCAATGAAGCGCTGGCTGAAGACCTGTTTTATGCGCTGGGTACAGAGCCCGTTATCGCTGTGGGCAGCGGCGTTGTCATCTATGAACCGGAGCAGCACCGTATCTATGTGCTCATTGGGGATGAGGAGCTAACGTCGGTACCTTTGATTTGAACAGGTCCGTCTTATGGATTTATCAACGGGGCCGTGGTAATATGGACACCACTATATCGTAGTTTTGGTCGCATTCAAGCGGCTGAAAGGCTTCCGTATAAAAGGGGAGGAGTCGTAACATGCCTTTTACACAAGAAGAGATTGAAGCACATCTGGAGAAGCTGGAGGGCTGGGAACTGGAGGAAGGACGCTGGATTGTCCGCAAATATAATTTTTCCAGTTTTATGAAAGGGATTGCATTCGTGGATGAAGTTGCTGCTATATCGGAAGCATTTAATCATCATCCATTCATTACGATTGATTATAAGACCGTGACCCTGCGCTTAACCTCCTGGGATGACGGTGGCATTATGGCCGTAGATATTAAGGAAGCCCAACAATATAATGAAGCTTTTGAGAAAATGCGTAGCAGTCATTGAGCTGATCATGGTCTGCCATATGATAAAAGCGCCTTCGATATACAACAATGCCGTTGTATGCCGAAGGCGCTTTTATCATTGAACATGAGGCTGGGGGTCAGGATGATATACCATACAATGAAACGGCTTTTTGCCATCGGGAGTCTGACGTTCATAGGTATCCGTAATCTCAAATCCGGCTGCCTTGTAAGCCCGAATGGCGCGCCCATTCCAGGTCAGTACCTCCAGATCAATTTCATTCTCCGGGTTGCGTCGTCTGGCTTCCTCGGCAATGGCACGGACAAAATCGGCGCCTCTGCCATGTCCACATAATTGGGGGTGCATTCCCAGACCCAGCCGGGTCACTCCAATCATCGGGAAATATTGAGCAAATCCGGTTAGCGTGTTCTCGTCATCCAGTACAGCAACATATTGCTCTTGGCGAAGCGTGGGGCTTCCAAATTCGACTTCAAGTGCCTTCATTTGTTCCCAAGGTAGCCAGCCGTATATGTTGTAGGGTGGATCATAGCGCCACTCACATATCGCAGCCGCCTGCTGTTCGTCCATCGGTACGATCCGGTAGTTAGATATTGAGGCCGGCATGTCTCCCCATCCTCCTTTTACAAGTACTTAAACCATTAACAACAGATTGTAGACAAGTTGCAGGGGATTGGCAAGCGGTGTTTATTTCATACCCAAGTCGGGTATACATTCAATAAGAAAGCTTTACTGCTCATATGCTCCCCCAGCTGTGACGGTAAAACCGACGATGTTCGCAAAATCTGAAACCTTTTGAGGTGTCAGTTCGTCAGTAACGATAACGTTTCTGATGTTGTGGACATAAAAAACCGCAATTCGATTCCGGCCAGAATCAAATTGCGGCTCAGGGTTAGTTTGCTGTTCGTTAGTTATTCTACGTTGTCGTCATCAGGAGTTTCAGAAGCTACAGCGTGGTAAGCGTCTGTGCTCATAATTCTTTTTGCACCGACATAGCGGTTAGCGTAATAGTTTTCGTCCAGTGAGCTAACAACTACACCACGTGAAGATGAGGAGTGGGCAAATTTCCCTTCACCTACGAAGATACCTACATGGGAAATGCCTCTTCCTGTGGTGTTGAAGAACACCAGGTCACCAGGTCTCATTTCGTCGCGGGATACGGAAGATCCCATTTTGAATTGTGATCCGGATTGATGGGGCAGATTAATTCCTAGTTTGTGATATACATACATTGTGAAGCCGGAGCAATCGAACCCGTCGAGTGTAGTGCCTCCGCTTCTGTAGTTCGTTCCTTTGGCATCTTGGATGACCTGGTCCATCTTAGAGTCTGCAAATGCACTTCCTCCACCGAATGTAAAAGATGTAAAGGCAATGGCGAGACCCATGGCTGCGATCGTTAGCTTCTTCTTCAAAAAAAATATACCCCTTCCAATGCCTGCGAGGTTAGCTTAAGGATTCGGTAGAAGGTTCCCCTATGACCACTCTGTTGCGAGATCAATTCACCCAAACTGGTTCCCCCGCTTCCCAGGTGCCAGGAATTAGGCTTAACTTAAGATGTGCACCTTGGAGAGCAATATTCACGATAACGATGTTTTTAAGGTAAAGGTTACAATAAAGATTACAAAGTTGTTACTATCAGTTCACTGCGATTATTGTAACAAAGTCGGCTGGCTTTGGCAAATGTTTCATCGCAAAAAGTTACAAAAAAATCTGCTCCCTTTATCGCGGGAACAGATTTTGTTAAGAGTATTCAGTTATGTGCCGTTTGCCTGGATATGAATGGAGATGGATAGTTGTCTTTGGACAGCCAGAAATTGTTCGGGAGGAACGGAGTGAAGGTTCAACCTCTGCCGGAGATATCGGTATGCCATAGTCGGTACTGTGAACTGATGTGCCATAGCCTGACCAGACTGGTAACAAAATGATACGTTTGCTGGAGAATGAGTGCCAGCATACCAGTCCAAATCATCGCCATGGTGCCGAATAGACCAAGGACGAGCAGTACACCTGCACCGAGCAGAAGCGAAATACCGATAGCCGGGAGGATTTGGCGAAAGAAGGCAAGCAGCGACGATTGTATGGCGTGACCACCTACGGTGCCTAGCTGCATGTACAGGATGCACTGGCGGATGAACCAGCCATAAGCAATCCAACCGATGGCATAGGGCAGCACATGCAGGAGATAGGCGGGAGATTGCAGCGCCCCTGCCACGATAGGGTAGAGCTTAGGCACCACCCAGAAAGCAGGGAGCAGCAGGAGTCCAAGCTCGATGACGTAATAGATCAGCGATGACAAGCCATGACGTTTCATTCCGCGGAAAAAGGACAGACTCTGTGGCTCGGTCGCATGGGTGTGCAGACTTTGGTATATTCCCGCCCGGATGAAGGGGGTAATCAGTGTACGCAGCACCGTTGCCCCCAGTAGTATCCACAGATACATATGAACCTCTTGGTTGTCCGTCAGGGCAATCTGGCTCTCCATCCAAAACAACGTCTGTCCCAGTTCATTTTGACCCTGATCGGGGTAGCGCAGCAGCAGGGGAGTAACGGCGGATTGTACCAGCCGATAGAGAAAAACGCCCCATAGCAGTCGATACAGAAACAAAATGATGACAATATAAAATTGTATGCGCACAAGCGCCCAGCCTTCTTTTATAACAGTACGCATCTATAGACACCTCACCATGACAGACTTCCAAGCAGTGTCTCCAGCAGCTTGGTTACACTTATGCTCCAACGGGTCTGGGTTTTTTCGTTCAGTTCGGCCTTCAGGTTGTTGTTGATATGCTTGTTCTCCAGCGCAATCGTGTACAGCGGATCAACAATCACATGGGAGACCGGAGATGCGCTTTTTAGTCGATAGGTGGTGCTTTTGCCCGTTCCGTCCCATGCCTTAAATATCGTTGTGCCGTCCTTGAAGGTAAATTGAACAGGGACCTTGGGATAATCCGCCCCTTTTTTGCTGAGTGTAATGGTTGCTTCGTATCCATTGGCCAGCTTGCGGTTCGTAATGCGATCCACTGAAAAATCCGCCATCTGGCCGTCGTATACATATTGTTCAAAATAGTGGCTCCACGAACGTCCGGTGACTCTTTCGACGATACGCTGAAAATTCTGCGAGGATGGATGCTTGAATCGGTAGGTCTGGACGTAGGTACGCATAATGCGATCCATTTTTTTCGCGCCGACCTGTCGTTCAATGCCACGCAGCACCAGTTTGCCCCGAGAATAGGCATTTTGTGCATATTTAGCAGCCGAGCCGTACTTCCAAGACTCACGGTTTAACGGCTGAGGGGATGATACCTGTCCAGACTGTAACGGCAAGTTAGGGACGAGCCCATATTCCTGCTCCATGAGTCGTTCCTCTGCATAAGAGGTAAAGCCTTCATCCAGCCATGGTTCCTCGAATTCGTTGTTTGCCACCATTCCATAGAAATATTGATGCCCAATCTCATGAACGACCGTCCGCTCCAGACTATAGCCGGGATTCGGATTATCCGCCGCTGCAGCCGTAATGAGTGTGGGATACTCCATGCCGCCCGCGCCGCTGCCTGCTTTGGGTGGTACAACGATGGACAGGGTCGAGTATGGATAAGGCCCGTACCACTTGCTGTAATAGGAAAGAGCGGCCTTGGCTGCGCTCATATAGCGTCCCTTGAGCTCCTTGTGCGATGGGTCGAGATACAGCTTGATTTTGACACCCGGCACCTCAGCAGAGGAAAATGGTTCTTCTGCGGCTACAAAATTCGGTGAAGCGGCCCATGCAAAGTCGTGCACGTCATCGGCATAGAATTGATATATTTTTTGTCCATTTTGCCGGACTGCTCCACGGGTGGGAAATCCGGTTGCAGCCACGATGTGTGTTTCAGGCACTCGAATCCGCACACTGTAAATTCCGAAATCTGCGTAAAACTCGGAGTTTCCATGATACTGATGCAGATTCCAGCCTTCCTCGGCGCGTCCGCGCTGTCCTGCGGTTTCGTAGACGCTGAGTTTGGGAAACCACTGACCTGCCATGACAAAATCATCTGTTGCGCCCATACGTGCGAAGATGGCGGGTAGCTTTACCTCAAACTTCATATATAATGTAATGCTTTCACCGCCTCGGACCGGCTTGGGGAGACGTACCTTCATGAGCGAGCGGTCGTTCACGTTACCGTCATCCGGCTGTACGTATTGAGTCCTGTGCATGAGGGATAAACCGTCTTCCGTTTTAAGTTCAGTTAGTGTCATGGAGCCAAAGCCGTTCTTGGGCATGGTGTCGCCGCGCAGCTTGCCCCCGGATTCCTTCATGAAGGTGGTTTCCATGGAAGAGAAGGCATTGGGGTACAGATGCAGGTACAGATCGTTCACGGTTTTGGTGCCCGGATGCTTCCATGTAAGCGTCTCGGTGCCCCGCAAAACCTGTCCTTCTTCCAGAGACACGTCAATGTGGTATTCCACCACACGCTTGCTAAGAATCTCCGAAGCAGGCTGTGGAGGACTTTTGGGTACGTCAGGCAGGATATTTGCCCCCAGGGGCTTGCCCATGTTTGGCGCAAGCGCAGACTTCGACTGGGAATCGTACATCGGTTTGCCCAAGGATTGCGAATTCGACTCGGATTGAGGCTGCCAGGCAAACCATAACGTCCCTGCGAGGAGACCGAGGGCTAGTGTAGACAATAAAACGATTTTGGTGCGTGCTGGGGTCATACAATGGATACCTCCCGTTGACAAGCATCTACAGCATGTATATGTTTGCTTTCGGGAGATTATTAGTTAAAATATTTATAGTGTAGAATGAGTGTCAAGACGGAAAATGGAGGCTTAGTGACGCATGAGTGAAAATCAACCGGACGGCAAAAAACAGATTGCACTGAACATTGTCAGTGGCAAGAGTAAACATAAGGGCTTCGGCGCAGGTTCAATCGACCTGAACAGCATGTCCCCGGTCATTATTGACCGCGGCGAGGCAAAAATTGATGTCGGTGCCATGCATGCCAAAAGTAAAGTAGAACGCGGGATTAAGTTTTCTACCAATAAAGAGGATGTACCGAACGGACGCCAGGTATGGCTGGTATGGGTAGCCGTGGACCGCACACCCGAAGGGCGTGTGTACGGTGGAGCGACTGCCTGTGAGATGCTGATTGACGACGAAGCCAAACGCGGCTGGAAAATCCTCGCCGATCACGTCAACCGAATGGACTACGCGCTCAAGCGCCGTTTTATGCTGGATGATCTCGGCAGCGAGGATAAAGCAGCGCTCAAAAGCCTGCTGATCTCGCATAACGAGGAATGGTGGGACGCTTCGCCTGAGGAATTGAAGCAGGTGCTGGAAGGGTAATAACTTTGGTTAGAGGCAGTTTTTCCATATTGGGGGGGAACTGCCTGCACAACGCACCTTTATTCCTTTGGATATTATCTATTGTGATCATACCTCTTCTGCCTATGAGTTGGTACAACTATGCATTGAAGCAAAGACAAGGTGAAGATTTTATTAAACGGTTAAAAGACGGCTTCTGAATGGATCAGGAGTCGTCTTTTTGTGCCTAGCAGCTTCTTCTATTTACATATTTCAGATATGCGTTAATAGTAGAAGAAAGCTGAAGCATATGTGTGGTTATTTGATTGATAGCGCCTTGACATCATAGAAAGGCATTCACTATAATTCAAATAGAAATCGGTTCCAAAACCCGGTTTTTATTTATTTCTTTTATGGAACCGGTTCCCAAAAGGGTGTAGTTAAGTCTTATTCACTGTTTATGAATGTAATCTGTAAATAAGGTGGCGTTAGTAGAATGTTTAAATGGTTGAAAAAGAAAGCAACTCCACGTGTTGAAGAATTCGACATCGCAGCGCCAATTAAAGGACAAATTGTTTCCCTTGCAGAGGTTCCAGATCCTGCGTTTTCTACGAAGGCAATGGGGGACGGTATCGCTATTCATCCGTCTGAAGGAAAGGTTACGGCTCCTTTTACGGGCAAAGTGGTTCATGTGATGGAGAAAAGTAAGCACGCCCTGATACTTGAGCATGAATGCGGTGTACAAGTTTTGGTACATGTCGGGATTAATACGGTTTCTCTCAAAGGACAGGGCTTTAACCCCTATGTCCAAACAGGAGACAACGTTAAAGCAGGGCAATTATTGATGGAATTTGATATGGATTCTATCCAACAGGCCGAATTATCTCTAATTACTCCGGTCATCGTTCCAGACGGGCAAGAGATGATCAGCCATGTGGAAATATTGCAAGATTCGTCTGTTTCTCCAGATGCACCTGTGTTAAGAGTCCATTTGAAAGGCTAGTCAGCACATTTAAGTACCTGTTATGCAGGATTATCGGATGAATTCACAGGGTCTAACAGTAGAATGTTTGGGATAGGGCTAACCGGGGGTTTTGGTTGGTCTTTTCTTTTTTATATGAGAAGATTATGTTTATAGCGATCTAGTTTGAGCAGGGCGAAAGGATGTAGATACTATATGAAAAAGATATACTTCGTCAGGCATGCCAAAGCAACCGGACAAGAGCCTGATGCCCGACTGACCGAAGAAGGTGTCAGACAGGCTGAGCAGTTGTCGTCTTTTATGGGAAATGCAGGTGTAGAATATATCGTATCTAGCCCGTGGGAACGAGCTTTGAGAACCATTCAGCCTTTGGCTGAACAGAAAAAGTTGCAGGTATATACGGACCTACGTCTTCAGGAACGGGTGCTTAGCAGTGAACATTTGGATAATTGGATGGACGTGCTGAAACAGACCTATCTGGACGAAGACTTGAAGCTGGAGGGGGGCGAATCATCCCGTGAAGCAGCAGATCGAGGAATACAGCTTGTGCAGGAGCTTATAGAACGGACGGAAAAAACAATAATCATTGTAACTCATGGGGCTTTGCTGTCACTTCTCATTCGACATTACGATTCGCAGTTTGGGTTTGAGGAGTGGAAAAAACTTTCGAATCCCGACGTGTATTTGCTAGAAATAAAAGAAGCAGAAGCCAAGATTCGCAGAGTGTGGACTACGTGTTGAAATGAGTGAAGTCAATTCACCATAAATGCAGAATGGAATCGAAAGGGGAGGCGCATGTTGAACGCAAACCGTTTTTTAGAATTAGAAAAGGCGCTGCTTCAAGCTTGGTCTTTGGAGTCTAGCTCTAAATGGACAGCAAATAACCCTGCGGCGGGACAATGTGGTGTCACAGCGCTCGTTGTGCAGGACAGGTTTGGTGGCGATATTTTGAAGACATGGCTGGATAGTGGCTAGCACTATTCCAACCGGGAGGAGGCTTTTTCGGACACCAATGCAGAGCAGCATGCAGCCTTAAGTCGGAGACTAGGGGAATTTCTAAACGAAAAAGAATGAGCGAATTTTGGGCACCTTCTGTAGCCTGATTTATATTTAAGATGTTTCCGTAGCTAAATAGGCTTTGGGAGTAAGGAGAGAGTGTGATTAACAAATATATAGCAGTTGCGGTTATCGTTCTTGCGATTGTTTGTGGCTTGGTACTGAATACTTCTAAACGAAACCCAATAACATTGGATCAACAGGAAGCAACCCCAAAAAGTAAAAAGTATTCAGGTGATAAGTATGTAACGAAATTTATTTATAAAAAAGTTAATGATCCAAAGGATTCATTGATGACATCCAATATTCTTCATGCTACATCGCTGGAAGAGGAGACTGTTGCTCAGTTTAGAGGAGCGCTAATTACTTTATTCGGAAAACCTCAAAGGACATCAAAAAATTTTGAAGATGCATATGAGTACATAATTAAGGCAACAAATCCGGATGGACAAAGCTGGATATTGACTGCATACGAGGGACCGGGAGGCCCAGCTATAGGAGGGGACACCAAGAAAGAGTCTGTAGAAGAAGTTGCTCAGGATTTGCTGAATCTTATTGAAGCGACAAAGCCCGCGGATTTCGAAGATGTGGGCTATTATGAGGATACTGGATCTACCATTCGTTATGGATGTAAGGATCAAGTCTGTTTTTATCACGAAAGCACACAGGGTAATAAGTGAAATTTTTGAAAAAGGATGCATTTACGTCATAAAATGAGCTATATTGAGGTGAGAATAGTAAAGGAGCCGTGCGGGAACACGACACCAGTGTACAAACAACTGTTTAAAGAGCAGTCGGCAGTAGGGTCGAATGGTAGACTGATACCTTGATTGGGAGCGGTCTATTTCTTTTTCATGTAGGTAAGCAATGTCAGAATGAACATGCCAAACATGATCATCAAGGTAAAGGTCAGCATGTGATCATGAATACACTTCAACAATAAATAACCCGACTGAGATCAGAGTTATCTTAGTCGGGTTATTTTGCAATCGGGATATTAGGACATCGTAGGTTGCCCTTTTGCCAAATTTAATTGCCATGAAACCCCGTACTTATCTTGAACCCAGCCAAATAGCTGGCTTACGGGCGAGGCTTCGAGCGACATTAGAACTTGCCCCTCCTGCGATAGCTGATCAAACACGCGATGAATTTCTTCTTCCGAGTCACAGGTGACGAACAGCGATAGAGCCGGAGTAAAAGGGTGCTTGTCCTGATGGTTCTGGTCAATAGCCATGAAGGTTTGACCTTTTAGAGCGAATACAGCATGTAACACGCTTCCATCCTCTTGATAGAATACACTGACGATGTTGGATGGCTCAAAAACGGAGGTATAAAATTGCATGGCTTCTTCTGCTTGACCGGAGAACATGAAAAATGTTGTAATTTTTGGACTGGAATCTTGCATGAGGTCAACTCCTTGGACTGGATGTTAGATGTTAACATCTTCTCTCTTTTTTAATGGAAATATTCAGCGATATAAGAAGTGCTCCATGAAGACTTACATACTCTCGGAAGGGGGAAAAACAGAATGATGGAAACGACAGCAAGGCTTATTCGAATGTTCGAATCAGGTGAGAAGCTGGACGCCAGTGTGATTTCCGCTTACATAGATGTGATTGCACAATACGGGGCAACGGCGGATGCTTGGGGATTGTATAAGCTTTTTAAAGATGCTCCTTATCATTATATTAGAGGACTGCTGCTTCAGCCGATCATGAGGTGTGGGGATACGGCATTGGCGCAGGATATGTACGAACGTTACGTTCGAAATCAGACATCCTCAGAACATATACCCGATGGTGTGCTGCATGTGTTGGGTTATTTGGGTTTTGCGGAGGCTACGGCTGACCTCGTCGCTTTAGTGAACGGGCAATGTGGGCCCACATCTGTGGATGCCTGTATGGGACTGGTGCATCTTCCATGCGATTCGTATCGTGAAGGGCTGGTGGCTCAATTAGAAGAAGCAATGGATCAGAGCTTGTTTAATGAATTTTTGCCGCTACTAAGCTTCAAATGCGCTAATGTGGACATGGTTCCGCGATTGGTGCATTGGGGAGAAAAGCAAGCTTCCGTAGACTGTAATGCGGGGATTATCGCGGGAATTGCATTGTTTGGTAAGGGACAGAAGGAGACGATTCAATCTATTTTGTGGAATCCGCAATGGGAGGCTCACGGGACGGCTACGGGTAGCTGTGTGTGGTCTTATTTTGCTATGCAGCATGTAGGATTAACCTTTAGGGAGCTTATTCGGGATATCAAAAGCTACGATGCATCTATAGAAGGTGTGCAGGCATTGGAATACTGTTTGGATGTGTTGTGCGTAATGTTGGAATTAAAGCTGAGTTATACGGCACGGCCCATCCGCTTTGCCCGCAGTAACGAGGAGTCATTTGGCGAACTGTATAGAGATTTGTTCAGTTGGTCCACAGAACATCAGGATGACTCTATTGTGGGCTGGATTACGGATCACTTCGGATATGAACATCCACTACTGGATCAGTATAACGAGTTGAGAAAACGATTTGAGATTAAAATGTGGCATGAAATCGAGCTGGAGCATGTTCGTACAGGGAGTTAATCGGGTCAGGATGTAAGAATTATGGATGTAAAGGGACGAAATAGATAAATGCAGTGGCGGTATGGGATTCGCCCAGTCCACGGGCTGATGTCTCGCATAGGATACCTCAGCCTAGAACACAAGGAGTGAACCGCATGTCTTTAATGCCACAGGGTCCTTTCGGACCGCAAACGGGGTTTCCGGGTCCATCCATGCCGCCAGGAACAGGCCCTTCGAGTCCACAATTTCCTGGTACACCACAGGGGCCTTTTGGCCCCTCAACAGGGCAAGGGTCGTTTTCGCCGCCGCCGGGATCATTCGGTCCGCAAGGAGGACCACAAGGCGTTCAGGCGCCCACTGCCCCACCACCGCAATTTACACCACCGAAGCCGCTGGTCTCCGCCTATGCTATTGATCCCGGAGCCATTTCCGGCTGTTTGTTCCGCAACACGTTTATATGGCTGACGAGTGGAGAGCGCTTCTGGCTATATCCGGTCTTTGTAGGCAGAACATCAGTGGCGGGGTTCCGGTGGAACGGCCGTTTTTGGACATATTTTGGGATAGACACCAACCGCATTGAGTCGTTTAGCTGCTATTGGTAAGCATAATTTGGCGGTTGATGTAAAAAGAAAGCAAAAAGACTGAGGGAGCGCTGATAGCGTGCCTTCAGTCTTTTTTGTGGTTAATCCATCCACCATCGTTTGAAATTGCCCCACCATGACTTCTTCTCAGCCTGCTGCTCCGCCTGGTCATTCTGCGTTGCTTCCGGCGGGTTGTTCTGCCCCGACAGTGTTTCCTTCGGCTCTGTTCCGCTTACGAACACTTCCAGCCGCTTGTCGGGACTGTCCGGTGCAGCCAGCTTGCCGCTGGCCGGATCAATGTAGGCGCTGACGACGCCGTCAGGAATGGGAAAGATTTTGGGCGGCACATTCTCCAGTGCTTTCTCCGTATACTGTGCGAAAATCGGTGCCGCCCGCCGGGCATCCTGCGTGCTGATGGCCTTACCCTTGTCGTAGCCGACCCAGACGGCGGTGGACAGCTCGGGTGTGAAGCCGACCATCCACGCATCGGTGTTGGTCGTGCCGCTCTTGCCGGCAACCGGGCGCTTGATCAGCTTCGCGACCCGGTTGCCGGTGCCGCCTTCCTCGAACACGCCTTCCATGAGGCGTGTGAGGACGTAGGCGGAGGCGGGCTTCACCACCTGCTCGGGCGCGGCCTGCGGCGCTTCATAGAGCGACCGCCCGGCCGCATCGGTGACGCGCAGCACCGCCACCGGAGCGACCTTTTGCCCGCCGCTGCCAATGACCGAGAAGGCCGAGGCCATCTCGAACGGGCTGACGGGCGACACGCCCAGCGCCAGCGAAGGCACGGGTTTCAGCTCGCTCGTGATACCCATTTTGCGGGCAAGGTCCATGACCTTATCCGTTCCCACCTTCAAAATGGTGCTTACGGCATAAATATTATCGGACGCTGCAATCGCGCGTCGCAGATCAATTTCGCCCAAATATTTGTCTCCAAAATTTTTGGGCTTATAGGTTTTGCGGTTGCTGTCGTAGTGAAACAACGTCGGTCGGCTTTCAAACTTGGACGTACTCGTTAATTCACCGGAATCAAGTGCGCTCAGATACATAATCGGCTTGAAGGACGATCCGGGCTGCCGGGTCGTGGCGAGCGCATGGTTGTACTGGTTGGCGACATAGTTGGCTCCGCCGACCATCGCTTTGACGTGTCCGCTACGCGGGTCGATAGAGATCAGCGCCGTCTCCAGACCGTTGCTGCTCTTCATGCCTTCGCTTACTGCGGCCTCGGCTGCCTGCTGCATGTGCATGTCCAGCGTGGTATAAATACTCAGACCGCCATGCTCTAGCACGCCCTCGCTAATCCCAAGCTGATGAATCACGAGCTGGCGAACGTAGTCGCGGAACCAGGGCGCGGCTTCAACTGTCCGGCGCTGGCTCTCGGGCCGCAGGGCAAGCATTTCCCCATAGGCCTTGGTGGCTTCGGCCTGAGTGACCTTGCCTGTGAGCGCCATGGAATCAAGTACAACCTTTTGCCGATCCTTGGCGTTTTTCATATGATTATACGGCGAATAGTAGGTCGGTCCTTTCGGAATACCCGCCAGCAGTGCGCTTTCAGCCAGATCGAGATCCTTGGCGGATTTGCCAAAATACATCTGGGAAGCCGCCTCAATGCCGTAGGCACCGTGACCATAGTAGATTTCGTTCAAATACATTTGCAGCAGCTCGTCCTTGGTGTATTTCATTTCCAACTGCGCCGTGTAGATGGCTTCCTTGGCCTTGCGTGTCCAGGTTTTTTCATGGGACAGATACAGGTTACGTGCAAGCTGCTGTGTCAGCGTGCTGGCCCCTTGCGACATGTCCCAACGGGTCACATTGACGAGCACCGCCCGGCCCAGACCTTTGAAATCAAACCCGAAATGATCATAAAACTTCCGGTCTTCTACAGCCAGCGTAGCCGCAATCAGATCGGGTGAAATGTGATCCAGTTGGACAGGGATAGACTCCTTGCCTCCGGCAGAGAAGGTGGCAATGACTTTCCCCTGACTGTCGAGCAGCCGTGAATTCCGATCCGTATCCGCGAGTGGAAGACTGGTCGTATATAAATAGGCGAGCAGAATGCAGGCGGCGATGACCGTCAGAATGGTGAGTGACATCAGTCCCTGAAACCATCGAACCCAGAGCGGTTTGCGCTTGGGGGATTGCTTAGTTGTACCGGCCATCATGCCACCTCCTTCCTTGGTTGATGTTCTCAGTATTGTCAATCCGAAAGCGTCTATTCATCAGATGCGCGTACGTGTACATTTTATACGAGATCCAATCTAAAAAGGCTTTTGCAGGCTATCCGGGTATCGCTTATAATGCAAAAAAGTGTGAAAGTGCAGTGTGTTTGGTTACAATAAATATATCAAACCCGGCGATTATGTGTTGCAGATATCGTGTTTATTGTCGGACACATACTTTAATGAGAAAGAAGGTTGAAATGATGGATTTGTGGTTTACGGAGAAGCAAACTTCCTCTTTCGGCATTACGGCAAAAATCAAACAAACCTATGTCTCCGAGAAAACGGATTTTCAGGATCTGGCGATGATGGAGACGGAGGAATTCGGCAATATGCTCGTACTGGACGGCATGGTGATGACGACCGTGAAGGATGAGTTCGTTTATCATGAAATGGTAGCGCATCCGGCTCTGAACACACACCCGAATCCAAAGAAGGTTTTGGTGGTGGGCGGCGGCGATGGCGGCGTTATTCGTGAGGTCATCAAGCACCCTGAGGTCGAAAAGGCCGTGCTGGTTGAAATTGACGGTAAGGTGATCGAATATTCCAAACAATATTTGCCCGAAATTGCCGGAAAGCTGGACGAGCCTAATGTGGAAGTGCTGGTCAATGATGGCTACATGCATATTCTGGAGCACAAAAATGAATACGACGTCATTATGGTCGATTCCACGGAACCCGTTGGCCCGGCAGCACCGCTGTTCGAACGCGGTTTTTACCAAGGCATCTTTGAAGCGTTGAAGGAAGATGGCATTTTTGTGGCGCAAACAGATAACCCTTGGTTCAAAGCCGATCTGATTCAGAAGGTCAACAAAGATGTGAAGGAGATTTTCCCGATTGTACGTGTGTACGGGGCGAATATTCCGACCTATCCGAGCGGTCTGTGGACATTCACATTGGGCAGCAAAAAGTATGATCCGCTCGAAGTCGACGAGGCACAGATTCCCGAAATGGACACCCGATATTACAGTCCGCGTCTGCACAAAGCAGCGTTCGTGCTGCCTAAATTTGTGGAGGATTTGACGAAGTAGCCCTTGTTAGTAAGCGTCTAGGCATTCTTTGTAACCTGTTTTTGGGTGGAAAAGAGCGCTATAGGCGCTTTTTTGATATTTAATAAAAGGGGCAAATGAGCGTGAAAGCATACTGGACAGCGGATTTCCTTTTAAGATAAAAGAAGGAAATTTAAGGGTGTGTGTAGAATATACAAAAAACCAAACATTAGACAGAATTGAAATATCATCTAGGGGAGGTTTGGTTATGTAAACAAACCAATCGGCAATGTACGAAAGAGGGGGAAGTTGTTTTGATCAGACGTTCTTTTTATTATCTGTGGGGGTCTCAGACGATCTCCAACGTAGCAGATATCATCTACATGTTGAGTGTAGTGGTATTGGTGTTCAGCTCCAGTAATTCTTTAATGACGACCATTTTAATTCCGTTGTTCCGCTTGTCTGCGCAGGTGCTGAGTGGACTGGTGGCTCCCGTGGTTCTCAGTCGTTTCCGGCTAACGAGGGTGTTGCTGTTTTCCCAACTTGGGCAGTTTGTCATTTTTACATTACTCCTGCTTTACCTGTGGATCACACCTGAGCAGAGGTCGTTTCTGTTCATTTTTGTGATGGTGTTCGGCATGTCATTTTTGGATGGCTGGACCAACCCGGCACGTAATTCGCTTGTACCCCGATTGGCAACTGGCGAGGGGCTGATGCGTGCGAACGGCATGGTGGCGGTCAGTGATCAAGTGGTTAAATGTGCAGGCTGGGCGTTGAGCGGGATTATTGTGGCCTGGCTCGGTTCCCTGAATACGCTTGTGATCGCATCCTGTTGTTATTTGGTGGCTGTAACGGTTACGTCCTTCATTCGTGATCCGCTGGATCAAAAGCAATTAAGCCCCGAATCCTCAGAATCCTCGAACAATTCAACAGAAACCGCAAAGTCAAAAGAAAAAGGCTCTCACTGGAAGGAGCTTGGTGAAGGATGGCAAATCATTTGGCATAACCGCCGCATCCGGTCTCTGATGATCGTGGATAGTGTGGATACCATTGGAGGAACCTCCTGGCTGGGTGTATTTATTTTGGCGTATGTTACTCAGGTGCTGCATCAGGATGCAAGCTGGTGGGGCTTTATGAATGCTTCCTTTTTCTCCGGAACAATTCTGGGCGGGTTGCTTGTCGTCGGCTTGGTTAAGCGGCTGCAAAAGAACAGCTTCCTGTACATGCTCGGAGCGTTGCTTGTGTATGTGCTGATTACGATAGTGTTTGCACTCAATACGATCCCGGTCGCTGCGCTTGTTCTTTTTGCTGTATCCGGCTTACCGGTTCAAATGGCTGGCATCATTCGCCGCACCTTGCTGCAAACGAGTGCCCCGGCCGCTCAGCTTCCCAAAGTGATGGCGGGTATCGATGTGCTTACGAATCTCGCTTTCGGCCTGTCTTTGCTATTCCTGGGCTGGTATGCAGACCGCTTTGGTATGGTGCAGGTGTACCTGCTGGCTGCGGCCATGACGACCATTGCTGTCCTGATCGGCTGGTTCTATCGCCGAGATTTTCAGGAAAGTGAGCAAGTGGACCATCCAACCGCAACGGGCGCAGGGATTTGAAGCTAAGGCATTCGTGGGACGGGTCAACTGGTATTGATGGACTACATAATAGTTCTACTATTTTCTAGCTTAGGGTAAGAAAATAAGCCAAGCCCGTCATTTCCAAGGCTTGGCTTATGTTTTCGTTAACATGTTGGTGAGATCCCTACAATAACCTTTTGAGTTGAGATACACGGCCTTGTGACACGCCAAGCCATTTTGCATATTCATTCTGTGCTGCGTTCGGATATCTACGCAAAAGTTCTTTTAGGCTTTCGATCAGATTTTGTGATGACTGATAGCTTCTCTTTTCGGTATACGCATGTTCCTTAACAACAGGAATTGGTATTGGACTAACACCTATATTTGCCTTCAATTCGACTGTACAGTTCTTGCATAAAAGTGAACCCCTGAAATACGTTAGATTTTCAGTTGAGCTACACAGCTTGCAGGAAGCGCCAACATATTTTTGCATACCCAAGAAGCCTGTTTCATGATCGGCAAAAAATTCTATTGAATCACCAATATCCAAGTTCATGGTGGTACGGATTTCTTTTGGAATAACGATACGGTTTAATGAGTCCAATCGGCGCAGCATACCTGTATTTTTCATATAATATCCTCTCCTGATTCCTCTATGATCTGTTTGAGCTGGCTGACCCGGGCTTGTGATATACGTAACATATCGGCGTATTCTTGTTGTGTGGCGTTAGGGTGCTTTTCTAACAAATTCAAAAGCAACTGGGCCATGACCTCTTTTGGCTGTAGAGCCCGTCTATCTGTCTCCGTATCTTTCACAGGTTTCGGTGTGAGTGGTTTTTTAGCTTTGGATTTGAAAGCATTTTTGATCATATTTATACATTTATTGCATATGAGAGAGTCTTTAAAAGCGCTTAATCCTTCGGTTGATTGACAGAATTTACAGGACTGGCCGATGTATTTTTTTAAAATAATTATGCCCTTCTCTGTGTCTATAAAAAATTCAACGGTATCCAGAGGTTCAAAATCGCACGTATATAATATTTCTTTGGGGATGGTGAAGCGACCCAAATGGTCTAATATTCTCGTCATGGCAATGTATTTCATGTCAAAAATCTCCTATTAAAAAGATAAAAAGCAATAAAATAGAACTATTCTTTATTGTTCCAAATGGTGGTATTATTATGGAAAGGGAAATAAATCATTATATTATATGTTTTCCAACTATAGGATTTGTTGAAATGAGAATCATACTACAGTTCATGTTGAAAGGGTGGTTTATACATGGAAATCACACCTGGGATAAGAGCAGAATTAGAAAAATACCTGGAACAAAAAGGGTTGAGCAAGACCGCGTTTGGACATATCTCGGGATTGAATCCGGGCACCGTCAGTGGTATTGTGACGGGCAATAAGTCCATTTCCGTGAATCAATTGGATCTGATTACGCTAGGAATGGAGTTACCACCGGATCATTTTTATGAGCGTTATATTGAAGAGTACATTATAGATGAACCGCTGAACTGGCGAAAAATTAGCCCGTACTTGTACCGATGTGTGGAGCTTCATCGGCTGGATTGTTTAAAAAGAGTCGTCTATCTATTGCTAGACTATGCTACCTATCCACCTTTGCTCTATGGAGTAGCCGAAAATGTTTTCAAAGACGGGTATAATGAAGCCGCTGCTTTTCTGTATACAAAGGTGGCTGAGAGTGAGAAGCAGCAGCATTCAGAACGACTTGCGGTGTGCCAGTATCGCTTGTTTAAGCTCACGATTGGGAAAGACCAAGCGGTTAACCTTGAAGCCGCCGCTAAATTTGAATCGTTTATCACTCGTTTGGATGAAATCGATCAGCTTGATGCTTTGAAAGACTTGACGAACGTATACAGATCAATGGGCTATTGGGACAAGACATATACATTTGCTAAGGAAATGGGACGACTAGGGAAAATACAATATGACATGGTTCATAACTCTGGACGTAAGGAACAAGGGCTACGAAAGAAACTAAGTAGACCACTTTTTGTATATATAGCCTACGCTGATCTGCTGTGTGCGAATGCATGTGATGCCAAAGGGCATTATGATCAGGCATTAGAGCATCTCCGTGCACACACTGATTTAAGCTGGGTAAAGGAGCAGGATTCAGACACACTCCACTGGATGGGCTTATTTCAGCGGTGGGGAAAAATTAATACGTACGTGAACAGGCTTATGTCAGGAGATGTTAGCGTGCTGCCAGATTACGTAGAGTATATGGCGGGCGAGCAACAAATTTTTGCTGAACTCTTGAACGTTATAGAAACCGCCAATCGGTACGATATGGATGTGGATCATATCCTCCAGCGCTTTGAGACTCAAATTGCAGCCTATCAGGAACCATCGTCTGCTGACCTGTATACACAGCAGGTCTTACCGGAACAGTACGTGCGGTTTTGGTACAAGATGGCTAAGTACAGCCTAAATAAAGGTAGATATCCATATGGTTTAAAATGTTTAATAAATGCTTTTGAAAAAGCTGTTACAATAAACCATGCACTACTTATTTCCAATTGTTCAGGTTTGTTTGACCGTTTCAGGGTACATGCTGCTCCTGAAACACTGTCTCGGTACGAAAAAATATCTCAGGAGGTGTGGGAAAGAAATGATCAAAAAGATGGCTTTGTTCTTGACAGTAACTGGCTTTTTACTGGTATTTGCACTACCAGCCCAAGCTAATCATCAAGCTCATGGCACAGTCCAACTTCAGGACTACATCGGTGGGGCATAAGTCAAGGATCAATTCATTACCATTGACCAGCTTAAAATGCTGGTCTTTTTTTGTCCTTTTTACAGATTTTTGGTTGAAAAAAATAATGATTCGGATTTGCTCATTCCATCCTAAAATGAGATACATTAGGAGGGAATGTCAATGAATACGGATGAAACGTTACAACAACAAATGGAAAATGCCCGGCAGCAGCTTCATGATCTGTTTGAACAGTACGGTTTCGGACATGCGTGTGTTCTTGAGCAGTCTATGTTATTGGATGAACTTATTAATCAGTACAACTGTATGTTTCAGATCAAAAAAACTTACAAAAATGTCCAACTGATGTAACCAGATCATATCCCTTTCAGTTCGCGTATACATGGAATACAAATGAAGGAATCTCTATAAGGCATCAAACTATGATTAGAGCCACATAACCTACATTGTTCTTTGTCTATTTGAATTAGGATGATGCCTTGTTCTTGTAAAGAAAACTCCAAACCATCTTGTTTCTCAATGCCCAAATCTCTCCTTACGTCCATCGGTAACACGATTCTTCCGAAATAATCCAGCTTCCTCACCCATCCTGCTCTATGCAAAACTAATCCCTCCCATCACATAACGAATATGATTATATCACGATATCTATAAAATGACTTATTTGAAAGAAAAATACATTCTCATGTCATAAAATGTAATAAATTCGGTGTAGTGGCTGGTGTGGTTAATGATCGAATAGGTTATACATTTTTGTTCTCTGTATTATTATTAATTTTTTTATTTGGTATGATTCGTAAGAAAAATAGTAAGCACTGAACGGAAATTGACCGTTTTACTGGTCGTCGTTGGACTTTTTATGTTGTGAATTTTTATCGTGGAAAATCAAATAAGGGAAAACATCGAGGCATTCATGCCCTAGTGATCAGGTCGGTCAATTGCCGGCCTTTTTATTTGCTCAGGAAACTTTTCCTTGCTGGACGAAGGGGCGTGCCCCGCGCTTTAGGTACGAGTGGGGACTTAATAGCTTGCTTACGGCACGTTCTACACAATCAGCGGCAGTCTACTTTTTTTGAAAGACAACATTTTTCCCCTTACTTCGACATGGATAACTTGTTATTGTAATTATTGTAAATAAATATAAATAAAAGGAAAGTGGTATATGTCTATTATTTTTTCAAAAAAAGTGGTTTCTATTTCATTATCTTCCGTAATGATGTTAGGCTTCTCTGCTAGAGCTTTTGCGTCAACGGGGCCTGTTAATACGACAACACCGTCTGAACCCATCTTATTCGACAAATATCCAAGAAAACAACTCCGTTGAGACACAAGGTTTCAAAAGATGGTTTGCAGAAAAAGCAGTAAAGGGGATTGCTGCAGCCCTTAGAGCAGGAGCAAATAACACATATGTAAAAAAGCGATTGCTGAATACTTCGATGATGCAACAGCCAAAGTCTTCAAGAGGAATTTAGATAATATTGCTGATGTACTGGATGATGCAGTTAGAGCGGGCGATCTAGCCAGCGCATATATCAAGGATAAAATTTTTAAATTGATGTATAGTGTTACTGGTGACTATGGAATAGCAGAATCGATTGCGGATGGGGTGGTTACTCTAATTGATATCTTCCTTTAACAATTAACTATTCGGAGGTTACAATATTGAGTGACGAGATAAAACAATATCAGTCTGAAATTGAGGAACTTCAAGCTAAAGTATCATCTTTAGAACAAAGTTTGAAGAAGCTTGCTATTTTAGTCGAGCCAAATCCGAAATACCCCTATTGGCATAAGATTCTTTGTTTGGGCATTAATGAAGAACAAAGAATGAATCTTGAATACATTATGTCTTACCTCACAAGCAGGCTCCATCAGGATGAAGAATTTTTACAGCATGACGCTGAACAATCAAGCAGGTTTCCTCCTGAGTTGTTTCGTAAAGAAAAACCTTCTGCTGACGAAACAATAAATATTATTATAGCTAGTTGTGGGATCGGGTATGAAAAAATTGTTAAAGACATACTGATTTGCATGTATCAGCAGGGAATGTTCAAGCAAATTATCAGCTTTTTGTTTCCCGTTGAAACTTCTAATGTGCAAAAGGTTGAAGAGTAACTCTCTGGAGTTTTTGAAAATATAAGTCGCTGAGAGGCGACTTTTTGGTTTTTTAATACACTAATTGAAGGGATTGTTTCCTAGTTAGCAGGTCATCCCCTAGCCGTGTCACTACATGTATATCTCTCCTTTACTAAGTGTAATAAAAAAGATGACTCATAGGTATCTCAACCCGACGTCGTTTCAACGACGATTGAGATCGAAGGAGCCTATAAAATACTACAAGAGATCACCAATGGATCAATTATCATGAGGAAACTCTTTATTGGGCAAAAGCAAGTAATTATACGGTTACTAATCCAAAACGTATAATGCATCAACTACGCTAAAATACGATGATGTTACTTTTATGGTCGGTGTTTAGTACATGTATTCGGTAGCCACGCAAATTCCAGCAGATGCAAGCAGATTTAGCAGATTAGGGGTTTCGGCTGATTTAACTCTTAAAAAGTATAGAGCTGTTTAGTATGATGATTACACCGGACAAAGAATCAGTTCATGGGATTTTGTGGCTACCAATGTTCGTAATACCTACCTTGCGCCCGCTTATCAATAGTAAGTCTGTAACAACGTTTATGAAAAAGTATTAATCTTATTTAAGGAAGAACCTGTATAATATTGATAAAATCAACACAGAATACAAGTCGATGGAAAGCGTATATACATATAAGGGTAATAGAACTTATCTGGGGTAAGGGAGGAAAAAGAATGGTTCAGTATCAAGTAATTTCGGTTTGTGATCGTACGGGGTGCACATATAGTTCGGTCAGTGTTACCTTGGATGCGATATCAGCAGATGCAGCTTGGACAGCAGCCAATGTTTTAAATCGCACTTCAGATTTACGCTGTCCTATATGTGGTGAATCGCTTGGTTTTTTTCCGGATGAATTTGATAATTGTGAATAAGTAAAATGAAGAAAACCTTTACCCGAAGGCAAAGGTTTTCTTGAGGCCCACCGTGGGGCATAATCTGTGTGTTTCTACGGCCCACCATGGGGCATGAGTTTTTAATCCGAGTGTTACTTACATCAATATTATAAACTAAAACAGTAGAATAAGCAAGTATTATCAGTAATTTTAAGAACTTTTAAGTTCCGCCTCATTATCTTCTCCAAATGCTTGAATTGCATTTTGAATTTCTTCATACGCACTTTGACGAACTTTGTCACGCATCGTAATAATTTTTTTGCTAAGCGGGTCCATAATTGCAACTGCCTCTACCCAGCTTTTTAATAGTCCTATTCTGTTTGTTCCACTTGGCAACTTATATGGTTTCCGTTCAATAACATATACCTTTTCATCGTCATAAAGTTTATAAGTCAGCTTGTTTTTATAATTCTCAACCAACCTAATGGGCCGATTTAGATGAAAGTATTGAACTTCAGGATATTCTAATATCGGTAATGTATCCACAAAGCTATTATAAATAAATTCATTGTACAAGCTTCTTTCCTTTAATCCATAAATTCGAAAACCATCTTTAATTCGATTTTGCTGTTCTGGAGAAAGTTTTACAATTTCAAACTTGTCTGTAATTGGGTTTTTATGGCGCACATTTCGGATGCGCTTGCGACTAACGCTGGTAATCTGATTCATGAGGACTACTGTTTCACCTTGTAAAAATGAAACATGCCCAATATTAAATGACAGATCTGTGTCCAAAGTCTTTTCTGCTTTAAAACTCGTTGTCGGAATTATACTTACATTATCCCTCTTCCGTTGCTCATCCCAGACAATACCATAATGGAATTCATCCTGCTCGGAACCTATTCCAGTAAAATTGACGCATACTACCATAAATTGAGTTGTGATCGGTTTTAATACCCCTGAAGTTGGATCTTTAACGGTGTCTTTATTCGCGGAATCTATAAACCTCTTCACTCGGGACAACGTATCTTCCCTAGTCAAGTTTGGTACACCTGCGTCATCTTTAATATGCATTAGCTGAGCTGTTATTTGACGAACCTTTTGGTCATCCATAATATGTTTGTAGAGTGATAACAAGTGCTTCTTTTCGTATTCTGCTTTATTGAGTAAATCGAGTAAAAATTGTTCTATCAAATAATTCACTTCTTTCATTGTAATGTATCTAATTCTATCATAATTATCCTTTCCTTCGTTCCAATTAAACTGTAGTTTATACATAAAATCACAACCCAAAAAAGCCGATTGCATAAGAGCAATCGGCTTATCCCCTCACCTGATATGCTAGGCCGTAGTGAACTGGCTGTTATAGAGCGAGGCATAATGCCCCCCGCTTGCAAGCAGGCCCTCATGGGTTCCGCTTTCGACGACATCGCCGTTTTTCATATATAAAATAAGATCCGCTTCGCGGATGGTTGATAGTCGGTGGGCGATCACGAAGCTGGTGCGTCCGGCAATCATTTTCATAAATGCCTTCTGAATACGCGCTTCTGTCAAGGTGTCAATACTGCTGGTCGCTTCATCCAGAATGAGCATAGGTGGATCAACGAGAATCACCCGCGCGATGGTGAGCAACTGCTTTTGACCTTGCGACAGGCTGTCGCCTGAACCGCTGATGACCGTATCGTAGCCATGAGGCAGCCGCTTGATGAAGCTATGTGCATTGGCAGCCGTTGCAGCCGCAATAATTTCTTCTTCCGTCGCTTCCGGCTTTCCGTAAGCGATATTGTCCCGAATCGTACCGCTGAACAGCCATGTATCCTGAAGCACCATACCAAAGTTCGTCCGCAGACTGTCCCGGCTCATGTCATTGATATTCACCCCGTCGATGGATATCGATCCGCTATCTACATCATAGAACCGCATGAGCAGGTTAACGAGCGTGGTTTTACCAGCTCCGGTCTGCCCGACAATCGCAACACGGGTACCCGGCTTAACCTCCAGACTAAAGTCCGTAATGAGCGTACGGTCTGGGTTATAGGAGAATTTCACATGATCAAAAAGAATCGTGCCTTTGCTACGCCCAAGCTGTACGGCGCTCGATTTTTCCGGCTGCTCAGACGGTGAGTCCAAAATAGCGAATATGCGCTGGGCAGAAGCCGTAGCCGCTTGGAACTGAGTCAGTACACCTGTAATTTCATTAAAAGGCTTGGCAAACAGGTTCGTATAGATCAGAAAACTTGATAATCCCCCTACCGAAATCACACCCAAAATGATGGATATACAGCCGATCATCGCCGTGACCGAGAAGGTCATATTGTTCACCAGCCGAGTGGAGGGATTGGACAATGATCCGTAAAACTGTGATTTTACCCCGGCTTGATACAATTGTTCGTTTTTGGCGGAAAATTCCTCAAACGAACGGTTTTCATAGTGAAAGGCTGTGACCACCCGCTGTCCGCCGATCATTTCCTCTACATAACCATTCAGACTTCCTAAAATTTGGGCCTGTTCGCGGAACATGCGCTGGGATCGTGTGGTAATGAACCGTGCCACACCATACGTGACCGGGGCTGACACCAGCACGACCAGCGTCATCATTGGACTGATGTACAGCATGAGCACAATCGAGCCTATAATCGTAATCATCCCGGTAATCAAGGTAGAAAAGCCTTGTAGCAATCCATCCGACACAGCATCCATATCATTCACAAAACGGCTGATGCTGTCACCTTGCGGGTGATTGTCGTGGAAGCTTAACGGGAGGATATTAAAATGATCAAATAACTCTCGCCGCATATCATTGACCGTCTGATAAGCAATACGGTTCGTCAAATAGGTGAGCAGCCAGCTAAACAAACTGCCTACGGCATACACCATGCCTAATCCGGCAAGAATGTGCGCAATCCCTCTAAAATCCACCGCACCCTTATCCACCATGTGATCGATGGCCTGACCAATCATGTAGGGGCCGATCAGACTGGCAAGCACGCTGAGAATCGCGCTGATGATGACCCAAAACGTTGTTTTTTTATATTGACCTACATAGGTTAACAATCTTCTCCAGGTTTCCTTGGCGCTCATTAGTCTACCTCCTGCGTTGAGAGCTGGGAACGATTAATTTCCTGGTATACATCGGAGCTGCTCATCAACTGTTCATGTGTGCCGACACCGACAATCTGTCCTTCATCAAACACAATAATTTTATCGGCATGCTGTACGCTGCTCACCCGTTGCGAGACAAGCAGGACGGTCATGCTGCTGCTGTTTTCCCGTAACGATGTACGCAAGGCGGCATCGGTTGCAAAATCAAGTGCACTTGAGGAATCATCTAAAATAAGGATTTCCGGATTCCCTACAATAGCTCTGGCAATGGTGAGACGTTGCTTTTGACCTCCCGACAGATTAAGACCCCCACGGGCAATCGGAGCATCGTATTTTTCGGGCAGATTGGAAATGAACTCATCCGCTTGCGCAATTGCTGCAGCCCGGGCGACTTCCTCATCGGTGGCGTGTTCATGACCCCAGCGAATATTATCCGCTATGGTGCCGGTGAACAGCAGCGCCTTCTGTGGAACAATCCCGATTTTTTGCCGCAATGGCTCAAGCTTATATTGGCGAACGTCAATGCCATCGACCTGCACATGCCCCTCCACCGCATCATAGAACCGGGGAATGAGATTCACAAATGTTGATTTCCCCGAACCCGTTCCTCCGATGATGCCGACCGTTTCACCAGGGTAGATGTTTACGGTAACATCGTTAAGCGCCAATTGCCCCGTTTTATTGTATCCGAAGGAGACGTGGTCAAAAGCGATAGTCGGTACGGTGTCCTGTTCATTTGATTCAGACTGATTTTTAGTCGTAGTCACATCGGAAATCGAAGCTTGTGTATCCAGAACTTCCTGAATCCGTGCTGCCGAGGTTGCGGCCTTGGTGAACAGAATGATTAAATTGGTCACCACGATCAGAGCCAGCAAAATCTGCGTGATATAATTAATAAAAGCAATAATCTCCCCTTGCGTAAGAGATCCGTATTGAATATGAATGCCGCCGATCCACAGAATCGCAATAATGGCTCCGTTAACCACTAACAAGGTGGCCGGGCTGAGCAAAGCGGAAATACGCCCGACACGAATGGCGGTTTGGGTCAGGTCATCCGATGCTGTGTTGAACTTGACTCGTTCGGCTCCTCTTTTGGCAAAGGCCCGTATGACCCTTACCCCTGTAAGATTTTCGCTTAGCACAAGAGCGATGTTATCCAGCTTTTTCTGATACATTCGGTACAGCGGTGAAGCCTTCGTAATAACCAGATACAGGATCAAAGCCAGGATCGGCGTAGCTGCCAAAAGAACCAAAGCAAGGCGAAAGTCCAAGATCATCGACATGATAATAGCCCCAATACAAATAAAGGGGGCGCGAATGACCAGACGAATCAGCATCGCCACAGCCGTCTGGAGCTGATTCACATCGTTCGTGATCCGATTAATGAGTGAGGGCGTACCAAACTTATCGAGATCTGCATAAGAGAACGATGAAATGTGCTTAAACATCGTATTGCGCAGCGTGGTTCCGAATCCCTGAGAGGCCCGGGCTGCGTAAAACTGGCACACCATTGAGCTGCCAAAGCCCAGCACGGTCATAAGCAGCATCAATAGACCCATTTGCCAAACATAATGGGTATCTCCTTTGACCACGCCATGATTGATCATTAGAGCTACCATGGTAGGCAGCAACAATTCCAGAATCGCCTCAATCAGTTTAAACAGAGGCCCAAGAATGCTTTCCTTTTTATAGGGTTTCAAAAAAACAGCAAATTTCAGCAAATAAACCATCACCTAACCTGAATAATGTATAAAGCCCGTTGACCCAACCTGATAACTGAATATGATTATGGCATATCCCAAACCATATGAATAATATTTAATATATATTAGAGGTATATGTATTACATATATCAGTACCGGAGGTTCATGATGGAATTGAGACATCTTAAGTATTTTCTGGCGATTGCAGAGGCCGGACAAATCACAGCGGCAGCCAAAAAGCTGCAAATCGCACAGCCTCCCCTAAGTCAGCAGCTCATGCAGTTGGAGGAAGAGCTGGGGGTAAAGCTCGTGCATCGAGGTCCGCGAAGCATTCATCTGACAGAGGCCGGAATCATTTTGCAGAACAGGGCCAAGCAGATTTTGGAGCTGACCGATGCCACGACGAGGGAAATAAACGATTTTGCCAAGGGTATGAAGGGAACGCTCACGATTGGAACCGTCTCTTCTTCCGGCGCAGCCCTGATGAAAGACAGGCTTTCCGAATTTCACAAAACCTATGCGGGCGTAAAATTCGAAATCCATGAGGGAAATACGTTCATGATTCTCGATCTGTTGAACAAGGGCATTGTAGAGGTTGGTATCGTCAGAACGCCGTTTAACACCACCGGTCTGGGGTGCAGATATGCAGCCTCCGAGCCGATGGTCGCGGTGATGACAGAAGAGCATGACTGGAACCCTGACCAGAAGACGATTCCGCTGTCTGATTTGAAAGATAGACCCCTTATCGTATACCGCCGCTTTGAGCAACTGATACACAATACCTGCATGAAGCATGGCTTTGAGCCGGATGTCTTTTGCAAAAACGATGATGCCCGCACTACGCTTCATTGGGCCAATGAAGGATTGGGGATCGGTATGATTTCACGGTCCGCGCTCTCTCTGGGCAGTAATAACCAGTTAATCGTGAAGGAAATTATGTGTGAAGAATTGCATACTCGTGTGGCGGCTGTCTGGCTCAAGGATAGATACATGTCTTCTCTGGCTTCCCGATTTATCGAAAGATTTAGCCAGGCATCCGATGAAGTCACTCCGCGGTAGCTGTTTTTTTTGTGGATGAAAGCATCTTTTTGTAAAATCTCATTTGAATTGCAAACGGGAACTGGATATAGTAGTACAGTAGGATAGCGATAGAATGGAGTTTGAACACATGCCACACAATGCAAAGGTCCAAATCCGTCTTCATAGTCATCACGACGGAGAAGATGTGGTACAGGAACTTCCCGGAGAAGCGATCATGCGTGGGAAGCATCTATATATAAGGTACGATGAACCCCAAGAGGGACCTGAGGGCGGAACGACACGGAACACGGTCAAAATCGGACCGGATGAGCTTAAGCTGATTCGCCACGGTGAGGTGCAGTCGGAGCAGTCATTTGCGCTGGGACGAAGATTGCCGGGATTTTACCGATCGCCTTATTTAAGCCTGAACATGTCTGCGCATACGCAGAAGCTCGATATTCGAATGGACGGATTTACCGGACAGGTGAGCTGGACTTATGATCTGTACGTATTTGAGGATTTCTCGGGGCATTTTGCCATCAGTTTGCATATACAGGAGGAGCAACAATCATGACAAGCAATCCACTGGAACTCATTAATCAAAAGGTGACCTCTGCTATCGAGGCAGCGGTACTGGCTGCCGGTATCGTGAGCCGCGAAGAGCTGCCGACAATCACACTGGAGGTGCCGAAGGACAAGTCGCACGGTGATTTGGCTACAAACGCTGCGATGCAGCTTACCCGTATTGCGAAGAAAAACCCGCGTCAAATTGCAGAAGATTTGATCGCAAATATAGACTTGGCTGCCGCCTCGATTGAAAGCGCGGAAATTGCCGGACCGGGCTTTATTAACTTCCGCCTGAACAAGAGCTACCTCTATGCAGTTATTCAGCAAGTGCAGGAACAGGGAGCAGATTACGGACGTGTGCAGGAAGGTGCAGGCAAAAAGGTACAAATCGAGTTTGTCAGTGCGAACCCGACAGGTAGCCTTCACTTGGGCCATGCGCGCGGTGCGGCAGTAGGGGATGCCCTCTGCAACGTGCTTGATTTTGCCGGATACAAAGTAACTCGTGAATACTACATTAATGATGCGGGTAACCAGATTTACAACATGAGCCGCTCGATTGAGGCACGTTATTTGCAAGAGCTGGGACAGCCTGCTGAGATGCCGGAGGACGGTTATCACGGTGAGGACATCGTCGGGTTTGCCAAGGAGCTGGTGGCTGAGAAGGGCGATTCCCTGCTGTCTTTGACACCAGGCGACCGCGCAGCTTATTTCCGTGACTACGGTTTGGAAAAGGAACTGAACAAGATCAAGCGCGATCTGGAGCTGTTCCGTGTACCTTTTGACTCCTGGTTCAGCGAAACATCGCTGTATGAAAACGGTGAAGTGCTTAAAGCGCTGAATGAGCTGCGTGACCGTGAGGAGATTTACGAGAAGGACGGAGCCACATGGCTGAACACAACCAAGTACGGTGACGATAAGGACCGCGTCTTGATCAAAAATGACGGTACATACACGTACCTGACCCCGGATATCGCGTACCATCGCGACAAATACGCCCGTGGGTATGACACGATCATCAACATTTGGGGAGCGGATCACCACGGCTACATTCCACGGATGAAAGCAGCTATGGAAGCACTGGGTAACGACCCGGATAAGCTCAAAGTGCTGATTGCCCAAATGGTCAGCCTGTTCCAAAACGGGGAAAAGGTGAAAATGTCCAAGCGTACCGGCAAGGCCGTGACGATGGAAGACCTGATGGAAGAAGTGGGTGTGGACGCGATCCGCTACTTCTTCACGATGCGCAGCATGGATTCGCATCTGGATTTTGACATGGATTTGGCGATTTCCACTTCCAATGAAAATCCGGTATTCTACGTACAATATGCCCACGCTCGCGCGTGCAGCGTATACCGTCAAGCCGAGGAGCAAGGAATTGCCGTACTGCCGTTGGCAGAGGTTGATCTGTCCAAACTGACGGCTGAGCATGAATACGACCTGTTGCGTAAAATCGGCGAGCTGCCGGAGGAAGTATCGGTAGCGGCTGCGAGCTTTGCGCCACACCGTATGATTCGCTACGTCTACGAGCTGGCATCGCTGTTCCACAGCTACTATAAGGCAGAGCGTGTGATCACTGAGGATGCCGCTCAAACGCAGGCTCGTTTGGCGCTGTTTGGCGCGGTGCGCACCACCATTGCCAACGTGTTGAAGCTGGTAGGCGTGTCTGCACCGGAACGCATGTAAGCAAACCACTTTAACGATAAAAGGAACCGTCCGTACCATCCCCGGCAGGGTGGCACGTTCGGTTCCTTTTTTTGTTCGAGCAGCTTAGTAGCGTTCCAGCACCAAATTCGTTTTCAGGGAATCGGCAGGAACCAGCCATCCTTTGGATTGCAGCAGATGGATCAGCTTGGTACGATTGCTGGCGGCAACGCTGTAGTCCGAGGTTTTGAAGGAGATTTCGATGATGGTATCTGTACCTGATCCGTTTGCACTACGGATAGGCCAGACTTCAACGTCGGTATCCAATCCTTGAAAGCTGCCTCCATATTTGCTGACCTGTACAGGACCGCGTACTCTGGAGTCTGCCAGGGTTTGTTTGCCCCAGTTGCCGGTTTTCCAGTTTTGCAGCTTGCCCGGGAGATTGTCCAATAGTTGCTTTAACGCCTGATCCGGGGAAGGAAGAGTTAATCCTTTGGAAGCGTTCGTTTTTTTATCATTGGAAAAGCTCAGCGTCTGTTTGCTATAACCCCAATCCACCTCAGCATCGTAGTTATCGTCGGATGCGCTGAAGCCTTCTTTATTCGCTTGGGTGAGAGCCGCGTTGATATCTCCGTTCGTGACCGTGTACCGCTTCTTGTAGGTTAATTCATAATTCTTTTTATCCTCTTTTTTGCGAAATCTCACGTTCCAGCCCTCGTTGTTCAATTGCAGTTGATCCGTGTCAAAATATTCGACGCTCAATCGTTGCGCATCTTCGCTAATTTGAAACTCGTTGGCTACGCTGCTTTTCAAAGAGCCGTCCGCATTGAGGACCTGAGCTGTATCCAGCAGCAGCTTTACCTCATAGCTTGGTGTGGCATTGGCGGCAGCCTGTGCAGGCTCGGCACCTTTTAATCCCGTTACAAGCAGCACTGCACTCAGGGTTAGTACCGATAAAGCTTTGGTGATACGAAGACCAGTTTTCATCCAATCATCTCCTGTTCGTCCGAATGGGGGTACACGCTACACTTTACGGGTTTAATGTCAGTTGTATGTCAAGGCAAGCGGGTACTCCGGTTAAAAAATTACATAATTTCTATATGACAGGTAAGATTTATTCTTGGTTCCCTGACAAGTATTCAGCAAATTGGCGGATTAGCGCCGAGCGGTGACGGTCCTTATTGCTAACCATATAAATGTACCGCTCCACACGCTGGCCCGGAATGGGCCGTATGACCAGCATCCCGCGTTCGACCTCGGACTGCACAGCTATGCGGGAGACGAAGGAGACGTGCTCTCCCAGCATGACCGCCTGCTTGATCGCCTCCAGCGAATCCAGCTCCAAATAGGAGGGGAGGCGGCGTCCGCCACGCTCCAGCCATTTGTCAGTCATTTGGCGTGTGCTGGAATCCTTGCCGTGCAGCACGAAAGAGGAAGAAGCGATGCGCTCAGGTGTTAAATCGGTTTCGCTTGCGAGCGGGTGATCAGGTGCGCAGATCAGCACCAGTTCATCCTCCCCCAAGGATTCTGACACCAGCGTTGGCACTTGAAACGGCTCTGTTGAAATAACGCCAAGGTCAATTTCGTGACGGGCGAGCATGTCCTTGATCACCGGAGCTGTTTTCACGGACAAGGCAATATGAATTCCCGGATGTTCCCGGGCAAAACGGTGCAGCACCGCAGGAAGTACATAGGTAGCCGGTACATAACTGGCGCCGATTCGAATGCTCCCCCGCTGGAGTGTGTCGAACTCGCATACGACCCGCTCCGCCTCGGCGGCGAGCGCATTAATCTTGCCGGCATAGTGGAGCAGTGCGTGCCCGGCATCCGTCAGGATGATTTTGCCCATACGCGTGTCGAACAGCTTCACCCCCAAATCCCGCTCCAGATTTCTCATATGAAAGGTAATGGTCGGTTGTTTCAGGCCGAGAAGCTCGGCCACTGTGGTAATTTTATGGTGCTTGTCCAGCAACTCTACAATATGCAGCTTCAAAAGACTTAAATTCACTTGGAATGCCCCACTTTCAGGTTGATCGGAAACTCATGCCCGCTCCATGCGCGGCGGTATCAGTCCCCTCTATATAGATTAAATCTATGAGTGTTAACACAATTCATTGAAATAATTAATTTTGTTTTAACTTTCCAATAACACAGGCTGCGAATTCAAGCTTTACACTGGGGTCAGTCATAAGAACAGGCAGGTAATGCGATGAATCAGGATTTGTATATTCACGGGTTGAGTAAAACCTTCGGCCATATGACCGCATTGCACGAGACGAATCTGGTCGTACGGCGGGGACAATTCACGACACTGCTCGGTCCGTCCGGCTGCGGGAAAACAACGCTTCTGCGCATGATCGCAGGGCTGGAGACGCCGGATACCGGCACGATCACAATGGGAGAGGAAGTTCTTTTTTCGGCTGAACGCAAAAAGGATATTCCCGCGCATCTTCGTCATTTCGGCATGGTGTTTCAGGATTTCGCGCTGTGGCCGCATATGACGGTGTTTGAAAACGTGGCCTTCGGCCTGCGTGCGGGCAAGCATGGAAAAGGCCCCGGTTCTGGTAGCGTGCGAGGCAAGGAGCTGCGAATAGCGGTGCTGGAGGCGCTGGACAAGGTCAGACTGTCGGGGATGGAGGATCGGTATCCTCATCAGCTGTCCGGTGGTCAACAACAGCGGGTCGCTTTTGCCCGGGCGGTCGCCATCCGGCCGCGGCTTGTCTTGTTTGATGAGCCGCTCAGTGCGCTGGACGCGGTACTCCGCGAAGAGATGCGCATCGAAATGCTGTCGCTGGTGCGCGATCTGGGGCTGACTGCCCTGTACGTCACCCATGATCAGATCGAGGCCATGTCAATGTCCGATGAAGTGGTCGTCATGAGAAGCGGACATATTTTGCAGACCGGAACACCGGAGATAATCTACGGTCGCCCATCTCATCCAGAGGTGGCGAGGTTCATCGGCAAATCAAACTGGCTGGAGCCGGAACGGACGCTATTCCGTCCCGAGCATGTCCGCTGGGAACAGGATCAAGTAGACCAGTATTCTTTTACAGTGGAGATTCGTCATGTCAGTTATGTTGGAGACCGTTATGAAATCCGAATACGGGCAGAGAACGGCGAGCTATGGACTGCATATCATTCCACCCGCTTGCCTATCGGGGAACAAAAGCAAATTTGGGTATCACCGCAACACATCCACCAACTCAATTCATAGGGAAAAGGGGTATAACACAAGATGATGAACAAGCACGTTTTTCGTACAGGTTGGAAAAAGGGCGCGATGCTCGCATTAACATTGACCTTTGGACTGGCTGTCGCAGGCTGTGGAACGGCTACACCATCCAAGGATGGAGCGCAAGCCACCGGATCAGCAGGACAAGCCGGGGCGGCATCCACCGATCAGAAGCTGGTTGTCTACAGCGCAGGCCCTGACGGGCTGGCGAAAAAGCTGGTAGCGGGGTATGAGGCGCAAAGTGGAGTGAAGGTCGAGCTGTTCCAGGGAACGACGGGTAAAATTTTGGCCCGGATGGAAGCTGAGAAGGCGAATCCGGTAGCAGACGTGGTGGTACTGGCATCTCTTCCGTCCGTGCAAGGCTTGAAAAAAGACGGTCTCACGCTCCCTTACCCGGATGCTAAAAACGCGGACAAGCTGAATCCCGATTGGTCCGACAAAGAAGGCAACTACTTCAGCACCAGTGCTTCCGCATTAGGTATCGCGTACAACACGAAGCTGGTGAAGACACCGCCGACTTCATGGGCCGATCTCGCGAAGCCAGAGTACAAGGACCAAATTAACATTCCTGATCCGTCGCTGTCTGGTTCGGCGCTGGATTTTATGACAGGCTACCTGAGTGCCAATGGCGATGGGGGCTGGACGTTGTTCGAGCAGTACAAGGCTAACGGCGTAGCGATGGCTGGAGCCAATCAGGAAGCGCTGGACCCGGTCATTACCGGAGCCAAAAGCATGGTCGCTGCTGCGGTCGATTACATGACCTACAAGGCCAAAGCCAAAGGCGAGCCGATTGACATTGTTTATCCGAAGGAAGGAACGGTCATCAGCCCGCGCCCTGCGGCGATTCTCAAATCGACACAGCATGAGCAGAATGCCAAGGCATTCATTGACTATCTGCTGTCGGACGAGGCGCAGAAGCTGGTAGCGGACGCTTCCTTGCTTCCTGGCCGCACGGATGTCAAAGCAGATAAGCGCGCCAATCTGGATGAGATTCCGTTGCTGAAAACCAATTGGGAATGGATGGGCGAGCATGGTCCTGACGTGACAGAGAAGTTCACGCAAATGTTCAAGTAAGCGGATGGGGGTCTTATCCGTCAAACAGATCAGAGCGTGGTGTCTGACGCTCGCTCTGATCGCGCTTGCTTTACTGATCGTGCTGCCGTTACTACAAATTTTCATCCAAAGTGTGTATGTAGATGGAAGATTACAATGGTCTGCGCCTTTCCGGACGTTGGCTGCATCCCGATTTGCGGGTGTGCTGTTCGGCTCAATCTGGCTGGGCATCTGTGTTATTGCCGGAACAACGGTGCTTGCACTTCCGCTCGCGTGGATCATGTCCAACACGCGTCTCGCTAGCTGGCGCTGGTTGGACGTGGTGCTATTGATTCCGTTTATGACCCCGCCCTATATCGGGTCTATGGGCTGGATTTTGTTTATGCAAAAAAACGGGTATCTGGAGCAGTTGTTTCCGAGCCTGTATTTCTTGACCCCGTTCTTTTTCAGCTTTGGCGGCATGGTTATGATCATGAGTCTACATCTGTTTCCGTTCCTGTACCTGCTGCTGCGCGGTGCGCTGGTCAGGATTGGCGGCAGTCTCGAAGAGGCCGGAGCCGTTATGGGCGGCGGCTTTCTGTACAGGTTCCGCCGTATCATTTTACCACTGCTGCTGTCGGCTTACGGAATGGGCGCGCTGCTCATTTTCGTCAAAACGATTGCCGAGTTTGGAACCCCCGCCACCTTTGGACGACGTATCGGGTATGAAGTCATGACATCGGAAATTCACAAATACATTTCCAGTTGGCCGATTGATTTCGGCAAGGCGACATCAATGGCCTCGGTGCTTTTAACCGCCTGTCTGCTCGTGTGGTATGTGCAATCGGTAATCAACCGTAAGTATACATACAGGCTGGTAGGTGGTAAAGGTTCTCGTCCTTCCCGTCTTCGTGTATCTGGCTGGACTACGGGATTAAGTGTCACATTTATCCTATTGTTGCTAATGGCGTCCATTGGTATCCCTTATTTTTCAATTATCGCCGCTTCCACCATGAAGCTGCGGGGGATCGGCTTGGCTTGGGATAACTTTACGCTCGATTATTACAAGGAACTGCTGTCTTGGGGCTCAGAGAGCATGGAGGCGCTGCTGAACAGCGTATTTCTCTCTTTGGGTGCATCGACGATTGCCGTTGTGCTGGGCACATGGTTTGCGCTCGTTATTGGCGGCTCACGTACGAAGCTCCAGCGGACAGTGGATGCATTCAGCTTGCTTCCGAACACGGTTCCGGGGATTGTTATGGTAGTCGGCCTTATTTTATGGTGGAACTCGCCGTGGATGCCGATTCCATTGTATAACACGTACGGTATGGTCATTCTGACGTATGTTGTCTTGTTTGTTCCTTATACAGTCCAGTATGTCAAAAGCGCCTTTACGCAGGTAGACACCGCTCTTTTTCAGGCAGGACAGGTGTTTGGCGGTCGCCCGTCTTATATATTCCGCCGGATTGTGCTGCCGCTGATTTTACCGGGGATGCTGGCAGGCTGGATGATGACCTTTACCATTGCTTCGCGCGAACTGGTCGGCTCATTGCTGATTTTGCCGCCATCCGTCCAGACATCTGCAACCTACATATTTGCCCAGTTCGAACAGGGGCAGGTGTCGCTTGGTATGGCAATGGCGGTCATATCGGTCGGTTTGACCACACTGCTGCTGATCTTAATGGAAAGCTTAAACTCGCAAAGAAAGTGGAAATGATGATGACCAAGCTTCGAATTTGGGGCGGTGCGGGCGAACACGGCCGCTCCTGCTATGTTTTGGAAGGAAAGCAGCATCGCATCATGCTGGATTGTGGCGTGAAAAAGGAAGGAACCGGGCAGTATCCGGTTTTTCCGCCGCAGGAGGCGGAGAGGCTGACCGCTGTATTGCTGTCTCATGCACATGAGGATCATTCAATGGCGCTCCCCTTACTGTATAAGTATGGATACCGGGGAGAGGTTTGGACGACAAAGGCCACCGCCGAGCAGTTGGGTTCCTATTTTCGCTCCTGGCATACTTATGTAGAATCGAGAGGCGGCAAATTGCCATACGACGAACGGGATATCGAATCCATCGCTTACCGCTATCTGGAGGATGAGGCGCCGTCAGGGATATGGCAGGAGGCTTGTCCGGGTGTACGGATCATGTGGGGACGCAGTGGGCATTTGGCTGGCGCAGTGTGGTACATGGTAGATATGGAAGGAAAGCGGTTGTTCTTTTCGGGAGATTACAGCCGTGAATCCGAGCTGCTCGCTGCCGATGCACCGGAACCTAATCTAGCCGATATCTCCATTATGGATAATGCCTATGGCATGGATATAGATCCGCAGCCTGTGAAGCTGGAGCGGCTGCGGGCCGGGATGGGACAGATATTGTCTTCTGGTGGTCATGTGCTGCTTCCGGTACCCGCCTTTGGCCGGGGACAGGAGTTGATTGTGTGGGCCAGCGAGCAGTTCCCTGAACAAGCAATGATTGTAGAGCCGGACATATGGCAGGGATTGCAGCGCTTGAGCCGTTTGAAAGAATGGTTACGCATGGAAGTACCTGCGCGGATAGAACGTGTGCTGCACAGTGGCCGGATCTTTGTGCCTCGTGATGCTGCGGAGCGAGTGCAGCTGCTGGAACAGAATGCTGCGGCTATGATCGTAACCGGGGACGGCATGATGGATTCGCCACGGGCGCGCTGGTACTATCAGTATTTATCAGATCATCCGCCGAGTGCGGGAGATGGCGAAGGTAGCGGAAAAAGTAATCATAACGGAGTTATTTTAACGGGACATACTTCAAGCGGTTCTTTTGGTAAACATCTGCTGGAGTGTGCAGATCAGAATGACCGTTGTATAGTTCGGCATTTGATTTACAAGGTGCATCAGGGGATATCGGATGTGAGACTAATGTTGAAGGAGTTGCCTGGTAAACAGGTTGTGCTCGTTCATGCGCCCAAGCCGCAGACTGATCTTGTGCGTGACGAGCTGATGAGAGAAGGTTGGACCGAACACGAAAGCTCTGTAAAAGTCATTCACTCTTTGGAGCCGGGCGCAACGTTAAACGTTTAGATGATTCATTTACTCCATCCGTTATTTCGTACCCTCCTGCATTAGTCGGAAGGCATCGACTTCCCCAAGTTTCGTGGATATAGAGTTGCGCCCGATGCTTTTACGAAGGCGCAGCGGTGTAGCGGTACGCTTGAGCAGTGCTTTGATTTCTCTAGGCTCCATCTCCGGTCTCAGTGAAAGGAGCAGAGCAATGCTTCCGGTCACGTGGGAAGTAGCCATAGACGTACCGCTCATTTCGTGATGCTTGCCGTGTATCCATGAGGAAATGATCTTTTCACCCGGTGCGTACACGTCTACGAATTGTCCCCGGTTGCTGAAAGGCGCGATGCGTCTGTATTTATCGGTAGCTCCGACTGAAATGGTCTGGGAATAGCGTGCCGGGTAGTCAATACTCCGGCGTTTGCCCTCGTTTCCCGAGGAAGCTACGATCACGATACCGTTTTGATACGCTTTGTTCACCATATCAAGCAGCGCCTTGCTGCGTGATTTCATACCGAAGCTCATATTGATGATATCGATACGATTCAATACGCACCAATCGATGCCTAGAATAATATCGGAGACGTAGGCGGCTCCGTTATGGTCAAATGCTTTTACAGGATGAATCAGCGCCTGAGGTGCTACGCCAACCATACCCTCATCATAGTTGGATGCCGCGATGGTACCGGCAATATGAGTGCCGTGACCGTTATCGTCATAGGGCAGCATGGTCCGATTAAGCAAATTGATGCCTCTGGCGAGAGAATGCCGCAGATCAGGATGTTGAAAATCCGCTCCTGTGTCGATCACACCAATCCTGATTCGGTTTCCTGTAGAGGAAGGCCAAGCCTTGTGTGCGCGCACCTGTTTAACCCCCCACGGCATGGGCAGGTTTTTCTCCGCCTTCGGCATCTGGGCTGTTCCTCCATGTACCCTCATGCGAGTATCTTCTTCAACGGTAACACCGTTGTGATATTTGCCCAGCCTGTCTCCCCCTGGAAGCGGGGCGATCAGAGCGCGAATCAGTCGGGCCGGTTGTACTTGCCGCAATCCCGCAAGCTCGGGCTTCAGCTTCCTGAGATAGGACAGGCATTCCAGGTATTGGTGAGGCTTATCGAACGTAATGATCTGTTTGTGCCGTCCACTGCCGGACGGCTCCGAAATGCCCTCGTGCAAACGCTGCAAAAAACCCGGATAGTCCATTTGAGACAGTCCCCCTCCGATGAGCCATGCTGAGGTATTGTATGAGCAAGCATCAGCGGCGGCATGGGAAACCTGCCCCTTTTTTATGGAAATAGGCCTGCTCGTCGTGTCAAAGTGATCGTGGACACATACGATACATGGAGGGCAAAAGCTCTTGTGCAACAACTTTGGGGGACTTCTCCCGGAGCGGGTACAGTCGGAGACGGGGGGGACCCCGTCTTTTTAACGTGCGCCGCCTTGTTCAAGGCATACTACTGCAAATTGTACGGATACCCATGTTTAACTTGCAATTTGCTTCCAAATAGGTTTTACTTAGTTTTGATAATGGATATGTTAGTATTGCATGTATCGTGTATGCTCTGAAACATGTTCTTGTGAATTACGTGTGAGAGGAAGTGTCCCTAGGTGAGTACCCCACTCAACTTGAAGATTGACCCGGAGAAAGTCCACGAGACTCCAATGGTGGATTTGGCATTTATGGTATTGAAAGCGGCCAATACTCCATATTATTACCGTGACCTGATGAATGAAGTCGCCAAATTGCGTGGCATGTCCGACGAAGAAATTAATGACGTTATCGCTCAGCTATATACTGAAATCAACATTGACGGGCGTTTCGCCTGTGTCGGTACGAATCTGTGGGGCTTGAAACGTTGGTATCCAGTGGATAAATCCGAAGATACTCTGACAGGCGCCAAGCGTCCTCGTATCATTAATGACGAAGACGATGACGACGAAGAGGAATATCATGAGGAAGAAGAAATTTACAGCGCCGATGACGACTTCGATGCAGACAGTGAAGACGAGGATGGCGAAGAAGAGCTGTTCGACGGTGAAGATGATGATAGTGATGAAGACGTGGTTATAGACGATGAAGACCTCAGTGATGAGGAAGATACAGAAGATGAAAATGACGACGAGTCGACGGAAGACGCCGATGATTCGCTTCGTTAGAATCAGGCTGTAAGGGGAGATGTATTCTCCCCTTTTTCATGACCATTTTCTTGAAACTGCCTTCTGATTTGAAGCATTCAGATGGATTCCCTCCAATCTTGCTCAATGGGCAAATTAACACAGATAACTTCCTTGACAGCGGATTGGACACGGGGTAAACTATTGCTTGGGCTTATGATTGATTCACTTATATGTTTGCTTTTTGTATAAAAGTGCCCCGTACTACGGGAGTGCTTTTTTGTTTTTTTATAGGGAGTTTGCACTCATGAAAGAGGGCTAAGGGCGGCGGGCATGGAAAATGATTCCGCTGCCTTCTTCATGGATGATAATCCGTGTAAACGGGTTACGATAACATCATAATGTCGCCTGAATTTTGGACTTTATTTAGGAGGGTTTTAAACAGTGACAAAGTATATTTTTGTGACAGGCGGGGTTGTGTCTTCCTTGGGCAAAGGGATTACGGCAGCTTCACTGGGAAGGCTTCTGAAGAACAGGGGACTGAAGGTAACGATTCAAAAATTCGATCCTTACCTTAATGTCGATCCAGGGACGATGAGCCCTTACCAGCACGGTGAAGTGTTTGTAACGGATGACGGTGCGGAAACGGATCTCGACTTGGGACACTATGAGCGCTTTATTGATATTAATCTGTCCAAGAACAGCAATGTCACGACAGGCAAGGTATACTCCAGCGTAATCAGCAAAGAGCGTCGCGGGGAGTATTTGGGCGGTACGGTGCAGGTTATTCCTCATATTACGAACGAAATCAAGGAGCGCGTATATCGTGCAGGCCGTGAAGCGGGTTCGGACGTAATTATCACAGAAATCGGCGGTACCGTGGGCGATATTGAGAGCTTGCCATTTTTGGAAGCTATCCGTCAGCTCAAAAGTGAGGTTGGACGGGAGAATGTAATGTATATTCACGTAACCCTCATTCCTTATATTAAAGCTGCTGGTGAGGTTAAAACCAAACCAACTCAGCACAGTGTAAAAGAACTGCGCAGCATCGGCATTCAGCCGAATGTCATTGTTTGCCGTACAGAGCATGAACTTTCTTCCGATATGAAGGCCAAAATCGCGCTGTTCTGCGATATTGATGCTAACGCAGTAGTAGAATGCCGCGATGCGTCGACTTTATACGAGGTTCCATTGAACCTGCGTGAAGAAGGCTTGGACGAGATCGTAGTCAACCACCTCAAGCTGACAACACCTGCACCGGATATGACGGAGTGGGAAGGGCTTGTTGAACGGATTAGAAAGCTGGATAAAACGGTTGAAATCGCCATTGTTGGTAAATATGTTGCACTGCATGATGCTTATTTAAGTGTGGTCGAATCCCTTTCACACGCCGGATTTGATGCCAATGCGGATGTGAAAATCCGTTGGGTGAACGCAGAAGAAGTAACGGACGAGAACGTAGCGGACATGCTGGGCGGCATTGGCGGTATTCTCGTACCGGGCGGCTTCGGTGATCGCGGAATTGAAGGTAAAATCAGCACCATTCGTTATGCACGCGAACAGAAAATCCCGTTCTTCGGTATTTGTCTTGGCATGCAGGTATCTGTCATTGAGGTTGCCCGTTCTCTGGCTGGTCTCGAAGGAGCCAACAGCTCGGAAATCAATCCGGCTACGGATTACCCGGTCATCGACTTGCTGCCTGACCAAAAGGACATCGAAGATATGGGCGGCACGATGCGTCTCGGATTGTATCCGTGCAAACTGACGGAAGGTTCGCTGGCTTCGGCTTGCTACAACGATGAGCTGGTATATGAAAGACACCGTCATCGGTATGAATTCAATAACGAATATCGTGAAGTTATTGAAAAAGCAGGTCTTCGCATTTCCGGTACTTCACCGGACGGACGTTTGGTGGAAATTGTGGAACTGCCTGAGCATCCATGGTTCCTGGCGGTACAATTCCATCCGGAATTCACTTCCCGTCCGAACCGTCCACAGCCGTTGTTCCGTGAATTTGTTAAGGCGGCATTGCAGCTTCAAGGCTAATGCTACAGCCTGTTAGACCTCCTCTGGGAGGTCTTTTTTTATTCCACGCTTCCTGATTATGAAAGAATATTCCACAATTATGTATAAGAGAAGGATTTTCTTTTTGCAGGAGCGAATATAGTTTAGGGTATGGGACGGATATTGTACGTCATCGGACGCTGTTATGGCAATAGCTGCATGATCCTCGTTTTAAGATCTTAGGAGGTTAAAACATTGGAAAAGAAAAAAGTGTTAATCGTCGATGACCAGAATGGAATACGAATTTTGCTGATGGAAGTGTTCGGAAGTGAGGGTTACGAGACCTTTCAGGCAGCAAACGGAAAAATTGCACTTGAAATTGTTGAAAAGGAACCGCCTGATCTGGTTCTGCTCGATATGAAAATTCCGGGTATGGACGGACTTGAAATCTTGAAGCATCTAAAGACCATGAATCCCGATATCAAGGTTATTATGATGACAGCTTATGGAGAACTGGACATGATTAAAGAGGCGACGGAGCTGGGAGCACTCATGCACTTTACCAAGCCCTTTGATATTGATGAAATGCGAATCGCCGTAAACAAGCAACTCAGGAGTGACGAAGCGAATTACTTTGGTTGAAAACTCTGTTAACACAACAGGGTTTTTTGTTTGTGTTTATGGGAAATACTGAAAGTAAATCCTCTCCTTATACAATTCTATGAAAAAACGGCGTCCTGGGCGTGATTTTCGTATGTGTTGATGTGCAAAAGCTTGTTTAGTATTTAACATGGGTTGTGGTATAATAAGCCCGTATGTGATGTCGGCTAAAATATAGACAAACCCAAACACCCTTAGGAGGACTGTAACCATGCCATTGGTATCTATGACAGACATGTTGAACAAAGCGCTTGAAGGAAAATACGCGGTAGGTCAATACAACATTAATAACCTGGAGTGGACTCAAGCAATTCTGGGCGCTGCTGAAGAAGAAAAATCCCCGGTAATCCTGGGCGTATCTGAAGGTGCAGCACGCCACATGGGCGGTTTCTACACTGTTGTTAAAATGGTAGAAGGTCTTATTCATGACATGAAAATTACGGTTCCGGTTGCGATCCATTTGGATCACGGTTCCAGCTTTGAAAAATGTAAAGAAGCTATCGATGCTGGTTTCACATCTGTTATGATTGATGATTCCCACAGCCCGATCGACACGAACATTGCAACAACGAAAAAAGTTGTTGAATATGCACATTCCAAAGGCGTTTCCGTTGAAGCTGAAGTTGGAATGGTTGGCGGTCAAGAGGATGATGTTGTAGGTGACGTAATGTACGCGAAGCTTGACGACTGTCTGCGTATCGTTAACGAAACAGGTATCGACACATTGGCTCCTGCACTGGGTTCCGTTCACGGACCTTACAAAGGCGAGCCAAACCTCGGATTCAAAGAAATGGAAGAGATCTGCGCTGCAATCAAACTTCCACTCGTTCTGCATGGTGGTACTGGTATCCCAACGCATGATATCAAAAAAGCAATCTCGCTGGGAACTTCCAAAATCAATGTAAACACAGAGAACCAAATCGTGTTCGCGAAAGTGGTTCGTGAAGTGCTTGCTGAGAAACCGGATGCTTATGACCCACGTACATTTATCGCTCCAGGTCGTGAAGCGATTAAACAAACCGTTATCGGTAAAATCCGTGAGTTCGGTTCCAACAACCAAGCGTAAGAATAAGTTGATGTACCGTGCATCTGCATGGTTCAATGTATCTCTTGATTGTAATTGTAGTTCTGCACAGAAGATTTGAATCTGTTCAGTTGAATAGTTTGACTTGGAAAGCACACCGCTTAGCCGGTGTCTTTCCATTTTAACCACCAAAAAGTTGAAAGTTTATTATTTGACCGACTGCAAAACAAGTAGGGGGACCCTCAAGCTTATGGAAAAATTGATGATCACCGGTGGACGGCCGCTTCAAGGTACAGTTTCCATCAGCGGTGCCAAAAACAGTGCCATCGCCTTGATTCCCGCCGCCATTCTGGCAGAGTCGGAAGTCATTTTGGACAATTTGCCGCTGTTGAGTGATGTGGCGGTGTATTCCGAAATACTGGAGGAACTTGGTGCAACCGTTGCCTGGGAAGGCAGCCAGATGAGAATAGATCCATCCTCCATTAAATCCATTCCCATGCCGAATGGACCTGTTAAGAAATTACGAGCATCCTATTATATGATGGGAGCCATGCTAGGCAGATTCAAGGAAGCGATCATCGGTTTGCCAGGAGGGTGTAATTTTGAACCTCGGCCCATTGATCAGCATATCAAAGGTTTTGAAGCACTGGGTGCTACGGTTACGAACGAGCACGGTGCTATTCATTTGCATGCCAAAGAGCTGCGCGGTACCAAGATTTATTTGGATGTCAGCAGTGTAGGAGCTACGATTAACATTATGCTGGCGGCCGCACGTGCCAAAGGCGCCACAATTATCGAAAATGCGGCTAAAGAGCCTGAGATTATAGATGTAGCAACCTTGTTAAACTCCATGGGGGCCATTATTAAGGGGGCCGGAACGGAAACGATCCGGATTGAAGGTGTGTCCGAGCTGCATGGCTGCCGTCACTCCATCATACCTGACCGCATACAAGCGGGCACATATATGATTGCTGCTGCGGCTACTCGTGGTAATGTTTTGATTGACAACGTAATTCCCAAGCATATGGAGGCTCTGACTGCAAAAATGCAGGAAATGGGTATTGGTATAGAGGAATATGACGAAAGTATTCGTGTTCTGGGTTCATCTTCATATGAGCACGTTGATGTTAAAGCCTTAGTTTACCCCGGATTCGCCACGGACTTGCAATCTCCTATGACCAGTTTGCTTACTCAGGCGCAAGGGGTTAGTGTGCTGAGCGATTTTGTTTATAGCAATCGTTTTAAACACGTCCCTGAACTTGTACGAATGGGGGCTAAAATCCGCGTGGAAGGTCGTTCGGCTATTATTGAGGGTGGCAAGCTGAATGCGGCTAAAGTCAAAGCGGCCGATCTGCGTGCTGGTGCAGCGCTTGTCATTGCCGGACTTACAGTAAGTGAAGGCGTAACCGAGGTGTCAGGTGTCGAATACATCGACCGTGGTTATGACCATCTCGTCTCCAATCTGCGTCTTTTGGGCGCGGACGTATGGCGGCAGACAGAATAACAAACTTCGTACATTTTGGGACTCCCGGAACGGATGAACAATAGAATGGATAGGCTCTATGCAGCCGCTGCATGATACAAGATATAGGTCCATACCTAACAATCTTTTATCGGAAAACCGGAATAATTCGGTATAATCCAAGCAGACGGCTGCATAACTTTATTTGTTTTGGTTAAAATTATGTTAATGGTGTTTATGATGTCATTGTCTATCATTTAGTTTTGAATGGACTTAATAATTGAATAGGTGGTTATTATATGGATCTGCAAATTTCCGATCTGGAAGAAATGAAGCTGACCGATCTGTACAAGCTGGCCAAGCAATACCAGATCCCGTACTACGGAACGCTCAAGAAAAAAGAATTAGTTTTTGCCATCCTGCGTGCACAAGCCGAGAAGAGCGGATTGATGTTTATGCAGGGGGTTCTGGAAATACTTCCTGAAGGTTACGGCTTTCTGAGGCCGATTAATTATCTCCCGAGTACCGAAGATATTTACATCTCTGCTTCACAAATCCGCAAGTTTGACTTGAGAACGGGCGATCTAGTATCCGGTAAATGCCGGACTCCGAAAGAAAATGAACGATATTTTGGATTGCTTCAAGTTAACGCCGTCAATGGAAGAAGTCCTGAACAAGCTGCTGAGCGGCTACACTTTCCCGCACTGACTGCACTTTATCCACAAACCAAGTTAGTTCTTGAAACTACCCCCAATAATTTGTCTACGAGAATAATGGATATACTGGCCCCTGTCGGACTTGGACAGCGTGGACTCATTGTGGCACCTCCCAAAGCTGGTAAGACACTTCTCCTCAAAGAAATTGCCAATAGCATTTCTACCAACAATCCCGAGATTGAGCTGTTTGTCTTGCTGATTGATGAACGTCCGGAAGAAGTGACTGACATGCAGCGTTCTGTTAAAGGTGAAGTTGTTGCTTCCACTTTTGATGAACTGCCTGAGAACCATATCAAGGTAGTGGAATTGGTTCTAGAGCGTGCCCTTCGCCTCGTAGAGCATAAAAAAGACGTGGTTATCCTGCTGGATAGCATTACTCGTCTTGCACGTGCCTACAACTTGGTTATTCCAGCATCCGGTCGTACGCTTAGTGGGGGGATTGATCCAGGGGCCTTCCACCGTCCAAAACGCTTTTTTGGTGCGGCGCGGAATGTGGAAGAGGGCGGAAGTCTTACCATTTTGGCCACAGCGCTCATTGATACAGGATCGCGGATGGATGACATTATCTATGAAGAGTTTAAAAGTACAGGCAATATGGAGCTTCATTTGGACCGCAAGCTTGCGGAACGCCGCATATTCCCGGCTATTGATATTCGTCGCTCCGGTACCCGGCGTGAGGAAATGTTGTTAGGCAAGGAGGAATTGGATACCATTTGGGCCATTCGTAAAAATATGACGGAAAGCCACGATTTTGTGGAAGGTTTCCTAAAGAAATTGCGGAACAGCAGCAACAACGCAGAGTTTTTGGCCTCGTTTGATACAACGGCATCGTCCAGCGGATCACAAAGCAGCTCAAGCACTCCGCAACGGAGAACCACGCGTTCCACCGCAGCATCGGTTCCAGCTTCAACCAACTAAATCCAGCAATATAGCTACAGCTACCCTCAATAACAATGATCAGCCTATGGATAAACGTAATTTCCCGATAGGTATTTATCTGTTCCTCAAGCACGCACCCGTTACGGTTCGATTGGTTTCAGGCGTGCGCTTGGTGGAACGAAAGGAGCTCCACAATGTATTTGGTGTATGCCGACGAAAAAGGCAATGTATATGATCATGCTTCTTTGTATGGGCTTGCCCGCAGTGCAGACATGATTGTCGAAATCATGGAAGATGAGCTTATTCCGCTACCGGAAGGAGCTACGCTGGTAAGTCTGCCCAACACACGCCCGGTCGGTATGAACCCTGAATCCGGGGAAATGGTTTCCTTGCCAGGCGATATGCAGGCAGTGGGGGCCTTGTTGCCTCAAGGCTTTACACGCTTATGTCTGCCAGGGTATGTGAAGACAGATAAAGAGTATAAGCTCCCCCTGTTTGGCTATTCAGCCGTGGTCTGGAAGGATGGAGCCTTTTATGTAACGGCCGAGCGGAGTGATAATCCGTCCAAATGGAATCCGGAAAATTGTGACCGCCAAGAGGTAAAACAGGGTGTGCAAAGGATGACAGAGCAGTACCCGGAAAATCGGCTGTACCAGCATTTGTCCAACTGTGCCTTAGGCTATGAGTGTCTTACCTCCTCGAACACGTTCCTGAATCGCTGGGAGGGTGGAGTTCCGGTATCTTACTCTTGTAATGCCGGATGCTTTGGCTGCATCTCGGAACAGCCGGATGACAGCGGTTTTGTATCCCCTCAGACGAGAATGAACTTCCGCCCTCGTGTCGATGAGATTGTGGAAGTCATGCTGGAGCATTTGAAAACACCGGAGTCCATTATTAGCTTTGGCCAAGGGTGTGAAGGGGAGCCTTCTACTCAAGCCAAGTTGATTATTGATTCGATCAAAGAGGTCCGTTCCGTTACAGATATGGGATACATTAATATCAATACGAATGCAGGCTTGAACGATCATATCCGGGGTATTGTAGATGCCGGGCTTGATCTGATGCGGGTCAGCACGATTAGCGCACTGGACGACCACTACAATGCGTATTACAAGCCGCGTGGCTACACGTTAGCCAATGTGGAAAAATCACTTCGTTATGCTTCCGAGCAGGGTGTATATACGTCGATTAACTATTTGATTTTTCCGGGTGTGACAGACCGTGAGGAAGAAATCGAGGCGATGGTTGAGTTTGCCAAACGCACCAAGCTCAAGCTTATTCAGATGCGCAACCTGAATATTGATCCTGAAAGCTATCTGGAGCTGATTCCACCTGCCCAGGGAGAGATTCTTGGCATGAAGCAAATGCTTGAGATTTACCGGGAGGAACTGCCTGATGTTGTTATCGGGTCTTACACCCACGTACCGCCTCAAGGGCTGGCGCGTCCCAAATTTGCCAAGGCCTAAAACGGTCAATAGCGGGTTGAACTACACTTGTTTTACGCCATTTTGAGATACACAAAAGAGTTGTTGAAACGCTCATATCCAGGTGCTATAATGTGAACATGTGTTCATATAACTCTGGGCCGATAGGACGCTCAGGGCGGAAAGAGGTGAAAGTTCAATGCAACAAGCTATTCAACCGAAATTTAACGTAACTAATGTCACTTGTGCTTGCGGAAATACGTTCGAAACCGGTTCTGTGAAAGGTTCTCTGCGCGTGGAGATTTGCTCCGCTTGCCACCCATTCTTCACAGGGAAGCAGAAATTCCTTGATGCTGGCGGCCGTGTGGATCGTTTCAAGAAGAAATACGGTATCTAATCGATTACCGCAGGTTATAAAGTTATTAGAGCCTTCTGCTATTGCGGAGGGCTCTTTTTGTTGTGGATGTTTGCTTTTTGTGCGGCCTTGAGATATACTTATTTTCACCGTGCTAGATGGGGAGGTAGCGGTGCCCTGTAACTCGCAATCCGCTATAGCGAGGTTGAATTCCTGTTAGAGGTGTTGTTGATGTGAGGCTGGTCCCTGCGCACAATGTTGACGGTTGGGTCCTCCGCAATGAGTACTTGTGAACCTGGTCAGGTCCGGAAGGAAGCAGCCATAAGCGAGAACACTCTTGTGCCGGAGGGTGGCCTAGCCCGAGTTGTTGTTCAGGATTGCCGCTCGGATCACAACGATCAATAACAGGTGCACGGTTTATATTTAGAGAATTAGAACATCTTGGCAGTCATTGCGAAGATGTTTTTTTGTGTTTATAAATTGGAAGGTGTCCGGTTTAGATTCGGACGGGAGTATAGTATAATGAAGTGAACATTAATGTTCATGAAAGTGAATGGGAAAGAGGGTAACGCGCATTGGAACATATAGCGTTGTACCGTGCTTGGCGGCCTCAGTCGTTCAAGGACATGGTAGGACAACAGCATATTATCCAGACATTGCAGAATGCCATCCGCGAAAATCGCACGTCCCATGCCTACCTGTTCAGCGGTCCGCGAGGAACGGGTAAGACGAGTGCGGCCAAAATTTTGGCCAAGGCAATTAACTGTGAGCATGGGCCGGCGCCGGAGCCTTGCAACGAATGCGAAGCCTGTAAACGGATCACAGCCGGAGCGGTCATGGATGTACAGGAGATTGATGCAGCCTCCAACCGGGGCGTTGAAGAGATTCGTGATTTGCGCGATAAAGTCAAATATGCGCCGACGGAAGTACGGCACAAGGTTTATATCATCGATGAAGTGCACATGCTGACGACGGAAGCGTTCAATGCGTTGCTTAAGACGCTGGAAGAACCGCCGCCACACGTGATGTTCATATTGGCTACCACAGAACCGCACCGGATTCCGGCGACGATCATTTCGCGTTGTCAGCGTTTTGACTTTCGGCGGGTATCGCTAGAGGAGCAGACGGAGCGGCTTGACCTTATATGTCGACAGGAGAACATAGAGGCTGATTCGGACGCATTACAGTACATTGCGCGTCTGTCAGATGGCGGAATGCGGGATGCACTTAGCGTTCTGGATCAGATATCTTCGTTTACAGATGGTCGGGTTACTTATCAGCAGGTGCTGGATATGACGGGGGGTATTGCGTCTGAACAATTCGGTAAGCTTGCCTTGGCATTGCTGAAAGAAGATGTCGGCACAGTACTTCAAATGATTGAGAACTTTATGCAGGAAGGTAAAAGCGCAGATAAATGCATGGAAAATCTGCTGTACTATTTCAGAGATCTGCTTATGATTAAGATGGTACCGCAGGCAACTAAAATGACAGAGCGCGTGCTGGAGCCGGAGCAGTTCAAGGAAGTGGCAGAAGCTTTTACCAAGGAGCAGCTCTTTAGCATGATCGACACGCTTAATCGCTATCAGAGCGAGATGAAGTATGCCGTTCAGCCGCAAACCTTATTTGAGGTAGCTCTATTGAAGCTGTGCAGCATTCCTGTGGAAGCTGGAGCTGCTGCTCAGTCGACCGCGCAGCATTCCGGCGCTGCCACTGCCAATCAGGAGGATGTAGCTGTTTTGAAGCGTCAGCTTGCCGAGCTGGAGAAGAAGCTTGAACGTGCGTTGCAAGGCGGATTGGCTGCCGGGACAGGGCAGGATGCATCGTCGGGGAGCCGTCAGGCCCCCGGAGGGCGCGCTCCCGCTCCGCGGATTTCTGCGCCAGCCAAGCTCCCTTCCCAGTTGGATCGCTATATCGCCGAGAAGTCGGGAGAGGCATTTGCGGCTGCGGGGCGTAAGTGGAGCCAAATTTTGCAGGGAGTCAAAGAAGCGAAAGTCACAGTTCATGCATGGTTTATGGACGGCGAGCCTGTGTCTGTATTAGAGGATAGCGTGCTCGTGGCGTTTAAGAATAACATTCACCGTGAAACTACTGAAAAGCCTGCCAACAAGCAGGTCATTGAGAAGGTTCTGCACGAACAGTTGGGCCATCCCTATCGTCTGGTGACGATGATGCAAAAGGATTGGAATGCTGCGATTGAAGGAGTTCCCGACCAGCCTGCCGAAGAATTCCAACTGGAGCAGGAGCATGACGCGCCGGGAAAGTCCAAGGAGCCCTGGATTGATGAGGCTATTGAACTTTTCGGGGAAGATCTGGTAGTTATAAAGGATTAAAATCAAAGTGTCTGGATGTATACTTCATTAAAGGAGATGATTGAAATGAACAATATGAACCAAATGATGAAGCAAGTGAAAAAGATGCAGGAGCAAATGCTGAAAGCCCAAGAGGAGCTTGGCGGAAAAGTAATTGAAGGTACTTCCGGCGGCGGTGTTGTGACTGTAGAGGTAAACGGACATAAAAAAGTGCTTTCCATCACCATCAAACCGGAGGCTGTAGATCCCGATGATGTGGAAATGCTGCAAGATCTCGTGTTGACTGCGGTCAACGATGCTTTGTCCAAAGCAGATGAACTGGCTAATGATGATATGGGTAAATTTACAGGCGGCATGAAAATTCCAGGCTTGTTCTAGACTGTGCATAAAGGAGAAACACACTATTGTATTATCCGGAGCCGATTGCAAAGCTGATTGATGCATTTACGCGTCTGCCGGGAGTGGGGCCGAAGACGGCTGCCCGGTTGGCTTTTCACGTACTGAAAATGAAGGAAGACGATGTGATTGATTTTGCCAAAGCACTGGTCAATGTGAAACGCAATCTTCACTTTTGTTCCGTCTGCGGCAATATTACGGACACGGACCCTTGTCGGATCTGTCAGGATAAGACGAGGGATGCTTCCGTCATTTGTGTTGTTCAGGACTCCAAGGATCTGGTAGCTATGGAGCGCACCAAGGAGTTTAACGGCTTTTATCATGTGCTTCATGGGGCAATCTCTCCTATGGAGGGAATCGGTCCTGAGGATATCAAGCTCAAGGAATTATTGAACAGACTTAGTGATGAACGCATCAAAGAGCTGATTTTGGCTACGAATCCGAACATTGAAGGAGAAGCGACGGCCATGTACATTTCCAGGCTGGTGCGTCCTTTTGAAATCAAGGTTACTCGTATTGCCCACGGATTGCCAGTAGGCGGGGATTTGGAGTATGCCGATGAGGTAACGCTGTCCAAAGCGCTGGAAGGCCGCAGAGAGCTGAACTAATAAGTACATGTATATGTTATAGATATTTTTAGTGTCGATAAATCGAATGGATTGTCTCGACACAATGGGGAGCCGTTATGGCTCCTTTTTATTTTGTGATGATAGGGCTGGTATGGGCAGTTCTTGTTCTAAGTTTGTCCTCTGTTAAATAAGTATGAATAAGGTAGTCTTACAGACTGTGCACATAATTCAGCTTGTGAGGAGGATGAATGGATGTGGGAACGGGTGAAGCAAAATTTTCGTCGACAAGAGCACGGCAAATCGGAAGCAGAGTATCGTCAGGAGTTGTTTGCCCAGATTCGGGCTTCGCACGCAGAATGGTTAAGAGCGCATCGGTTATTTCATGAAGCTACAGGCGAGGACGAAATCGACTATGCCATTTTTGTTCTGGAAGCTGCGGAGCGTAAATATCAGATACATTTAAAATGTGCCAAACAGCAAGGGTTACATCGTTTCCACCTGCCCGCAGACGAACCGGGGTATGCCAATGACGCAGACCGTGTTCATAAACGGAGGGCCGAATGAGAAGTGCTGTCTGGCTTGTTCTGATTGCCTGTGTTGTGGTGCTGTCATATCTTATCCTCAAAAAACGCCTGGGTATCGGCTGGCTTACTGTGTTTGGAGCACATATGGCTCTGGCGGCAATTGCGCTGTATGTCATTAATTATTCGGGGTGGGTCACGCAGGTGTATATCCCGATTAATCCGGTGACGATGGGAGTTGTAACGGCTTTGGGAGTGCCAGGAATTGCGCTTTTACTGGGATTGAAAATGATATTGTTTGGACAGGCTATGTGAGTGTGTATAGAGTTTAATCAAGGAAAAGGATTGATTGTATGTGACTTTTCGCGTAAGGGCAAAGCGAAATATGCTTTTGTTTTAAAATATAGTTGACGACCAATTCAATTATATGATACATTAATTCTCGGCCCTTAAAGCCCGGGAATTTTTTTGTGAGAACAACGCTGAAATGAAATTGAAAAATAATTTTAAAAAAGTGTTGACTTAAATCCCGAATGTATGTTATATTAATCAAGTCGCCGCTGAGATGCGGTGGTGAAACAAAGCAAGAAAATATGAAGGTTTGATCTTTGAAAACTGAACAACGAGTGAGTGAACCGCGAAGGTTTCGGACATGCTGCAAGGCTGAACGGAGCTGGAGCAAAAAGAGATATTTTTATCTCGTCAGTTTCAAAATGAGCACATCGCTCTTTCTATATACCAACTTCGGTTGGTCTTTAATGGAGAGTTTGATCCTGGCTCAGGACGAACGCTGGCGGCGTGCCTAATACA
>NZ_SLTL01000003.1:0-275769 GCF_014858585.1 Paenibacillus sp. 23TSA30-6 | reverse complement strand
TTTTCCAGATACCAGACCATTATTATGTAAAGAAAAAGAACCCGCGTCTCAAAAAGACGGGGTTTCTCGACAATCTGAAGCTTTCCGAATGGAAAGCTTCTTTTTTTATACAGAGTGAGACAAGTATTACAGCGAAAAATGGAAATATCATTTATGGTATGTATAAGATTGTTAAATAAAGGAGGATTTCTGTGAAAAAAGGATATATTTTCGGTCTAAGCGTGATTGCGCTGCTCGTCATTGCTATCGCTATTTCGGCTGTGTTCAAATTTCAGGATCTAGAGCAGGTTGTTCAGCAGAAAGACAAAGAGATTCAAGCGAGTAAAAGCAATTATCCCGAAATATACGATCACTTGAATGCGGTTACAATTAATGGTTTTAAAACCATGATCCAGCAGGATCAAAGTGTGTTTGTCTATGTAGGCAGACCTAGCTGTGGAGACTGCAACCGCTTTGAGCCGAACTTTAACAAGATGATTGAGCAGTATAATCTGGGCTCCAAAATCACTTTTTTGAATGTTCACAAAATTCATAAGGACAAGCCTCAATGGAATAAATTTAAAGAGGAATACAACGTAAAGTATACCCCCACCATTGCGGAATTCAGACATGGCAAGCTGGTGGATAAAGTGGAATGGACACCTGAAAGAGACCTCAGTACGGATGTGGTAAAAGAGTGGCTGATTTCCAAGAAACTGATTTTATAAGCATCGTCCTATTCCGTTTCTTATGGACAAGCTTTCATGCAGAAAAAGGTATTCACGCGTTCACCGCATGGATACCTTTTTTAGGAATTTCAGATGATTTAAGGTTTCCAAGAAAAATTGGTTCCTGACTTTCCATCTACCTTATGATACCGCCCTTTGTACTCAGCCGAGTCCTACTGCGCAGACGGATCGTGCTTCGATTGTACAGCACCATTCTGCCAACTCCGTTTCTCATGTACCTTTTTTAGTTAAGCTTATATAGCTAGTATTAGATGGAGTCGGGAAATTCGTATCTGATAATATCGGTTTCTGACACAATATGCCCCATTTGAGATTCGATGAACTCCAAATCCCCTTCGACAGCACCTATATAATGCTTGGTACCCGGCTCTACGACGATAACCTCACCGGGGTTGACCATTTGCATTATTCCATCGATACAGACGCTTCCCACCCCGGACGTAATAGTCCACACCTCTTTACGGAACTGATGTTCATGATAGCTGATGAATCTTCCAGCAGAGATGACTACCCGTTTGGTGACTGTCTGTAAGCCGCTGGCCGCTTGTTGCTGGGACAATACCGTTTGCTTCCCCCAAAAGCGCTCCTCAAAACGGGGTCCAATCTCAATTTCCGCCACCATATCCTTAATCCCTGTGGATGATTGTCGATCAGTGACCAGCACGCCATCCGGCCCGGCAACGACAATAATGTCCGGGACATTCCAGATGCTAACCGGAATCTCCAGTTCATTGATAATATGCGAATCATGAGAAGCTTCTGAAATATAGCCCGGGCCGCTCAGTTCTGAACTCATTTCCCGCACCAGCGAATCCCACGTTCCTAGATCCCTCCACTCCCCATGAAACGGAAGCACCGAAAGCCGACGGGTCTGTTCCACTACCGCAATATCGAAGCTGGTTTTAGGCAATTCTGCATAATTTGTCGAAAGTGATGCATAGTCCGATGATAGGCCCTTTTGCTCCAGCATGTCCAATAAAAAACCAAGCCTGAAGGCAAATACACCGCAATTCCATAGGGCTCCTTCCCGGATCAGCGCCTCCGAACGGATCAGATCCGGCTTTTCCACAAATGAGCTAACCTTGAGATACGGCTGATTGGCGGAGGAAGATGACGAAGGAACAATATAGCCGTATTTGTCAGAAGGCTCGGTTGGAGCAGCTCCCATGAGTGCGATGTCACTCCCGGATTGCTCCAATATAGATGGGAGCCTGCGCAGATGCTCGAAAAACTCATCCCCAGCATATCCGTCCACCGGCATGACCCCTACAATCTCGTCGCGCGACGCACCTGCCCGGTCATGTAAGTAGGCCGCAGCCAAGGAAATGGCCGGAAATGTATCCCGTCGAATCGGCTCCTCAATTACCACAGCGTCCACCCCAATTTGCCCGCGGATCAGCTCAGCTTGAGTTCCACTCGTTGAAAAATAGGCCTCCCCTGCCAAATTGGCTTCAGATAACTGCCGCCAAATTCGTTGCAGCATGCTTTCAGGTCGTTCGTCATGACGCAGAATCGTAAGAAACTGCTTGGGGCGACTCTCATTGGACAAAGGCCATAGACGTTTTCCGGAACCTCCGGATAGTAAAATCATTCGCAATGATGCAACCTTCTTCCTCTAAATTAATAAAGTATGTGCCATCTGGCACTATTCGTTTTTCATATATTTGCCGAATACATAAGTATGCATAAATCGCAATTTATGCATACTTATGTATTTGTATATCTGTTTGTACAGGAGCTGTCCGTCATGTCCATTAAAATACTGATCATTGAAGATGAAAAAAGTTTGGCAGATATGATTGCCCTTCATCTTCAGGAAGAAGGTTATCATACCGAACTTATTTACGATTCCAAACAAGCACTTCCGACACTTATGCGTTTTAAGCCTGATATTATTGTGACCGATCTTATGTTTTCCGGCAGGGTCGAATGCGCACTAATCGGCCAACTCCGTCAATATACGACGGTTCCTGTGCTGGTGATCTCCAACAATACCCTTTTGAATATAAGAATTAAAGCACTGGATGACGGAGCGGATGATTTTTTATGCAAGCCATTCAACCTGAGAGAGCTAAACGCTCGTATCAAAGCCTTACTGCGCCGCTCTGGCCGCAACATGCCTGCCGAGTCCCAAGCCATAACCAAAAAACTCAAAAAAGTGCGGGTCTGGGTGAATGATTACCGTCACAGCCTGTTGGTCGATGACCGGGAGGTTGAAGTGACTCAAATCGAATTTTCCATTATAAAAGAGCTATCCTGCTATCCGGGGAAAGTCTTTACCCGCAGCGAGCTGATGGATCGGATTAAAGGCGGAGACGGTGCCTATCTCGATCGCACGATTGACGTACATATCTCCAGTCTCCGCAAAAAAATCGAACGTGACCCCAAAAATCCTCAGCACATCCGTACCGTCTGGGGCCGGGGGTACAAATACGAGATGTAGCCGTGCCTTCTAATGGCTACTGAATAGCATCATAGGAACTTCCTTCTATGGAATCTTTCGTTTTTTCCATCGCCAATAAGGAAGAAAACAAGCCGCCCCACCAAGTATCCCAAGTATGAACAATATCCAGCCAAAGCGGTAGGCGGAAGCCAGAATTATGACGACCTTGCCGCTTCCGCTGCCACTGGTTATAAATCCGGTAGTCACTCCGTTCACCGACAGACGGGCACGCTGGGTTTCACTTCCCAGTCTGAATTCCCACAGTGGATTGGGCGACTCGGTTTCCCGAATCAGCACCTGCTGATGCGTCGGATTATACAGCGTAAAGCTGCGTTCCATAGAATTTTCACGAGAAGCCTGAATACTTTCTGAAGCATGGGAAGCCGTAAAAAAGGTTTCCATATCCGTCCCCTCAAACAACGTAAGCTGATCCACTGTAATCATCGCCTGATAAGGGATGACGGAATAATGCTTCATTTGAAATAAGCCTGACTGCTTCTTATGCGCATGTGCCAAAATCTGGAATTGCATAAAGACGCTACCTGCCGGAGCCTTCACAATCTGATCATAATGATTCCATTGCTCCTTATCTCGCTCCTCCACCTCGTTAATATAAGAGGTCTGGAGGATTTGGGAGGCTTTATTCAAAAAAATGACCTTCATATGCCGACTTCCAATTTGTTTTGACCTCGCATCCAGTTGTACGGCATATTCTCGCAGCGGCTCAGCCTTCATTTTCTTCGACGCATATATATTCCAATCACATGAATAGCTCGGTGCGTAACGAATGGACACCCCCTCGCCGCCTGATGACAGACTCGTCTTGCCAGGCTGAATATCCGCCACGCAGCCTACATCATTGGTTAAAGATTCCTTCGTGTTATCCTCTGGCATAACCGTCACTTCCTGCGCAGCCATCCGATGAATATCTTCATACCCGCTCATGGACGGTACCTGACTGTCCAACACCAGCGTTAAGCGATACTTCCCTTTGGTTAAAAACAGATTTTTGAACTCTACACGTCCATAATCGTTCAGTAAACCGGGAATTTGAATGATTTTTTTGGCAAAGCCATCCTGATTCGGCACCGTTTCAATGACCTGTTTTTCGGACGAAGAGGTAACGGGCAACCGCTTATACGACTCACCTGTATGGATCGTTCTTGTCAGCACCGTTCCTGTCTCTTCATTCGTCCACTTCATCGTCAATGCCCCATGATACCCGGCAGGTAAATCAGCCAGAATAGCTGTAGAATAGGTGCCAGTTTTGGCGATCTCCACATCCCTGCTTAATGTACCTTTCTGATAGCTGATTCCCCGTCCCATGCTGAGCCTCGGCAGAGCACGCTCTGACTGCACATTTCCTTGGGCGTTAAAATCGCTCTCGGCCTCCAGGGTGAAAAAGAGCTTGCCCCGCTTCAACGCCTGCTCCACCGGAAAAGATAGCTCATCCAGCTGGTCTACAGGTACAATCGCAAATTGATTGATCGCGTTAAAGCCTTGCAGGTTATTAACTGTAATCGGGGTATCCCCTTTGGGAAAAGCATGTTCTCCCAGGTCGACCCATTGGAACTGATTCAAGCCTTCATCATGGGTCTTGATGTCGACCACTCCACCCGGCAGCGTAACTTGCAGCTTCCCGCCAGCTTTATTCATAAACACTCTCGCATATACATGCGAGGTTTGCGACTGTTCCAGCTTTTTGTGCATCGTAAATGCGTTAGGCTTACTATATTGTCCCAAATCACGTAACTGGATATCATGAATCCACCAGTAATTCTTTTGCTGCGGGCGTTGCAGGGTTAACAAATCCATTCGCATCCAGTAGCTGCCCGGCGGGGACACATATTCCCCGTAAAATTTCACACCGTCAAAATTGTATCCCTCCGAAGGAGCCACAACATAGCTAACCCCCAGCTCACGCATCTGCTTATCATAAAATCTCATTTTAACATGCATTTTGTTCGTGCCGCGTCCAGAGACGGTAATCTGAAACTGGTACGGGTTATTTTCCTTGGCTTCCAGCAAACCGGATCTGGCGACCTGCCATATATTACTCGGGTCTCCCTTCATAATCTCGCCGTGCAGGGTCGGCACCTCATTCAATTCCTCACGCGGATTAGCCTCTACGCTGAACAACTGCGGATTATCCGGTTTGAAGAAGGTTTCGGTCCGCAGCATGGAATCAAAATCCACGACTGTTTTCCCTTCAATGCTGCTCATCTGATAAGGGGCCACATCCAGCTTCTTACTGGCAAAGGTGACAGCAATCCCGGCGTCCATTTCCATATCAAACGGGAAATTTCGTATATTTTGGGACGATAAATACCATAACCAATCGTTGGTCGAGGCAAAGGTTTTGGACCATTTTAAAAAAGCATTGCCATCTTCAATGACATCAAACGGGCGCAAGTAATCCTCTGTCGGAAGCTGTGACAACAGCAAATCGTTAAAGGAGGCCGCTTCCACATAATCCCCCTTGTTGACCGTCTGAATGGTTTTTAGCTCAGGCTTCAACGCACTGAATAGTACCCCGAAGCGACTAAAATCAAATCCAGGCAGATGACTGTAGCTCTCCAGTCGGCTAAAACCGTAAGGTGTCACTATTTTGCTCGGTAATATGTTCATATAAGGTGGAGCCTGATCCAGATTAAATATGGAAAAAATTCCGTTCTTGTATGTGCGTTTCAGCCCCGTCTGACCTTCCAGTTGAGACAGATGAAAATCCTGCCGCTTCTCCTGTCCCTCATATTCGTCATGGTACACTAACTGATTAACCCCAAAGGTGGAGAACAACCAGCCTAACCGCGAGCTTAGCCCGTTGTCCAGCAAATACTCCAGAAAGTTCATATAGTATGTAATCCCGGGGTCGTTGCCTTCATGATGGAAAATCGTATTTTTAGGAGATGAGTACACCTGAAAATCCCCGGTTGCCTTCTCGGTTGCTGTCTTACCCTTATTCCATTTAGGCGTGGCTACGCCGTTAAAGCTCTGAATCATATTGTCGGCAATCGGAAAATACAATGCCTTGCTGTCGAAGCGATCCGGGTCGGTCAGCTTTTCAGCCATTTCGCTGTAAGCCTCCGGCACTTGAACCGGCTTGTAATACCCCTCAATGAATTGGGTACGCAAGGGAGCAAAATACACGCCAAGGCACAGGACGACAATGACAAGTGCCAGCCTTTTATACACTCGTTGCAGCGGCGATGAGCCGAACCATTCCATAATCTGAATCACGCCGAAGGTCAGCAGCACCCCGAAATTAAGGGCAATCAGCCCGATAAACTTGTTGGGATCACGGAAAACCGAGCCAATCACAGGTGTCTTCGTCACCAGAATGACAAACCACTTGGCAATGGACGGGAAGGTTGTCCCGGTGGCTGCGACGAGAAATAATAGCGTAAGCAGCGAAAAGATCAGAATGATCGGATTTTTGTGTGAGCGCGTCACCATCGCATAACCAATCAAGAGCAGTAAAAATCCCCCGCCCACATAAAACATCGCAGGCAGTGAGGAAAAAGAAAACATAGGCCACCAATAGCTCAGCAAGTAGCCCACATTATATAAGCTGCTGTTACGACTGAACAGGGACAAAGTATCGACGACGTTGATATTATGCTGCGATGCCTGAGCATCCATCACCATACTGCCGAGATACAGGGACAACCAGTAAAAACTGAGTAGCCCGAAGAACACGCCAAAAATGATCCCTTTACGCAAAAAATTGCCGTATAACGGCTGTAAATAGGTGCGACCGGCCTTGCGGTGCGTCCAGGTCAGTTTGATCAGTAAGAGCACGGTGAACAAGCCCAAATAAATCATGCCGAAGAAAAAATAATGAATCGCAGCTGCGCTGACGGTAAATACCGCCGCCAACAGGAACAAGTCTATCCAGTTCCGCTGGTACAGCTTGTGAGGATTATAGTTTTTAATTTGCTGAATTTGAAATTTGGGATCAACCGCGCTGAAAAAGAAACGCAGCATTAACGGAAACAAACTATACCCACAGAGCAAATAAATATGCTGAATGCGGAAAATAACCCACGGATTCAGTGCATAAAACAGTGCGCCGATCATGATGGCAAAAATACGGGTTTTCGTAAAGCTCGGTGAATAATATACACTGACCAGCCGCTTGGCAAAGGCATACATCGAAAATGCGGAAACAAACAGCAGACCCGTGATAAACGACTTGAGCAAAACCGGGCCGCTTTCCCCGAATAGCAACGAAAGTCCGTAGAAGGGCAAGATATAAAGGATACGGGGAGCATTGAACATGGTAGAGGTAGACCACCGTTCGTTCCATACTCCCATAATTTCCTCCAGATACCGATGAGAGGTGGCTCCAAAGGCAATATCACTAAATACGATTTGCCCCGGTCCATAGATAGGCGCAAGATATACGCCAATCGCTGCCAGCATCAGCAAGATTGCTGCCATATCATAGCGGTATCGAAATATCCATTTTCTTACCATGCCTGGCCCCCCTCTCTTGAAATTTCGGATGATCTTTCGGTTTATCTCTCCGTTATCTTCTTAAACGAACGATCGCCTGCAAGCCCTGATCCGTATTACGCAGCTTTAAGCGGCCGCTGATTGTCTTTAGATAGGCATCCATATGATACAGGCTGAACGTATGCTCCTGCGAGTTTTGGGAATAGTCCGGCTGGAAATAGCTCCAGCGCATCTTGTCATCAATGCCGCCGCCCGTATCCTCAATGGTAATAACAATTTCTCCTTCTTCCAGCCGCGAGCTAACCTTGAGGACTTGAGTCTGGCGCTTGGAACGCAGCAGACCCGTACGTCCCCGCTCCTGATCCTCCGATAGCTTATTCGTTTGGCCCATCGCCTGTACCGAGTTCTCCAGCAATCCCTGAATCGTCTTGTACAGCATCGGCGTTTGGGCTGCAATGGACGGAATAGGCTCTTGCCGCAAGATGACCTGAATATCCTTCATGTTCAACGAACGGTTCGCCCATTTCAGCGACTCAGATAATACCTCATTCATATCCGTAAAGCTGATTCCGCTATTGTCGTGCATCTTCTCTTCCAGCTCATCACGTAAGGTGCGGACTCCGGTCAGCAGCCCTCCCAGTGAGGATTCCTGTTTGAGACGTCCCTGAATGAAATTTTCATTCAACTCACGGAAATATTCCAATTCCTCATGGGATGCTCCCTTTCCCTGACTGGAAGCTGCTTCAAAGCGGTTCGCCAGATCATGATAAAAGCCCAGCAACTTCAAATCATCACCGCCTGTCAGACGGGCAGTCTGCTCTTGCAGCTCCTGAAGCCGTTGCTCAATCGTCTGCATTAACGGCAAGTAATACGTATCCTGCTGCTGTCGCATATCCTCATCCCGCCGTTGGTCCCGCACCTGATTATTCACGAGCGTATCCTTCACGATCCGTTTGCGAAACTGTACGAGAATGGCCCATAGTATCAACAATAGCAGAGCCATGACCAGCCATACCTTTTTGCGAAAAGAGCTGATCCGCTGGGCAGTGTCCCGATCAACATCCTCAACTGAAATGTAAAGAGCCTCTTCCCCAACGCGGCTGAACCCTATGCCGTGTTTCACTCCCTGATCTTCAACAACACCCGTATTGCCCTCCAGCAACCTGCGGGTTACACCCGTAATGTCTGTCCGATTGATATCCGATGTGTTGAGGGAAGCTACGACCTTGAATTGATCATTATAAAATAAAGTCTCGTGCGGATTGACCGGTTTACTCTTGATGATACCGCTGAGCATACCGGAGTCAATGGTACGCACCATAAAGCCGCCCGTCTGCGCCCCTTGGATCCTGCACACGGTATACTGCGCAGGCTGATGATCCTCTGTCACAAAGGAGCTTACGGCACAGCCATTTTGCAGCAATTTAATTTGCTGTACCGCGCTTTTCATCTCACGGTTATCACGTCCGGCAATCACACGATACTGTTCATCCAGCACATAAAATGCCCCGCTTTCACGCTTAAAGCCCTCGGTATACTGACGCGTCTTCTGATTCAGTATATTTCTGCCGAGGCTGGAGGCCAGCTCATTCAGTTCAGCCTGCCATGCCGCGTAGTGCTCGGATATACGGCTGGACCAATCCTGCACCTCATACCGGAGCTGCTCGTCCTGAATGTCCGCCAATTGACCACTGAACTCCCGAACGATAAACCATTGAATCGCAATCGCCAGAAGCACGGTCGCGCCCAGAACAAGCAGGTACAGGATCAGCTTTTGCCAACCCGGTTTCAACAACGCCCATCGCTTCATGCTTCCCTGTCCCCTCCATTCGGTTCAATTCGGCCCAGAATGGCCTGCATCAGACACTCCAGCTCGTAGCTGACCAGCGGCAGCCGTGCACACAACAACCGGGGAGTCCGGCGCTGGAGTGCGGCAAACCTTGCAGCGGTTTTCGTTGCCCCATCCGTCAGCAGCAGCAACTCGCAGGTTTTTGCAATATATAAACGATCCAGCTCTTCTTCGCTGTACTCGCGCAGATCAACAATGTAAATATCATGACGATCGTCCATATGCTGAAGTGCGTTGGAGACGGTCAGGGTTACTCCTGCATGTCGTGCAGCATGATACTGGTGAAGCAGACGCATTCCTTTTTCCCAGAGCGCATGTTCAGCCGAGTCGAATCGTTCACAAAAAAGACGCAGCGCCCGTTCTGTATTGACATCTTTCAAAAATGCCAAAACGCTGATATTATACATGTAGTTCCTCATTTCTTACTTCCTGATTGGAGTTGCGCAGTTCTTATGACACCCCAAAACATTCTATTTGTTGACGACAGTCCTATGGTTTTGTCCCTGCTTGAACGGACATTGTCGGAAGAAAGGTTCACCTTACATACCGCTCATACTACCAAAGAAGCCTTGCAGGTGCTGAAGCAGCACCCGATTGATGTCGTGGTTTCCGATCTGCTTATGCCTGGTCTGGACGGGATTACCTTCCTTCGCATGATCAAGGAGGATTATCCCCATATCGTGCGGATCATTTTGTCAGGTCACCTGCATACGCAGACCATTTTATCCGCGATTAATCAAGTAGGCGTCTTCCGCTTTTTGACAAAACCACTGGAGCTGGATGATGACACACTGAAAAGGATCCTGTACGAGGCGCTTGATGAAGCCAAACTCAATCGAACACATCTGAACACAGACCAGAGCATCGCTCCTGCCCTGTCGGTATTTATAGACAGCATTCTGAATGCTCCATACCGACCCTATGTGCTGATGAATGAGCAAGATATCGTAACTGCAGTACATGTTGCACTCGCTGAACTGTATCCTGTAGGCAGCTCTCTTCGCCACCCTAAACAGGCAGGCATTCAGTTAACTGCGCATTCACTGTATATACCGTATGAGGAGTCGGAATCTTCCGATCCCGACCTGTATACGCTGGATACGCTGACTCTGGGCCGTTCATCCTTACGCCTTATCCGCCTTAGCGAGATCGCCTGAGTGACGGGCGCCGCCCTTCAACACGGCGGCTGCCCCAATCACGGTCAGGCATGCATACATCCATAACATCCCCGCCGTTAGCAACGGGTGACGGATATAGCTTTTCAGATTGCTCCATGTATACAGCACCGGACGGAAAAAGTACCACCGTTCCAGCGCCTTCCGCAATCCCCCCTCCTCAGACGACAACGTACGATCCATCACCGAGAAGTAGTAAGCTTTTTTACGTAATACATCACGCAAATAGACCTGTTTTTCATCATGATATACACGTGTAAACACCGCCCGCCGGATAACTCCGCCAGACTCTATATAACGCAGGGTCGGCTGTATTTCTTCAAAAGCAATCTGCTCCGCGTTAAATCCGCCTGTCGATTCATAAGCGCTCATTCGCCAGAAGCGTGCCGCTTCAATCGAACGTTTTCCCAAGCTCTCACCCGCGTTGTTAATCACATTCCGCTCAAAGACTTTGACTTTGGAAAAAAAGTTGGCCGCTTCCGAATAGGCCTCCTCGGGAACGACCAATGCGCCGATATCCTGATGATGGTCAAAAAAGTCGATGCTCTGCTGAATCAAATGCTCGGCTAAAATCATATCGGAATCCAATACAAGTATGTATTCGGCACCCAAACGTCCGGCTTCCTCAACCGCCTTGACTCTTGCGACTCCCCGCTCTCCATGAGGAAGCTCCAACACCGTTACGGGTACTGGGCTCCCTGCCGCTAGCGTACGAATCGTCTCCACGGTCTGGTCCTCCGAGCCGTCATCGGCAATCACGATATGCAGATCCTTGTAATTTTGCCACATACAGCTCCGCAAACAAGGCTCTATCGTCCGTTCATTGTTGTACGTGGAGAAGAGAATGACCACTTTGTCCACTCTGTTCCGCCTCCTTTACCCAATCTCCCATTAACTGCTCAAATGCAGCCGCCGTATGATCAAAATGAAATCCCAGCGCATACTGATACGCCCGCTCACGCATGGCCATATAGTCTTCGCCGCCGTTTGCTGCTCTTTCCATTTGTTCAGATAATCCCCGGACGTCGCCGTGGAAGCATAGGTATCCGCTTTTCCCAAAATCCGTCGCGTCCACCAGTCCGGGTGAATTACTGACGATGCTGGGAGTCCCCACAGCCGCTGCTTCGGTAATCGTCAAGCCCCAGCCTTCACGCAGGGAAGGGAATACGAGCGCGTGGGCGCGGCTCATCAGCTCCAGCTTATGCTCTGCTGAAACAAATCCGTAAAAGGTAATATCCGCTTGGGATTGTCCCTGTTCGTCCGGTTCTCCGTAGGTCAATCCATACCGTTTCATAATCGGCAATAATTGTTCTGCCACATAGGTTTTATCGGTTTTTCCAGCGATCCATAACATAGCCTGAGGGAATTTTTTCTTGAGCCCTCCAAAAGCTTCAACCACCAGATCAATGCCTTTATATTTCACAAAGCGCCCGGCGTACATAAAGGTCGGATTGTACTCCTTGGTTAAAAATTGCTCCCGGGGCCAGTGTTCAAACTCGATGCCTTCAGGCAACAGATGAACACGATCCGGGTGAAAGCCCAGCTTGAGCAGATCATAACGGGTAGACGGGGATACGGTAATTGTCCGATCCTTACGAGCAAGCTTGAGCATCCAGGGCTCCAAGCGATATCCGATATGATTCAGCGGGAATCCGGCATTTTCAAACCATATTTCCCTTGTTAGCTGATGTATAAAGAAAATTCGCTTAGGTGCCTCCACCCAGAAACGGGTGAAAAACTGGTGCGTGTTCGCCTGATTAATCACATAATCAATATGCTCGCGATGATGGCGATAATAGCGCATGGCATAATAAATGACGCTATAAATGTTTCCTTTTCGGATATACGTAATTCCGTCTATGATTTCTTCCTCGGGCATCCCCTCGAGCCTGGGCGAAAAATGAATAAACTGAAAACGGTCTTGCTGTGAGCGTTTGAGCATTTCGTGGGTGAAAATTTCAGCTCCTCCGCTTTTAGGCGAACGAATGTCACGCCAGGAGAGCAACAGAACTACGGTTTTACCATCCTGTTCAGGTATTGTATTCACGGGTTGAATCCCCTCTTATCTTTATTTTGAACAAATATACATAGGCATCTACCACAAAGTAGAGAGACATGGCACCGTAAACAATCAATTCAGATAGCAGAAAGTCAGACGGGTTTTGATGCGCCACATGAAAGGCTGCCAATAAAATCGCAGCTCCAGCCAGTAGCCCGAACATAAATTTGCGTCTGCCCACCAATACATGCACATGAACAAAGAACAGCACGATGGAAAACAGCCAGTACACCCATCCTCCCAACGGAATATAAGCTTCTGCCGACTGGTATGAAGCCCCGAATAGTACGGGAATAGAAGGTGGGAACACAAAGGTAGTGCCCACATATACACAGATTGCTGCAACAGCCATTAATCCGGCATAGACGGCAACCAGCTTGCGCAAGGCTTGGCGGTCATGCCCCTGCGCACCGAGCTTTGGAATAAAGGCAGCTATCAAGCTGTACGACACGTAATAGACCAACTGGCTGTATTTCAACGCAATCGCATAACCGCTGGCCTGTTCGGGAAAATAATGCTGCACATAGAGCATGTCAATGGAGATACAGAACAAAATAAATAAATTCGTAATGAGACTATCCGTAAAATCCTGACCTAGTGATTTCCATAGCCCGGAAGATATACGTTCTCCAGTCCGTCCGCGTAAGGATAAGCCCCGCACCGAAACAGCCCAGCCGTGAAGCAGCGACAGCAGCATCCCCCCACAGCTTGCCAGCAGTAAAGCCTCCAGCTTGAGCCCTGATGCAGCCAGTATAAAGAACAGGCCCAGCTTTCCTAAAACCTCCAAGTAATAGTTCACATTCAGCGCCAGCATACGTTCTCTGCCCTGTAAATCTCCACGGCACGAGCTGACGAGAATATGCAGCCCCACCAAGGCATACAGCATAAATAGCGGGCCGGAATCCACGCCTAATAACGAACGCAGCAGCGGATGAAGCGCCAGTAATATCGCCATGGCAAGCACGGTTAGCAACAGAGGTGCTTTTAGCAATAGGGAACCGAGTGGCAGGCTACGCAGCGGAACCTTCTTGTCTCCTTTGGAGACCAGCTTGGCTGTTAATAGCTGAATGGACAGGCCCAAAACGGACAAAAGTGCAAAGAGGGCCAGCAGCGCATTCGCCTGACCATAAGCTTGTCCGGTAAGATACCAGCTCGCTGCAATATGGAAGAAAAAATTAAATCCGTTCAGCAGCACATTAAATAGAGGAAACATCAACGTTCGCAAGCGGTTTGTCACGTTCTTATCTCACCCGCCGATCCAGCCGCCAAATATCAATAATGGAGCGCAAAAAACGAATCGAATCCTTCCAGACATGGATGTGCGATCCGTCCCGGTCAATACACTTGACGGGTAATTGCAGCACACGAAGCTGGAGTCGCTTGGCAATAAACATCATTTCCAGATCCAGCGCCAGTCCAAGCTGTTCCTTCAAATGCGGGAACATCCGCTTCACAGCAACGGAACTCATCACTTTAAGCCCTGTCTGGGAATCCACCACGCCTGTCGGTAAAAACGGCCGGGAAATGACACGTTTGCCAAAGCTGACTACAGATCGTAATAAGGAACGGTTTTCAGCGGTCATGTCTTTGGTTCCAATCACCACATCATAGTAGCCCTGCCGAACGACATTAATCATTCTGGCAATATCCTCAATAAAAAAGGAGTCGTCCGCGTCCACAAATACGTAGTAATCCGCGCCGATGGTGCGCATCCCTTCCAGATACGTTCCTGCTTTGCGGGTATTGCGTCCCAGTTCCCTGGTTTGAAGCAGCGGACTCAGATTCTGATTAATCCGGTTCACGGACAGGTCTGTCGCCGCCTCCAGCGCTTTGATCAAGGCATTCGTGCCATCATGACTGCCATCATCAATGAGATAAATAGAGCCCTCCACAATATGACTGCGGATAAAAGCTTGCAGCCGTTCAGCAAACTTCTTGACATGAACAAAACGCTGCTCCTCGTTATATACAGACAAGATGAAAGCAATATGCCGGCTTTTGGCCGAATACTCGGGATAGAGCAAGCTTTGAATTTCGGAAAGCATCTCTTCGTTGTCATTGGCTTGCCAAAACAGCAGGCGCAAACGGCCTATTCCGGTAATCTGCACCATATGCTGATCACTGAACGGATGCGATACATCCGTCACCAGTAACAGCGGCATCTGCGGAAAGCGACTACGGATCTGATTCGCTACCCGTACAGCCTGTCCAGGCTCCCTGTAATCAATCAGGCAGCAGCATGCGTCCTCATAGGCTGAAGTGACCTCCTGATCCTCGCACTGTATATGCTCGTAAAAATAAATCACGTTGGGATAATCAATAGCCCTGTGGTTATCGCTAAAAATGGCTATAGGTCCCTGCACACAAACATCTCCTTTTCCTCCGGGTAATTCTATTTTGTTGAAAAGTAATTAAAAATGTTTGTTTATAGGGATTAAACATGGCTACTAATCCTTCATATTTTTTTAACAAAATATCTGACATGCCATGATACATATGGATAATGTCGAATTGAGATTGATATTTCACATTTAGCAGAAAACAAGCATTTAGACCTACTTTCCCCTGTAAAAATAAGTGTCAAAAGGCCTTGTATTCCATTCTTCATATATAGTTCTTTTTAATCAAAATCAGAATGTATTATGGTTATTTTGTCATAGAAAAATAGACGAATAAAACAGATTCACACGTCCATACTATGGGCAATATGTCATCTTTCGTCACGAATGGTCATCAATACGAAGAGAAAGAAGGTTATTTCAATGGAAGCATTTTATATAAATAGGGACGGATCATTATCCACCCCGCTACGGGGAAAGGATGTATTAGCCAATCCTCTTTTGAACAAAGGGGTCGCTTTTACCGATGAGGAACGCAAAGAACTGGGTCTTGAAGGAATTCTTCCGCCAACCATCCTTTCTCTGGAGAAACAGAGCGTCCGGGCATACCAGCAATTTTTGGCACAACCGACCATGCTACGCAAAAACGCTTCCCTGAACGATCTTCACAATCGAAATGTCGTGCTATATTATCGATTGCTAACCGACCATTTGAGCGAGATGCTGCCCGTTGTCTACACACCTACGGTGGGGACCGCGATTCAGGAATATAGTCATGAGTATAATCGCCCTGGCGGTGTCTATTTGTCGATTGATAATCCGAACGGCATCGGACAAGCATTCTATAATTCTGGCTTGAGCGGTGAGGATGTAGAATTGATTGTAGTGACGGATTCCGAAAGTATTTTGGGGATCGGTGACTGGGGCGTGGGAGGCATTAATATTGCCATTGGCAAGCTGGCTGTATACACGGCTGCGGCAGGAATTCACCCGGGGCGGGTGCTGCCGATTGTGCTGGATGTGGGTACGAACAATGAAAAACTGCTGAATGATCCGCTGTATATCGGAAACCGCCATAAACGGGTTCGCGGAGAGGCTTACAACCAGTTTATTGATACCTTTATCAGCAAAACGTTAGCTCAATTCCCAAAGGCGCTTTTGCATTGGGAAGACGTGGGTAGTGTGAATGCACGCCATATTATCGGAAAATACGGTCAAAGTATTCTCACGTTTAACGATGACATTCAGGGTACGGGAGCCGTAACCTTGGCTGCAATTCTTTCGGCGGTAGGCGTCACCAAGGTTCCGCTGCGTGAGCAACGAATACTGGTCTTCGGCCCGGGAGCAGCGGGAATCGGCAACGCCGACCAAATCCGGTTAGCCATGATCGTGGACGGCCTTGCAGAGAAGGATTCCTTCAAGTCGTTCTGGGCCTTTGATTATCGAGGTCTGCTCACAGACGATATGGAAGATGTATTGGATTATCAGAAGCCGTATGTGCGCAAAAAAGAAGAAGTCAGCTCATGGACCCAGTCTGATGACGGCAAAATACCGCTGCTGGAGGTCATTCGTCAGGTAAAACCTACGATATTAATCGGAACCTCCGGCGTAGCGGGTGCCTTTACCGAAGAGATTATCAAAGAAATGGCCAAGCATGTGGAGCGTCCCATTATTATGCCGATGTCTAACCCTACGAACCTTGCGGAAGCTGTTCCGGAGGATTTGATCCGATGGACAGATGGCAAAGCACTGATCGCTACCGGAAGTCCCTTTGAACCTGTCAGCTATAACGGAACGAAATTTGAAATTGGACAGGCGAATAATGCCTTTGTTTTCCCGGGGCTTGGTCTGGGCGCAATTGTGGTCCGAGCCAAGAGAATTACACCCGCCATGTTTACCGCTGCGGCAGACGCTGTTGCCAATGGGGTAGACACCGATCAACCCGGAGGCGCATTGCTTCCCAACATCCGAAAATTACGGGATGTTTCATACGCTGTTGCGGTTGCAGTAGGAAAAGCCGCAATTCAGGATCAGGTGGCTCAGGCACGCATTTCAGATATCGAGCAAGCCGTTCGGGATGCGATGTGGAAGCCGGAATATGCGAAGGTAAAAGCAGTGGAAAACGTAATACACCACCCGCATTAATAGGGCTTTCAGGAGGAACAATCCATGAGTGTCGGACATATCTTTTACATTTTGGTGCCTATTTTCTTCGTCATTATTTTAGGGTGGTTGGCAGGCCATTACAAAAGCTTCGATGCCTCTTCCTCGAAAGCCCTAAATTCACTGGTTACCAAATTTGCGCTGCCCGCGCATTTATTTATCGGCATTACGACCACCAACAGGAAATCCCTTATCGAGCAATGGCCTTTCTTGCTGGCTCTGTTCATTGGTATTGTCGGCTTTTATGTCGTCCTCCTGCTGGTGGGTCGGTTTGCGGTGAAGCAATCGGTAAAGGATGCATCCATGTTTGCTTTGAACTCGGCCCAGCCGACATTTGCCTTTATGGGCATTCCGGTACTAGGTGCCATCTACGGTTCCTCTGCTGTAGCTATTCCAATTGCACTTACGGGGATCGTAGTCAATGCCGTTCTTGATCCAGCGGCTACCATTATAGCTACCGTCGCCAGCCGGAACTCAGGCAAAGAGCGGAATGGTCCTCTCGGGAAGCTTGTTTGGGACTCCATTCTCCACGGCTTAAGAGAACCGCTGGCGCTGGTGCCGCTTATTGGTGTTATTTTGACCTTGTTCGGCTTCCACTCCCCGGATTTGCTGAACAAATCGTTCAATCAAATTGGCGATATTACGTCCGGGGCCGCTTTATTCGCGGTCGGTGTGACCATTGGCGTGCGCAACATCAGTTTCAGTATAATCGCCATTGCCATCGCGCTGTTAAAAACGATTGTACAGCCTCTATTGATGCTGCTGATTGCCTACCTGTGCGGCCTTTCGTCTGCCGATACGGTGAAGGCGGTATTACTCGTTTCCTTCCCAGGCTCAGCTGTCGCTGCCATGATTGCTACACGTTTTGAAAGTCTGGAATCGGAAACGGCCTCTGCTTTCGTCATTAGTGCCGTCATTTCTCTTGCTACACTGCCTGTACTCATTTCCCTTCTGGTGTGAATTCATACGTATAGATAGAACTGACTTTCTCCAGAAATAGATAAAGATACGTTATTCTTCAATTCCAAGCAATTCGGATACTTGTTTTCTATATCTCGTAGCCCTACGTGTACCGTGAATAAGATTGGACAATCTGGAAGCCGGAATTTGATATGTAGTACAAAACGTTTTTTGATCCATTCTTTTCTCGATCAGTTTTTGTTTGATCTCCCACCCAAAAGGGGTTACAGCATTTCGTCGATTCAACTTCATTACCTCCAAGCCTGGTTTTTTTGAAATCATAGTATGATGCAACATGTAATACACCCATTAACTTAATGATCTGATCTGCCCGTTTGGTAATGATTCAACAGATCATCCAGCTTCTTTGATTGTTCAATTACTTTGGGATGTGTTAAAAATCCGTACTTTTTCTGGACTTGATACAGTTTCCTCCTAGCTCTTTCGACACGAAGTAAAGTCACACCTTGATTCATCAGTATGATCCCCTCCTATATGTCATATTTTAGAATAAAAAGACGTTTTTTGGATTTATGAATGATGCTCCTAGCAAAAAAAGAGCAGTTCCAAAAGTTCGCATAAACCGGGAAGCCTCAAATTCTACGCAAAAGAACCTCCGTCTCCACTACTAAAGTGGGGACAAAGGTTCCTTTGGTTTGGATAACAACCCTTTTGCAGTTTGATCTCTTTTCATAAAAAAACGAATAGTAGAAGCCTCCGCTAACCTGAATGGGTCGGTAGATCATTTCCTTTGTTCCTATTCATTTAAGAGCCAACACTTTCCAAGCCATAGCTAACCAAGAAGCTTTTCTTTCAGCTCAATACTCCTATTACTCTCAGCTAACTTTTCAAGCACTTCTCTAGCGTCCCATTCATGGATTAGTTGTTTGTCTTGTTGATATTTTTCAATAAAATCTTGGAAGGATTCGAAGCTTATTTCAACAACATCAACATTAAAAAGACCTTTAATATTTCTCATTATGTTTTTAACTTCAGGGTCTCCCTGATCAGGATGTAAATGAATTTGAAATAACAAGCATAAATTTGTTATAAAATGCTGATCTTCCTGACTAAGTTCATTTTCAGCGCACCATTTTACAAATGGTGACAGTTCATCTTCTGCAAGACGTAATAACACTGATTTCCACTCCAGAAGAATTTCTATTCGTTTTTTAAGGTATTTCTCATCTAAGTTGTTCATTTTAACCCCCTCTACTAAAGCACAATTTTACTTCCATACTTTATGAGCCATTCTACAACCTGCCCCACTCCTTCAGCTATTCCTTTATCAACTACTCCTCTCAACTCTTGTATAATTGCAGATTTTGCTCCTGCCGCTATTTCATTTACACTCATATCAACTGCATAAAGATATTCATCTAATACTGAAAATATTTTTCTGTTTTGTTTTATAACTACCGCAACTGTTTCCTTATCAAACAAACCCTCTAAAGCCCATCGTGACACTGGATTATCAATTACTTTTTCAAGTGCCTTAATTGCAATTTGAACTGCTTTTACTTTAACCCCCTGAGGGCTAACTTCCCCATTAGGCTGTACAGAAGGAGCAGGCGGAACTACGGTGTTAGCACCAACTGTTGGCGAAGTCCCATATGTAGCATTAACTGATGAAGTTTCTGCAAATGCTGCGAAAGGGGTTATGACCGAGAATAATAAGGCGGTTGCCACTGAGCTTAAAGCAGTTTTTTTGGCTAATTTCCATTTCATCTATATATTCCTCCAATAATTTGTATTTAAAACAAAATAATATAATAAAATGAATGTCGAAGTAAGGGGAATTTAAGGGAGTGGAAAAATCAGTAATAAAGCACTAGTGTAAAACCTTTAATAACTGCACTATAAGGGCAATTAGATGCAAAGTTGCATAGTTATGCTGAGGACTAGATTTGCAACTTTATACCTACATGAAATATTATAAAAATGTAAAAATACGACAAAAATAGACTTTGCCAGTCAAATACTAGTAAAGTCTCTTATCCTTATTTCACAATAAATCTCACCTTTGTTCCATCAGCATACATATCTAATTGTTTTTCCTACCCACGATCCGGCTTTCTCGATTGTCCTTTAGAGTTATATTTCAGATATCAGCAGCACCCGCGCCACCTTTAGCACACAGTGCCTTAGGCCACTTGTCGCGCTCATAATATTACTAAAAACAACGCTAATACTTCCTACGTAACGTTAGGCACTTTCAAAATGATGCATGAAACTCTTGCTGTAGAGCCATGAATTTTATAACATAATTTTTGGAGGTGGTATTGTATGGAGTATAGATTGACTGATACTCACTTATATATACTTGAATATCCTGGAGTTCTTTGCTTGCCCGTCCGAATTATGAATATAAGGATTTAGGAGAATTAATGGAAAATAGCTCACTTTATCATATTTCAACACCAGAAGATTTCGAATCTTTTGACCACACTAAAGTGTCTACTCCCAGTGAAGGAGGGAGCTTCTATTTTGAAGATTTCCTTAATCCGATACTAAAATTAGTAAATGATAATAAAAAGTAAGGATTAAAATCAAACTGATCCCGCATGCTATGCAGTATATATAGGTGTAGCAGCGTGGTTAGCTGATATTATCGCTAGAGCTATCGGTACTATATTCCTTTAATAACTGTGATTAACAACGACGAATAACGGAGGAAGAATGAAAAGAAAGTGGTATTTAAGACCAATGGTCATAATTTTAATGATCATTATAACCCCGCCGATAGGCTATTTGAATGTATTCTTCAATAGGAAGAAATTTGAACCTAATGAACGATTAGGCTATTTGGCAATAGCCACAGTATTTGCTGCCCTATGGTTAACTAAATTTCTACCGCATTCATGGCGAATTCTCGCTATAATAGTTGTTGCACTTATTGGTATATTCATATTCAGAAAAAAGTAAATAATAAAATAAATCCCCGTTACCTTAATTGGTTGGCGGGGATTTTTTTGTTCCTATCCGTTTAAGAACCTCCAATTTGTTCTTGAAGTTGTATTCTCTGATTATGGCTGTGCGGCTGAACAGGTATAGCTAAGATAAACAAAAAGCTAGTTGCGCTGATCAAAAGAACCATTTTTTTTAACATTGTTTAACCACACCTTTTCAATAAGATTGAAATACTCCGCTTTGGTTTCAGGAACCGCATGGGCTTGAAAACGAACGAACAATCCCATACAGTTTATAAAATATGTCTCATTATTTAGTATATTCGCTTTTAGCGATGCATTCATCAAATGTTTAAAGCCAACAGAATAAATTTCTTTGTGTAAATAGTAATAAGCTAACTCATAACCAAAACGTGCATACTGGTCTGGCACAACTTGTTGGGTATACATGTCAGCAGACGATCGCTGTTGAGCAAAAGAATCAATCTCCGTTTCAAACCGCTGGAGTATTTCATTCACATCTATCTGGTATTGGTTAGCCGCAATCAAAACGTTCATCAACTTAGCAACCATTTCCTTTTCCGACTTATCAGGTGAAGTACAAATATATTCAACATAATCCAGAAGCACACTTGTATCTCCAGACAGGAGTTTGTTTACATAGGTATTACCTTCTGCCCAATGTTGATACAGTTTGATCCAATGCAGGGTATCCTCGTCCGTCTCTTTGACCCAATCTAAATTAGCGTAGGCGTATGTATAATCTAGAGCTTGTTGATAATCGCCTTGGGCGTCACAGACAATTGCACACAGTAAATCGGCATAGGTGATGTATACAAACATGGGACGACTCAGCCTTCTATCAGGCTCCACACGCTTTTGCTTCTTCTGCTGATGTTTCAAAGTATATTGGATTTCCGCTTTCCCCTTCATTTTTCTCGCTGTTTCATCCAGCTTGTCCCATTTACGCAAAGACCTATACACGTTTGCCAAATCCTTCAATGCATCAAGCTGGTCTATTTCATCCAGGCGCTCAACAAAAGCTTCAAATATCGTAGCTGCCCTGAGATTTCGGGTCTGATCGTCTCCAACCTGTATTGTAAACATACGATACTGACAGATGGCCAGACGTTCAGAGTGCTGGTACTTCTCTCCTTCCGCAACCCCCTCATAGAGCAACAACGCAGCAGCGTGTCGACCTTGTGCGAATAAAATTTCCGCTGCATCAAATAGCTTCGGGGAATATAGCAGCTTGTCCATGATATGACCAACTACATGCTTAATCGCTTCCAGCTTATCCAGTTCAGCACAGCGATACAATACTGGCTCAATTCGCCGCCAATCCGGGGAACGTTCGATGATGTAATGTTCTATGTATCGTTCGTAAAAAGAGCCTTCTGATAATCCCATAGCCAGCGTCATTCGGTCAAGCTGATGTATAGCAACAGGACGATGCTTAAGAATCCAATTATTAAGCGTTCTTTGATGAACACCTGAGCACTCCGCAAATTCTGCTAAAGTCAAGTTGTTTTCCCTTAAATAATTGTCCAACTCCGCTAAAATCGTAGGTGTATGTTCCAAGTCATAACCACCCTTCATACAAAAAATCCAATTTTTATAATCTCACCTCAAATTATTGTCCAAATATTGGCATGTGTCAATATACTTTTTCTTAATATTGGCATATCAACTCAAAGCCCTTTCCCCAAATCAGGTGGTCGCTCTCTCCACTAATTTAAACTCCAAATGATGTAACGATTCATCCAGCCCTTCAAGGGTATTGCGAATCATAATGAATGCGTTCTCAGCTTGTTTATCAATCGGGTAATGAATCGTTGTTAAATCAAGCAAATGCGAAATTTCTGTGTTATCAAAGCCGACCACCGCAAATTGATCCGGCACAGAAACGTCGAGCCTGCGTGCTTCGGTCAGCAGTCCTGCTGCCAAATAATCTGTAGAACAAGCGAAGGCATCCGGTTTGTCCGTTTGTTCTATCCACCAATGGGCGATATTTTCACCGGCTTCAATGGTATTCAAATTATAAAAGTGCGGGAATACCTCAGCGTCCAAATCATATTTTTCACAAAAATCACGGTAAGCCCGAATGCGTTCCTTCGTATTAAGCCCCCGCATATTGCCATACACATTTACAATTCTCCGGTATCCTCTGGCATACAAATGCTCCAGCGCCAGCATATAGCCCTGATACTGATCCATAAATACAGACGGGATTGACTCTATGCTCACACGCTGCCATGTCACAATCGGACCATATTTGGTATAATGCTCGATCACACTCCACTCATTGACGCGAATCATACAAACCAAGGCATCCAGTTGCTTTCTCCGCAACATTTCCAGTGCTTCAAGCTCCCGTTCCTTATCTCCATTCGTAATAAAAAGCGCTATATTAAAACCATGCTCCTGAGCATACATCGTAAAACCACGCACAAATAAATTCAATGAATCATTAAAAGAAATTGAAATAATTCCTATGAGCTTTGTCATGCCTGTTTTTAAAGAAATCGCATTCAAATTAGGAACGTAATCCAGTCGGTCTATGACCTCCTGTACACGCTGTCTTGTCGGTTCACTCACATACGGATGGTTATTAATGACACGGGACACCGTTGCCGAGGATACACCCGCAAGCTTTGCAATTTCATGAATATTCGCCATAGTCCTCACCTCGTTCTTTCTATTTTAGCATGTTCGTGTTTAGCATGTTCGTGGTGCCCGATCCTATAATTGTCACCTTCCCAAAATAAGTTTTTTAAAAGCGCTTGACCTGTAATGCATTACAGAGATTACAGTGAAATAGAAGCTTGAGAAAGCGGTTTAAAAAAATGTACTCAGGAGGCAACAATCATGAAAAAAGGCTTAAAGATAGCAACCATCGGTGGCGGCTCCAGCTATACTCCGGAATTAGTGGAAGGCTTCATCAAACGTTATGCAGAGCTTCCCATTCGGGAATTGTGGCTGGTAGACATTGAGGCAGGACGCGAAAAGCTGGAGATCGTGGGAGCCATGGCTAAACGGATGGTGAAGGCAGCAGGCATTGATTGTGAAGTGCATTTGACGCTGGATCGCCGGGAAGCCTTGGTTGATGCCGATTTTGTAACGACTCAATTTCGGGTAGGCTTGCTCGAAGCCCGGATTAAAGATGAAAGTATTCCGTTAAAACACGGTATGATCGGTCAGGAAACCAACGGTGCCGGAGGAATGTTCAAAGCCTTCCGCACTATTCCTGTCATCCTGAGCATTGTTGAAGATATGAAAGAACTATGTCCGAATGCGTGGCTTATCAATTTCACCAACCCTGCGGGTATGGTCACCGAAGCCGTACTTCGTTATGGTCAGTGGGACAAAGTCATCGGATTATGTAATGTTCCAATCGGCGCGATCAAGAGTGCATCCGCTGTACTGGACAAACCGGAAGAAGAACTGTTCTTTAAATTTGCAGGAATTAACCATCTGCACTGGCACAAGGTATACGACAAGACAGGCACCGAACTAACAGAGCAAGTAATCGAAGGACTGTACTCGCCTGGCGCAAAACCGGAGAAGGTCGTTGAAAATATTAAGAACATGCGCTTCCTGTATGATCAAGTGCGTCATTTGAAAATGCTGCCTTGTCCATACCATCGTTATTACTACATGACCGATAACATGCTGAAGGAAGAACTAGAGGAAGCCAAAAATGAAGGAACTCGGGGTCAAGTCGTCAAACGCCTGGAAGAAAGCCTGTTTGAACTGTATAAAGACCCGAATCTGGATTACAAACCGGAGGAACTATCCAAACGCGGCGGCGCGCACTACAGCGATGCAGCCTGTGAAATTATTAATTCCATCTATAACAACAAAGGCACATTGATGGTGGTTAGCACACGTAACAATGGTGCAATTGATGATGTTCCTTATGACAGCGCGATTGAAATTACCAGTGTGATTCGCGCACATGGTGCTGAACCTGTAAACTTTGGCAAATTCCCGCCTGCACAGCGTGGCTTGCTGCAAGTGATGAAGGCGATGGAAGAATTGACGATTGAAGCGGCAGTAACGGGTGACTACGCAACAGCTCTGCAAGCCTTCACCCTGAATCCGCTCGTACCAAGCGGTGACATCGCCCAAACGGTGCTGGATGAATTGCTAGAAGCGCATAAAGAGCATTTGCCACAATTTTTTGCGCATAAGGCGAAGGCAACGGTATAAAACAAAAGCAGAGCTTTTTTTCTACCATTTTAGTGGTATATCACGTTCTAAGTTCGAAGTTTTTGAATCCTGCAAGCAAAAAAGAGGCCGCGTCGGACGTCCGACGGTGGCCTCTTAGTGTTTTATTCTTCTCCCTCAGCATATTAATTTTTTAACTTATTGTGACATTTCCCCCTTGGCAAACATACATTGATTTTGTAAAAAACATTTTCGAGGAGGAAGCAACTATGAGTCACACAGTTCGACCCGGCGAGTCCCTGTATTTGATTGCCCAAATGTATCATGTTGATTGGAGGGACATTGCCAATGCTAACGGGATTATGTCGCCTTACAACATTTACCCGGGCCAAGTTTTGATCATTCCGGGAGGAGGACCACCTAAGGGGGGAACATGTCATCATCATGTTGTACTGCAAGGACAGGATCTCCATAAGATCGCTACGTTTTACGGCACGACATGGCAAACTCTTGCAGCGATAAATCATATCAAAAATCCTGATCTCATTAACCCAGGCCTATTATTGAAGATTCCTTGTTAATGATCATTTCTTAAATAACTGCATCACAGTATGTGAAAAAAAATAACACCAGCATATAAGTGGCTGCACTAGTACAGATGATCTTCTGCTTCTAGGCAGCCCTTATTGCTTCCCTATTTCTGCCTTCACAAACGCCCCTTTTAGCGTTCAATAGCATAGTTGGTATACTTTTACACTCTTGTAGCTGTTCTCATCCCACTGGAACACAAAAAGCTTCCTAACATGTAGGAAGCTTTTTGCTGTACGTCCCAGGAGGGATTCGAACCCCCGACCGACGGCTTAGAAGGCCGTTGCTCTATCCAGCTGAGCTACTGGGACAAAATGGTATTCGTTGGAACCTTATGTATTCAGCGCATTGATTATTATATCATATTTTTGCTAACTGTCAAAAGCATTTTTTTATCGTACAAGTAAACAGGCTGCAAAAGGAATCATTTGGACGCTGACGGGGTATTATGTACAAAAGGCCATGCTACGAAGGAGGTATAAAATCCGTGAGACGTCTACTGTCATCACTTTGTTATTTCAGTATTTTTTTCGCCCCTTTTCTGTTGCCTGTCATTGTGTGGATTGCAGTACGGGACGAGTATGTTCAGGGACATGCAAAAAAGGCTATTTTATCGCACATTTTCCCTATTATCGCGGCGATTCCGCTATTGTATTTTATTGCAACGGCGAATCATGCAGGTTCTGTAATCGGGTTTGTGCTGCTATTCGCTGTGGTCTATCTCGGGGTATTTGTCTACAACATCTACAAAGGTATCATGACGCTCCGTGAAGCCGCATAAATCTGAAGAAGAAGCCTCCTTTTATTCCGCGAGTTAAGCGGGAAACGGAGGCTTCTTTAAAAATTTTCAATATACAAATTTATTTATTACCAAAGCGTTTAGGACTTCTTCGTACCTCGTGTCTTACGTTTTTCTCCAGCACTTCTTCCGCGAACTCATTGTTATGAATATAACTGCTGCCTTTATTTTTTTTATACTTCGCTTTGCTGTCTATGATTTCCCCCTCCTTTCACGCTGATTCGGCGATGGCGCCGGAGCCCAAATCAACAGAAGCCGAGGCATGGCGCATCCTATTCTCATACGCCGAACTCCTTGGCAAATTCCGTGCTGAGCTGCCCATAGGAAAGCAATTCCCTTTTAAACTTTTCTCGTTCTTCCCCAGCCGTAATGTGTGTGGAGTCGGTAAAAGCCTTGTCCGTCACTTCCTCAAACGCGGAATGCAGATTATTATCGTACCAATCCAGCGCCAAATCGGCGTCATTACGAATGATGCGTACCACGTCATAACCTTCCTGACGATCCTGCTGGTTGGTGGCGGTGATGTAGACCAGCAGTTCCGGGTCATCTGCCGCACCGGGTCGCACCTCTACCTCAGCGCAGCGCACTCCGTCAAGTTCGGTGAAGCGGCGTATTTTAGCATCCTTGATGTAGTACATTTGCCTTCCTCCTTCCTTGCGAATACACGGGTTGCCCCATTTGTAGTTTTCGGAACGGACAGACATTTTATACTCCTTTTCGGCATATATACTGATGAACTGGGGATTTAGTTTTTGTTTCATCCCAACACTGGATGAACACGACAAAGAGAGGATGAACAGACATGTGCGGAATTACTGGTTTCATACAGTGGAACGGAGACCTAATGCATCAATCGGAGCTGCTGCTCAATATGACGCAAACGCTCTCCGATCGCGGACCGGATGCTGCAGGCACCTGGATATCCAACCCGTGTGCCTTTGGACACAGAAGACTGAGCGTCATGGACCCGGAAAACGGCGCCCAACCCATGATCCGGCAGCTTGAGGATATCACTTATACGATTGTATATAACGGGGAAATATATAACGCGCCTGAGCTGAAAAAAGAGCTGCAACAGCGAGGGCATTTTTTCCGGACACAATGCGACACAGAGGTATTGCTCGAAGCCTACATTGAGTGGGGCCCGGATTGTGTGGATCGGCTGAACGGCATTTTTGCGTTTGCGGTCTGGGATAGTGAGCGAGAGCAGGTGTTTCTGGCACGCGATCGGCTGGGAGTGAAGCCGTTATTTTACAGCCAAACCGGAGATGTATTCGTATTTGGCTCGGAACCCAAAGCGCTGCTTCAGCACCCTGCGGTAGAAGCCGCTGTCGACGCCGAGGGCTTGGCCGAAATTTTTATCATCGGTCCTGCACGCACCCCCGGACACGGCGTCTATTCGTCCATGAAGGAGTTACGCCCCGGACATACGCTAACGTACAGCCGCGACGGTGTGCGCATTCAAGCCTACTGGAAGCTGGAAAGCTTTGCGCATGAGGATAACACCGAAGAAACAGCGCTCAAGGTACGCGAGCTGTTGCTGGATACGGTGGAGCGGCAACTGATTTCAGACGTTCCGGTATGCACTTTGCTGTCGGGCGGTCTGGATTCAAGCGCACTGTCAGCGCTGGCTGTCGATTATTACAAGCGTACCGGACAGGGACAAGTTCATACGTATTCGGTCGATTATGTGGATAACGACAAGCATTTTAAAGCCCATGCGTTCCAGCCCGGAGCCGATGCTCCCTGGATTCAGCGGATGGTCGATGAGTTAAGCACGAACCATCACTGGATCGAATTCGATACGCCCGAGGTCGTAGCAGCGCTGAACAACTCCACGCTAACGCGGGATTTGCCCGGTATGGCGGATGTGGATTCGTCGCTGTATCTCTTTTGCCGGGAGATTAAAAAAGGAGCCACTGTAGCCATTTCCGGTGAAGCGGCGGATGAAGTGTTTGGCGGATATCCGTGGTTCCATCGTGAAGAAATGTTCAATTCGGGTACGTTCCCGTGGGCAGTCGCTCCCGACATGAGAGCCAGTCTGCTGTCTCCCGAGGTGCGGGACTGGATCAAGCCCTTGGAGTATTTGAACGACCGATACTCGGAAGCGGTAGGAGAAGTGCCGAAGCTGCCGGGGGAAACAGGTAAAGCTGCGCAAATGCGCGTCATGTCCTATCTGAACATCACCCGCTTTATGCCTACTCTGCTGGACCGTAAGGATCGGATGAGTATGGGGGCCGGACTGGAAGTGCGGGTGCCGTATTGCGACCATCGACTGGTGCAGTATGTATGGAACATCCCGTGGAGTATTAAAATGACGGGCGGACGTGAAAAAGGTATTTTGCGCAAGGCGCTGGAGGGTGTACTGCCGGATGATGTGCTGTATCGCAAAAAAAGCCCGTATCCCAAAACGCATAACCCTTCTTATCTTGCTGCTGTGAAAAAGCAGGCGCTGGATCTATTGGATGATTCCTCCTCCCCGCTGCTCAAGCTGATTGATGCCCAAAAAGTACGGGATATCGCGGCCTCACCGGAGGCATCTACCAACCTGCCCTGGTTCGGTCAACTGATGTCAGGGCCTCAATTGTTCGCGTATTTGGCTCAAGTGGATAACTGGCTGCGCACTTACAAGGTAGCGATTCGGTAATGATTAGCCAATAGCTAAAGTAGCAGGCTTCGAGGCAAAGAACGGCGATTGGTTCGTTGTGTACGGAACAATGTGAATGTCAAAAAGGCTATCCGCAGCTCATGGCTGGCGGATAGCCTTTTGATCGTTATGTGTCTGGCCTGTTACTTATATCAAACTATGCCTGCGGATTCCCCAGCTTGTTCGCCAAGTCCCGCAATGCTACACCACGATGGCTGATGGCTTGCTTTTGTTCCAGCGTCAGCTCGGCCATCGTCTTTTCAAACTCCGGCAAATAAAACAACGGGTCATAGCCAAATCCCCCGCTGCCTGCGGTTTCCGTTGTAATCCAGCCATCCACCGAGCCGGTCGATTCCAAGGTCTCCCCTGTCTGCGGATTATACAGAATCAAGGTACAGACGAATTGAGCCGGGCTTAGCAAAGGCTGTCCGGTATCATCACCAAGCTGCTTCGATTCCAGAACGTCGAGCAGCTTGATATTGTTTTCGTGATCGCTGGCGCCTTCCCCAGCATAACGGGCCGAGTATACGCCCGGCGCTCCGTCCAGCAAATCCACGCACAGGCCGGAATCATCAGCCAGCACAGGCAATCCGAGCACATCTCCGACCGCTTTGGCCTTTTTCAGCGCATTCTCGGCAAAGGTTTTACCATCCTCAACGACATCAGGAATATCGGGGTAGTCGTACATGCTTTTGACTTCCTTGCCAAACGGAGCAAAGGCATGTGCGAACTCCCGCACTTTCCCTTTATTCTTCGTAGCGACAATAACAACCGGACCCTCCAACAGCATCAGGCGCCAGCCCCCGCACGTCCTGCTCCGATCTTGTCTGCAATCGGTCCGAGCACCTCTTTTTGACGCTCGATCATTTGCAGAATTCCTTGTTCACCCAGGCTGAGCAGTTGATCCAGCTCATGACGGTCGAACGGACTTTCTTCACCCGTACCTTGCAGCTCGACATACTTGCCGCCACCCGTCATCACGAGGTTCATGTCTACCTTGGCCTTCGAATCCTCTTCATAGTTCAGATCCAGCAGCGCCTTGCCACCAACAACCCCCACGCTGACGGATGCCAGAAAATCGGTAATTGGAAAAACAGGCAGCTTGTGCTGGACTGCAATTTTATTTACAGCAATCGCCAGCGCTACGAAAGAACCGGTAATTGAGGTCGTGCGTGTGCCGCCATCCGCCTGAATCACGTCACAGTCGAGCGTAATTGTCCGCTCACCCAGCGCCTGCAAATTCACAACCGAACGCAGCGCTCTTCCGATCAGACGTTGAATTTCCATCGTCCGGCCTGTCAGCTTCCCACGTGCAGCTTCTCGCTGATTACGCGTATGGGTCGCCCTCGGAAGCATGGAATACTCTGCCGTTACCCAGCCCTTTCCTTGTCCCTTCATAAAGGGTGGAACGCGTTCTTCCACGGTAGCCGTACAGATGACTTTCGTCTCGCCAACCTCTATAAAAACAGAACCCTCCGCATACTTATTTACTCCTGCTGTCAATTTCATTGGGCGCAGCTCATCACCGTTTCGTCCGTTAGATCTACTCATGCTTTTTCCTCCTACGTCGTATGCAACCTGTTCTTATACATTTATTCTACCAAAGTGTGCAGGCAAAAGCACCCCAAGGACGATTCGCCGCCCTTAAAGAGGAATTTCGTTAATATGCTGCGGCTTGGCTACAGGTTCTCCATAATTCTGATTATTTTGTCCAATCACGCTTTTTTCACCGTTCAGTTCAATTCGAATTTTAGTTTTAACCGCATCCTCTGAATTATCTGCCGCCGTCAGCACGACCGATTCCAGAAACTCGGCAGGCACCGCTTCTCCCTTGGCAAACATGTCATCCGAGAGCGATACCGTAATCACGTTATCTTTGGAGCGTTCCACAGATTTCAGAGCCGTCTCCCCTGTCATGACTTCCTGTAAACCATCTTTGGTCTGCGGACCCTGGATCAACTGATGCAGCGCGGACTGAACACGATCTTTTTCCGGGCTGACCAACCGTGTTACAGGCACATAATATTGAACTCCGGCAGGAGAAGATGATGAAAAATATACTGTGACCGGACTGGAATCCAGCGGCGTTACGCCATGACCAACCTCCAGATTAATGCCTACTGCGCGGGTCAACGGATGATCCAGCGGTGTGCCGCCAACAGGCATTTCATTCAGCTTTTTGCCATCCACCCAGATTTGTACGCTTTGAATATCGGGACGGTCAGTCAAGGTCCAGGTCAAGCTCTCCATCAATTTGCGCTCTTCCTGTGGCTTATAGCTGCCGAACGATTTGTTGAATTCGACGACTGCCAGCTTGTTGTTCTTGTCCACCGTTACACTCTTCACTTCCGTACCTTGTGGCAGCACGCCCTTAAAGCCTTCTGGCAATAACCCGGCATACGGTCCGCCCTCAACCAGCGTTTCCAGCGCCGACTTGGCATCCGCCTGCACATCACCTGTAGCAATCGGCAAAGATACCGGAGCGAGTAGACCGTTATGATCCTGTAAAAATACAGCTCTCAACTGTCCGGTGCTGACGGGAGCTTTTCCTGTCACCGCCTTAATCATGGACTGCTCCGTCGTGGATGGCGGGGGATCAATAGATGCCGATTCATTGCCGAAAAGACTGCATCCGGACAACAACAACGGCAGGGACAGCAGCCCTACTACAGACGTTACGCGCAATGGATGTTTTATGTTCATAAATGAAGTTCCTCCCTAACAATTTTGTACAGATTGTACTAATATGTATACAAGCCTCGCGTAAAAAATAACTACTTTTTCATCCGACTGGACACACTGGTCATAATTGAAGTAGAAATCAGGAACGATACGAGGAGGGAAACTTCAACTTTATGGACAAGAAAAAAGTGCCTTATAGCCTGAACAGTAAAAAAGTAGCCGATGCGACCTGCGAATGGCTGCACAAGCGTGGTGTAAACATTACAGAGATCGCAGAGCTGGTCATGCTTTTACAAAAAAAATATTATCCGAATTTAACGATGGAAGAATGTATGGAGAATGTGGAAAAGGTGCTGATGAAGCGCGAAGTCCAAAATGCGGTGCTCACAGGCATCCAACTGGATATACTTGCCGAGCAAGGCGCCCTTCTTCCCCCATTGCAGGATATGATTGAAAATGATGAAGGGCTGTACGGAGTGGATGAAATTTTGGCTTTTTCCATTGTGAATGTATACGGCAGCATTGGATTTACGAATTACGGTTATGTCGACAAGCTTAAACCGGGTGTGCTGGAACGACTGAACGATAAAAGTCTGGGGCCGATCCATACGTTTCTGGACGATATTGTCGGCGCTATCGCAGCTTCGGCCAGCAGTCGTATCGCCCATCGCAAACAGGCAGAGCGCGAACAGGAGCTTGGAGAAGAAAGCGCCCAGGATACGACTCGTTAATTAACGACACGTTAGATAACGACGGTTAGAATAGAGCAGATATATGCAGGGTAAGAGGAGAACAAGACATGGCTGGAGTAGCGTCTGAGCGCTTGATCTATGTAAGCAGAAATGCCGGGTCTGATTCGAATGAGAAGCGATCAGACCCGGAACATAGGGTAGACTAACGTAATGGTTACAATCTGATTTAATTTTTTGGGCGCAGTGTACGTTCTACAATTCCCAGCATGGATTGACGAGAGAAGAACCGGGACACCTGAGCTACCCAATAGTTTTGGCGACCGGAAATGATGTGACTACGCCCCTTTTCAAATGCTCTCAGCGCGTTCTTCACAACGGTTTGGGGAGTTTCCCTAATTCCAACTGACGCTTCACTTGCGCCAACAATATCAAAAAATGGCGTTTCTGTTGAGCCTGGACAAAGGGCCAGAACTTTAAGCCCCCGTTTCCGATTTTCGGCCCATAGCGCTTCACTAAAAGAAAGCACAAATGCTTTGGTTGCTCCATACACCGCCATATACGGATCGGGCTGAAATGCGGCTGTGGAAGAAACATTGATTAATCCGCCATCCCGGTTACGCAATAAATCAGGCATAAATGCATGTGTGATATCGACTAAAGCAGCCACATTGAGGATGACTTCCTCATGCTGCCGTTCTCCTGAAACCTGTTCAAAGTATCCATAGGTGGCAAAGCCGGCGTTGTTAATTAAGAGATCCACCTTTAGTTGATGTTTTTGAACCTCCTGATGTAATGTTTGCGGTGCTCCTATCGCGGAAAGATCAAGTGCGATGACTGTTGTCTTTACATTGTATTTAGCAGAAAGCTCTTTAGCCAACGCCTTCAACTTCGTTTCATTACGTGCCACCAAAATGAGATTGCATTTTTGAGCTGCCAACGAATAGGCAAAGGCTTCGCCAATACCGGATGATGCACCTGTGATCAGAGCTGTTTTGTTTGCGTACATAAACATGATTATAAACCTCCATAGTATCGTTGTTTTATTTCAGAAACATTGTTACCATTGTTCCAAAATGAACTGAAGTCACCTATTATGACGACCTCAGTACACCTTATATCTTAAGATTGGCATGAGGATGTTTTAAATGCTGCGAGCGTATTCCTCAGTGTAAATGCATACACCCCTTGAGCCATATCTACTTCAAAATGACCTGCAAACTGAAGATGTATGACTCCATGTAAAGCAGACCAAAACATCCGGACAACCAGCAGCGGATCATGTTCTTCCAGTTCACCCTGCTCCATAGCGTGTATGACGGTTTCCAGAATTCGAGATAGGGCCGTAGTCGTGCCCTCCAGACTCTGTTCATCCGGTTTAAAATCAGATAAAGCCCCGCCAAACATCATTTTGTAATAGGCTGAATGAAGCTGTGCAAATTGCCAATACGCCCAACTTAGGGCTTCCAGATCAGCGAGTACGTTATCGGTGCTTGGAACTTGTTGAAAGGTTTCGGCCAATAGCCGACATCCATCCAGGTACATCTCATTGGCGAGACCATCCTTGCTGCCGAAAATACTGTAAATAATCTTGGTGGAACAGCTTAATTTCTGGGCAACTCGTCGCACGGTCACAGCCTCTGGCCCTTCTTCCGCAAGAAGGATACATGCTGCATCAATGACATTTTTACGTAGCAATTGCTGCTGCTGTAGCTTCACTTCCGAATAGGTTTTATAGGGATGCGATGGCTCGGACATTTTAATGCACTTCCTTACTATTTTTAACATAGAGTTTGAGCGTGATCTTTTCGGAAACAACGTTACCAACAAGAATCATAGTATTCTAATTCTGAATCTTTGTCAAACACTAAAATCGTTACAGCATCAATAGGCAATGCCTACCCGTGTGTGTAGAAAATCGCTGCTACTCAATTGACGATACGTAAAATCGGCCGTATCAGCGGTCGTAATTTGTGTACCGCCCTCGGGCAGCAGATCCTTTTCCACGCGGTATATGCCCGTCCGCGCTCCGTCCGGTAGCCATGTCGGGCAGACTATCGTCCAGTCCAGCGCCGAATCGCGCAGCAGTTCGTACACCCGGCGGTGTTCCTCAGCCGCACGGGTGCTGCGCCGCCGGGGCTCGGAGGATTCATACCGATACAAACCCGGCTCCGTCCGGCTCTGTAAAATCCCTGCCGTCCCCACTGTAATGAGCCGGGGAACGGACTGCTCCTGCATAAGCCGGATCAGCAAACGGATATTCACGGATAAGGTCGTGGTTCCATCCGTATTCAGCGCGCTGATGACAGCCGTCGTCCCACCCTCCAGCGCTTGCGCTATATCCTCAGCGTTGGTGGCATCTCCTTGTACGATCTGGAGCAGCGTCCCATATCTTAATATGTAATCCTCCAGCTTGTCCGGTGAACGAACAAGAGCTGTAACAGCATGACCGTCCGCTAACGCATATTCCAGGATAAAACGTCCCACACGTCCGGTAGCCCCCAGCAGCAGCAAATTCATAAAAGCCTCTTTCCCGGCATGGATGCCGTTGTCCTTCTATTACTTTCCACCATTACTTTCCGCGAAGCGGGTAGAAGCGTGCGATAGGGTTCGTCTCGCTTATAGAGGCCCGACCGCGTCGCTCCAGTTCCACCAGATGGGCAAGTGTCTCGGACATGGCAAACCGTAGCTGATGAATCCCCAGTTTGTCACTAAATACAGCGATACACAGCTCATAGGCTGTACTGCCCTCTGGCTGGATCAACTCATGGAACTTGTCCAACCGTTCTTCATGGTGCTCCAGCAGCGCCTGCGTCCGTTCACGAAAATAACCAAACGGATTACGGTGCCCCGGATATGCCCACGCTACCTCTAGCTCGCCAAGCCGCTGCAAACCATTCAAAAAAGACTGCAAGGGCTGGGGGTCACTTCCCGGCAGCAGACTGATATTAGGCGAAATCCTTGGCAAAACCGCATCACCGCACAGAATAACGCCGCTATTCGGCTCATACAAAGAGACATGTCCGGGCGCATGCCCCCCTGTCTCAATGGGCAACCAGCCACGCCCACCCCATTCCAGACGGGCATCCTCCCCGACAGGAATAACGGTGATATCAGGCTGTGGATTCACTTGCAGATGAGCCTGCTGCATGTGCAGTTCCAAGGCCGATACCTGCTCCACAGGAAAGCCGTGACGGACAAAAAAGCTTGGCAGCCTCTGCTCCATCGGCATAGAGATATCCGCTTGTGAATCCGGCTGGCCCCACATCATCATCGCTTCCTTATAGCTTCGCGCTGACATATGTACACGAGCCTGACTTTGCTGCTGCATCCAGCCCGCCAAGCCGTAATGATCCGGGTGATGATGAGTCACGACAATGTCCGAGATATCACCAAAGGACATCCCCAGCTCCTGGAAGACATGCGCCCATTCTTCCTCCGTATCCGTACTGCGCGGGCCGGGGTCTACGATTGTAAATCCGTCTTGCCCCTTCAGCACATAGCTGTTCACCCAGCGCAGCGGAAAGGACATGGATATTTTGACCTGAAAGCCTCCGTCGATCCGTTCACACGGGGTCAGCTCCGGCATCTTCATGACTTCCCAACCGCCTTTCTGTATCAAGCACGCACGCCGACAAAAATCATTCGGGGCGATACATTTTCCATATATTTATCTTCATTATAGCTTCCATGTACCTGCTCTACAGACAGTCCCGCTTCCTCCAGCAAAGCACGGAATTTTTCATACGGATACAGCTTGACGCGTTCATGATACACACGTACAGGCTCTTCACCCGCTACAGTTGTATCCTGACCAGCAGCACCGCCATCAGAAGCCGAAACAGAAGCGATGGAACGAATGGCAATCTGTTTTTTCACAAATCCGTCCTCGATAACCCGATGCTCCTCAATCTGATTTCCTTCATCCTCCCGTGACGAATGCGGCACCAAATGAGCAGCTACGTACGCAGGATTCAAATAATCTATAATAAAACGTCCGCCCGGCTTCAACAGCCGATAAATTTCTTTTAATACTTTAAGCTGCTCCGCATCCTCCTCAAAGTAACCAAAGGAAGTAAACAAATTCACCACCGCATCAAAACTGTCCTCAAGAGGCACCTCTCTCATATCGCCCTGATGCCAGCTAACCCGTCCTTCGGGATCGGCAGCATGTGCCTCACGCAGCAGCACACCGGACAAATCCACACCCGTTACCTTATAGCCCGCATCCGCGAGCGCAAGAGAATGGCGTCCCATACCACAGCACAAGTCCAATACGCTAGCTCCCTGCGGCAATTTGAGCCAAGAGATCATTTTCTGTACTTCATGATAGGCTCCCTGAAAGTCGCGATGCTTGTATACTAATAAGTAATCTTCCCCAAAGCTCTGCTCATACCATTCTGCCATATTGTTTCTCCTCCATGAACTCATTTCGCTCTATTACATACTATATTAGCTTTTTCAAACTGGAAACTCAAAAACATTACGATTAAGCAACATGTTACAATAACCATATTTAAGCTTAAATATTCATAGGAACTTCATACCAGCTTCATGCGATTCATCCCATTTTATCATTAAAATGAATCATGGGAACGCCTTTTGACGGTATTTATGAAGGAAAGGAGCGGCAACTATGATTCAAATCGGACTGACGGGTTGGGGCGATCACAATGATCTGTATCCGGTCGGCACCAAAGCCAATCAAAAATTAAGCGTTTATGGAAGCCATTTTTCAGTGGTGGAGATGGATAGTTCTTTTTATGCCGTACAGCCCACGGATCGTATGGCACGCTGGGCGACCGAAACCCCTGACTCATTTTCATTTCTCGTCAAAGCCTATCAGGGCATGACCGGGCATACGCGAGGCAAACAGCCTTATTTCAAAACAACTGATGCCATGTACGAAGCATTGCATACATCCATACAGCCTCTCCGCGAAGCAGGCAAGCTCAAGGCTGTGCTGTTCCAGTACCCACCCTGGTTCGACTGTACACGTGAGAACGTCGCCGTGCTGCGCGACACGAAAAAAAGGATGGGAGATGTCCCATCTGTACTTGAATTCAGAAATCAAAGCTGGTTCACACCCGAATTTCGAAAGCAAACACTGGCATTTATGCGTGAGGAAGGCTGGATACACAGCGTATGCGACGAGCCGCAGGCGGGATTGGGGTCCGTGCCGATTGTACCGCAGGCTACAGACAGCAACCTGACGGTGGTACGTCTCCACGGACGAAATGTATCCGGCTGGAATCAAAGCTCCGCGCCCAACTGGCGAGAGGTTCGTTATCTGTATCGGTATAATGAGAGTGAACTGGCCGAATGGAAGGACCGTTTGCTGGAGTTGGAGCAGCATAGCCGCGAGGTGTGCGTTATTTTCAACAACAACTCAGGTGGAGATGCCGCCGCTAACGCCAAGCAGCTCATGAACATGCTCGGCATGGAGCCTAAGCCTTTTCCACCCCGCAAGCCACCGGAAGAGGACAGCGGACCGGAACAGCTTGAACTATTTTGAAGGACGGGCTGAGGATGAAAGGTTTTGAATAGCACTCCTGAGCTTGCGTTCGTTATCCAACAAATGCGGGTCCTCAGGCAAGTATTGCAAAGCTTTTTGGTTATGCTCATATGAAGCGTCCAGCTTGCCCAGATTGGCACAGCAATGGCTAAGTCGTACATGCGGCAGCCAGGAGTAGCAGGGCACGGGAACAGCTCTCAAACCAGATACGCCCTGCTGCTCCAGTGCTTTTTCGTACCAGTAGGTGGCTGTGCTCCACTCTTTTCGTGTGAAAAACCAGTCACCAATCATGCAGCACAGGTCCGCTTGCGGCACATCATATCGGAAGGAGCGCAGCAGACTATCCAGCTGTTGCTCCGGCTCCCCGAGATGAAGATAGCATTCCGCCAACCTTACGCAAGCGGTAATGCGGTCCTCCCGGTAGCCACTCGGCTCCCCCAGCAGGCGATTGAACGCCTCTGCCGCCTCGGCATATTCCTTACGATCAAAGCACTCGTTCGCGTGAAAATACAGTAGACGCCCCTCCACCTTGCCGCTTTCTCTGATCCAGCGGGCAAGAATATGTTGATTGCGGAGCGTGTGATCTTCCATGCGGCGGTGTGTTACAGCCACATCGGAATGAACGATTTGCCCTTCTGGTATCACCAGATCCTCATGCAGACGCCCTTCCCAGCGGTATAGCCGCTCCCGCTTCACGAGACGGATACGGCACGAGGTAAACAACGGCTCACCCTGCTCACCTTCCGCCAGATGGAGTGGCATCACCACCGCGTCGATGTCCGCAGACAAACGCCGCTTCAAGGAACGCATACGCTCCCGATCCGGCTCCAGCAGTACATCGTCCGCATCCAGCCACAAGATATAGGAACAGGTCGCCTTGTCGAACGATTCGTTGCGGGCGGAGGCAAAATCGTCGTTCCAATCGAATGTATACAGCCGATCCGTATAACGGGCTGCAATCGTCTTCGTCTGATCCGTGGAACCTGTGTCCACGATGATGATTTCATCCATCAGATCCGCCACCGAATCAAGACAGCGGGCAAGCGTTTGCTCCTCGTTTTTCACAATCATACACAAGCTGATGGTGACGGGAGGTTTAGTTATGGAGCCCTCCGCGCTACAGCTATGCGTCTTGGGCATTTCCGTCGTCATGACTTCACGCCATCCCCTTTACCTTTGGCTGTATTCCCGGTTTATTTCCCGATAGGCCCGCCATCAGTATATGCACCTTTCCCTTCATCCTGCGCCTTGCCTGCCTGTTCAGGACGTGCAGTCCTCTCCGCTGGCAATGCCCGTCCCTCCATATGCCGGATTCGCTGTACCGCCTTGTCGAGCGCTGCCTTGCGCTGATTCATTTTGCGAACATGTTGCTGCTCCACCAGCCGGAATTGTTCCTCGTCTAGCGCCATCCAGCGGGCCAAATGCTCTGCCCCCGGATTGACTTCGCGCATATCTTTCGATTTTTTGCGGCCTGCGAAGCACAAATATTTGTGATGCACCTCCAGCGCTTGTTCATCAACATAAGGAAACAGCACACGGGACAGGCTCCCGGCATAGTAGGTCCGCTTGTGATCGTGAAACGGATGGTATCCGTAGGGTACAGAAAGGACGAGCGTCCCTTTTTTATGAAGCAAACGGTAGGCTTGTGCAAGCAATGTATGAGGGTGTGCGTAATGCTCCAAAATCTCGCCTAAAATAATCGTATCAAATCCGCCGGGTGGACGTTCGAATTGAGAAATATCTTTTAACTGAAAATGAACTCTTTCACGAACAGGTGCAGATTCCTGACGAAGTTCTTTTTTTGCATATGAAATGCTGCCCTCTTCCAAATCAATGGCCGTTACCTCAAAACCTTCCCGCCCGAGCAAAATGGACGTGATCCCCTGACTACATCCAGCATCCAGCACGGTATGACCCTGCACATGGCGGCAAATCCAGTGGATTCTGTTACGGGTAGCCTCATGAGATTCCTCCGAGTTAATCTGCCCGTAATAGCGCTCATTTACCTGATCACGGTTAGCCACCAGCGGCGCCCCCTCCAGTACCGGGATTCCCCAGTATCACGACATGACCGCCTGTGCAATGCACCGTCGCGTTGCGTGTATCGAACACCAGCGGGGCATGGTCCACCAACTGCTGGTAGTCCAGCACCGAATGATCCGTCGTGATCACGACGATATCTGCACTTTTCCACAGATGGGTATCCGCCACACGAGATGGAATGACCTTGCCGTTCAGCTTAAAGCTCTTTACATACGGGTCGGTGAAGCTCACCGAGGCACCCATTTCCTTTAAGCGCTCAAACAGAACAAGGGCGGGTGATTCCCGGACATCATCAATGTCTTTTTTGTAGGCTACGCCCGCCAGAACGATCTCGGATTGGTTCACGGCTTTACCTTCCTGGGCAAGCAGGGATTCAATGCGCTCTGCAATATACAGCGGCATACGCCGATTCATACGGTCTGCCAAGTCCACAAATTCCAGCGGAAACCCATGCTGCTCGGATTTCCATGACAAATACAGCGGATCGACCGGAATACAGTGACCCCCGATGCCAGGCCCCGGATAGAACGGCATATAGCCGAAGGGCTTCGTTGCTGCCGCATCCAGCACCTCCCATATATTGATGCCGATTTTCTCACAGGCCGCTGTGAGCTCATTGACCATCCCGATGTTGACACTGCGAAACGTATTCTCGAACAGCTTCGCAGCTTCCGCGACTGTTGTCGAGCTGACCGGAACCATTTGCTCCAGAAAGGAGCCGTAAAAGGCTACTCCTGCTGCCAGGCAATCCGGCGTACAGCCGCCAATCACCTTGGGCGTGTTCCGAATGTTAAAATAAACACTACCCGGATCGACGCGCTCCGGTGAAAAACACACGTAAAAATCCTGACCTACCGTCCAGCCCCTGCGCTGTTCAATCACCGGGCGGATCAGTTCCTCCGTTGTTCCCGGATACGTGGTACTTTCCAAAATCAGCAGCGTTTGTTTACGCAAATGGGGGATAGCCTGGTCGATAGCCGTTTCAATATAGGACGTATCCGGCTGATGCTCATCCGTCAGTGGCGTAGGCACGCAGATGACGACGATATCCGAATGCTCCAGCACTTTGATATCCGTAACCGGATGCAGCCTCTGCCCGATCAGACCCTCCAACGCATCATCGCCAATATCTATGATGTACGATTGTCCTTGAAGCAGCTTGGCTACTTTGACCGGATCAGAATCCACACCGTACACGTCGTAACCGGCTCGTGCCATTTCCACAGCCATCGGCAGTCCCACGTAACCGAGGCCGATCACCGCAACCTTTACCGTGCCTTTACTTATTTTTTCTATAAGTTGCAAAATACCCACCTCTTTCATCGTTACTCCATGCCTCGCAATAGCTTAGCAATGACTGCGCGGTCCATTAGCTCATCGTCCGAGCGGTATTGATCAAAGCTCACCCGCTCCAGCCCGCCATACTGGCTCAGTAATCGCTTGTTTGCCTGCTGTGGGAGGATGACAAAATAACGATCATCATAGCGGTACGTGTGCGGCACCTCATAAGGAGAAATCAGCACCTCATGCAGCTTTTCCCCACCGCGTATGCCGATTTCTTTTACTTTCAAGGCTGGCTGGCCCGCCTGCTCCTTCATCACTTCCGCCAGATCGGCAATGTTGCAGCCCTTCATTTTCATAACCAGCGTCTCTCCACCAATCGCTGTCACAGAAGCCTTCAACAGCAAGCCAATAGCCTCACCAAGCGTGAGGAAAAAACGGGTCATATCAGGACTGGTCAGCGTCAAATCCTGCCCTTCCGCGATCTGGCGCTTGAACAGCGGCACAACACTTCCGCTTGTACCCAGCACATTGCCGCCGCGAATACACACAAAACGGGTGCGCTCGCTCAGATCGTTGGCACGAATCATCAGTCTTTCGCCAATCGCCTTCGTCATGCCATATACATTCACCGGGTCTACTGCCTTGTCGGTAGAGACGTCAATAACCTTGGTGACTCCCTGCTCAATACTGGCCCGAATTACATTTTTCGTACCGTGTACATTCGTCTTGAAAGCCTCTTCCGGCTGTCTCTCGCATACAGGTACATGCTTCAACGCCGCCAGATGGAACACATAGTCCACCCCGCGACATGCCTCTTGCAATGCTTGTAGATCCCGAATATCACCAATAATGAAATTCAACCGGGGATCAGACTGGAATTGACGCTGCATTGCAATCTGTGCAAATTCACCACGTGAAAAAACACGAATTTCCGCTGGCCCTTCCTTGAGCAATTCCTCCGTCAGACGTTGCCCCCAAGATCCCGTCCCACCGGTCACCAGCAGTTTTTTTCCTTTGAACAATATAATCTCCTCCTGACCGTTACAAATTGGCAGTACCCGTTCCCAGAAATTCAGCCAGCACAGCCTTCATGTCATCCTCTGTCAGCCGATCCTTCACTGGCACTTTTTTTACCGAGGTATTAGCGGCGTGTATGACATTCACGTAGTTGCGATGCGGAATCACCTCATGCGGCAGCTCCGTTACATATCCATGGGTGCCCTTGCCGGGAATGACAATACGATAATCATCCAGAAAATCATTTGCTTGATAGCGGAACACATAAAAGGAGGGCGAACGGTGAAATACCGGTGCCATCTGACCTTCTACGGCATCCCACAGGTAACCCATCTGGTTCACCAACGCGACCGTATCCGGCTGAAATTCGTAATCATGCAACTGTTGTACAAACGATTGATGATACAAATCGTCGGAATCAATTCGCGCAATAAGCAGTTCGTCCGCAGCTTCGATATACGCATTAATGCGGCGCTTGCTTTCGATGCTCGTGCCAAAGCGGATATGGTCGGGAAGCGGCTCACGCTTGGCTAATTCATCCTCCACGATGTCACTGCATCCGCCCGCCAGCTTGACGACAGACAAGAAATCCGCATTCGTCTGACTGAGCAAGCTGCGCAACGTAAAGGTTCTGAATACATCCAGCCGCTCGCTGATCCACTCACGTGTCAGCCGATTGGGATTCATCCCGTAGTTATTAAAATTAATTTCAATCACAATCTTGCGATTCATTTATCTTCCTCCTTTTCAACCTTCTCCTCACAAGTTATGAAACCGCCGGGGAAACGGCATGTACAAATGCATCAACTCTTTCAATAAATAGGTAGAATCCAAAAAGAATAGCCGATCATACAAAAACCTTGCCGCTTTCGACATATGATAGAATACAGAGTTTTTTTCGCCATTCTAAAAGCTGAAGAAGAAGGATAGACAGGGAGGAAGCATGATATGACTAAGCCAAAGTATCTGGAGATTGACGAGGTACTGAATCATTTGAAGTTGGCACTGGATCAACAGCAGCCCTTCTCGTTCATTCGGATTGGGGATGGTGAAAATTTGATTTTGTCTCAGGATACCGTCTGGCCGATGGAAAAGGTGTTGCAGGAACGTTGGGCAGTCAAAGCCAATCTCGGGCAAAAAGGATTGTTTCTACCGAATACGGAATTGCGAGATGCGGTGGCCGAGGCGGTACGCAAAGCCGACATTGCTGGTATCCTGCCTTATGATGACGAATCTATCAAAGCACCTTCCTATATGAAGCGGGAGCTGACCGACCAGGTTTTTAACCATTACGGCCTCTCTCCTGCGCTGACCTGCCATGCCTGCCTGAACCGGTATTTGGCTGAGACACCCGCTTTCTGGGACATGCTTAAAAATCGGCGCATCCTGCTCGTCACCCGTACAGCCGCCGAAGTGAAGCCCGTCCTTGAAGCCGAGCCGTATCAGCTGCATATCCCGCACACGCTTGCATTTCATCAATATGAACAAATGGATAAAACGCTCCAGTGGATCGCAGCGCATAAAGATGACTTTGATATTGCGCTATTCTCCTGCGGGGTCAATGCGGTCGTACTGGCGCAAAAAACGGCAGAACTAACTGGCAAAGTAGGTATAGACTTCGGCAAGGCAATTAATATCGTAATGTTCGGCAAAGCGAATTAATGGATAGCCTCTGCTTCTCATATCAAAAAAGCACCAGCAAATTCAAGATTTTGCTGGTGCTTTTGGCTATCACAAACCGTCCTAAAGTCCGTGGTCGCATGGAATATCCATATAAAGCCTTGAAATCTTATTTGCTTAAAAATAGACTTTGAGATTTCCCGTCACTTATTTTACAATATTATAGAAACTAGCATTAAATTGGAGATCATGAGGAGGATATTGGAAATGACACCTAACAAGAAATTGAAGACATATCCACTTACCAAAGCTAAGCATGTAAAGATTCATGGTCGAACTATGCAAACACTTGCACCACTAACTCTGTTTTGGACAGGCAGCGGCATTGAATTAAATATCAAAGGCTCGGAGCTGTGGATTGAAATGGAGGCCGATTACCAAGTGTATGAGTCCTGGATCAGTATTGTCATCAATGGTGCCCCGATGAGCCGCCTGATGGTGAGCGCAGGACGGCATTGGATTTGTCTTTTGAGAGGAATGAATCCTGACATGGTTAAAAATGTCCGGGTGGTCAAGGATGTCCAGCCTATGAGTTCGGACTCGCGCTGCTTGTTGCAAATTCATGCCCTGAGGGTTGACGGAGAATTACTGCCGGTCACCGATAAGCCCCACAAGGTGGAATTTATCGGTGACAGCATTACCTCGGGAGAAGGAACAATTGGAGCGAAGGAGGAGACAGACTGGGTCCCCATGCTGTTCACGGCACTACGCAATTATACAGCCATAACAGCCGAAGCACTGAATGCGGACTACCGAGTGTTATCACAAAGCGGATGGGGTGTCCTAACAAGCTGGGATAATAATCCGCATGCGAACATTCCGGCATATTATGAGCAGGTATGTGGTGTGCTCACCGGAGAGAAAAATGAAGCATTAGGGGCATTTTCCGATCATGATTTTACCTCATGGCAGCCGGACGTGGTCGTGGTGAATTTGGGGACTAATGACGGGGGAGCCTTTTATTCTCCTGCATGGACGGACCCCGTAAATGGGAAAGTGTACAAGCAACGCTTGAACGAGGACGGTTCATTCAATGAAGAAGATTTACAAGCTTTTGAAAACGCTATCACAAATTTTCTTGCCAAGCTTCGGACCTGTAATCCTGCTGCCCATATTGTGTGGGCCTATGGGATGCTTGGCACTCCGATGATGCCAGCGATCTACCGGGCGGTAGACGCGTACAAGAAAAGAACGAGGGATCGGAATGTGTCCGTGTTCCAACTGCCGAACACGACGGAAGAAACGTTAGGATCTCGCAGCCATCCCGGGCTCCCCTCCCATACCAAAGCAGCAGATGAGTTGACAGGGTATTTGCGAGAGATTTTAAAGAATTAGAATCCGGGAAGCAGAATATGGAGAATCGGTCACATGGGACGAGACGCTCCGATTCTAGGAGCCTGAACTGATGAGCTTACAGCAAACAACACCCAGGATATTTGTACTCTGGGTGTTGCAGCAAGCTCTTAATTAAGTAAATACTCGTCTGATATATTTAGAAAAAAGGAGTCGAAGCGATGCCAGTAAATACCTCCGGACCGTTACGTACGGTCGTCGATACCCCGGAAATATAAGAGGAATACACCGTTTGTATCGCCCATGGCGCGGAAAGATCCTGTGCATTAAAAGCTTGCGTTTCAGTGGCTCCTGTGACGCCAAGTACACCCTCTGCCCGGTAAATCACATCGTTCGGATCGTATTCGGCACCACGCACGATTTCAATCGCATACGTATCACCAAGCTCACCGATCAGACCGATGGAACCGCTAAAGGTCACTACCGGACCCGGTACGAGATAGGTTCGCAGCCCAATCAGGCCGAACCGCTCCGGTTCAGGACCCAGCTGGATATCGGGACCCTCACCTGTTTTTGATGAATTTGTTGAACTTCTCATATCCAGAAAAAAACCCATTGCTTATCCCTCCAAATTGCAAGATACTCCATGTTATGCGAGAAATTCTTAAGCGTATTGGACAAATTAGCAATAAATCTATCAAATCCGCTTAAAATAGCCGATAGTAAATACATACAATATAAATTTTGGAATTGAAATGTACATAGAAAGCAGGGGGTTTGATGAAACAACTGAAACGACTGAAAACTTTAACGCTTCGCAAAAAATTGACAGCAGCATTCCTGCTAGTCATGCTTGTTCCTAGCATTATTGTCAGCTCTTTTTCTTATCAGGCAGCGTATAACCAGACAGACCAGCAATTAGTGGACAGTGCGACGACTAGCGTTACCGCAGCCGACCGCGCAGTCACCCAGACGATTCAAGCCAAAATTGCAGATATCGAATATTACGCTACTACGATGACGGCCAGTGACAACACTCCAGAAGCAGATGCAGCACTCCTGACGGAGCTGCAAATCTATTTGAAAATGCATGCGGAAGCCCTCGATATGTTCGTAGGAACTCCCGAAGGAAAACTCATCATTGGCAAAGCCGTAGGCTCCAAAAACGATCCTCGTGAGCGTCCTTGGTACAAACAGGCCATGGAGAAACCCGGGCAAACCGTAATCAGCCCTGTCGGACTCAATACGGCTAAGGTCGCCGTTGTGTATATTTCACGTACGCTTCCTGACAATAGCGGTGTTCTCGGTCTTTCCCTGAACCTGAATAATTTAAAGGAAATTACGAATTTAAAAATCGGGCAGCATGGTTATGTCATGATATTGGATAACACTAAGCGCATCGTTACCCACCCGACAGAAGTCAGCGGAAGTACCCAATTGGGGGAAAAACTGCCGCAACTGTTTGCCTCCAAGGAAGGCAGCTTTGATTACGATCTGAATGGCGTATCTAAAAACCTGATTTTTAAAACCAATACGCTGACGGGCTGGAAAATTGCCGGAACGATGGACAAGTCGGAAACAAGTGCCTCCGCCAAGCCGATCCTCATCACGACTATCGTGGTGCTGGTCATTTCAGCTATCATTATCGGTGTGCTGGCGCTGTGGCTAATCAGCAGTATACTCAAACCGATCCAAAGATTGCGTAATTCTATGGATGCTATCAGCCAAGGCAATCTTTCCATCAATGTCGCTACGAACAGCACAGATGAAATCGGCGAATTATCGAGATATTTTCAGCAAATGGTAGATAATCTGCGTAACATGATCAGAGAAATCCAAGCCATGACAGGCAATCTGTCGGCCTCCTCGCAAGAGCTCGCAGCAGGTGCAGAACAAACCACCCGCGCGATTGAGCATGTGACCGTAGCCATTCAGGATGTAGCCGCAGGTAGCGAAAGACAAGCCAACAGTGCCAAAGAAAATCAGGATCGTGTGTCAGGCATGTCAACAGATATCGCAGCCATGACTGAGGCTATGACTGAAATGACCACCTACTCTTCACAGGCCATTCAGGCGTCGGATGCAGGCAGTGAGCATATCGGCAATAGTGTCGTTTCCATTGATGGCATTCGTACTACAGTGGAAGAGCTGGATGCGATTATTGGCGCTTTGAGTGAACGATCCGGGCGAATCGGAACGATTGTCACGGTCATTACAGAAATCGCCAGCCAGACCAATTTGCTTGCCCTGAACGCCTCAATTGAAGCAGCACGCGCCGGAGAGCATGGTAAAGGCTTTGCAGTTGTAGCGACTGAAGTCCGCAAGCTGGCGGAAAATTCAGCTCATTCGGCACAACAGATCCGTGAGCAAATTCAAGGGATTCAAAACGGCGTATCCGAGGCCCTGACCTCGATGGAATCTGCCAAAGAGCGCGTAAGCGAAGGCATTAATTCCGTGGATCTGTCCGGCCGCTCCTTCTCCCGTATTCGTAGAGCGATCGTTAAATCGGCGAAGCAGCTTGATAACGTCTCAGCTTCTACAGCAGGAGTAGCACAAGGAACAAGTGCAGTGGTCGGCAGTATGGAGGAAATTACACGTATTGCCGAAGAAGCCGCATCCCATACCGAGACGGTATCTGCGGCCGCAGAGGAACAGCTCGCCTCCATGGAAGAGATCGGTTCCTCTGCCGCAGATTTAACCCGTCTGGCAGAACAGCTCCAAGATTTGCTGGCACAATTCCAATTGGATGAAACAAATAACAGTTCTGACCGATAAATAGTAAGAGTCTTCACGACAAAGGAGGAATGAAAACATGGATATCGCAGCATTATCAACGGGTATGAGCCAGGCCAGCTTGGCGCAAGCCGTGAGCGTGAAAGTATTGGGCATGGCTAAGGATCAAGCTGGTGAACAGGGACAAGCATTGATCCAGATGATGGAAAAAAGCGTACAGCCTCATCTCGGAGGTCAACTAGACCTTCGAGCGTAGCTTCACCACTATTCGACGGGCGATCTGTTCGGGTCTAAGCAGACCGGACAGGTCGCCTATTTTTTAACACATCTACCATCGCGATTTTTCGTTCAGCGCAAAACGTAGTAAACTATACATATCGTCCACGGCCTTGGTTCGGAGGATAGAGCAAAAACCGCACAATGAAAGAGGAGGATACATAAATCATGAGTTATTCCGCATATTTCGAAAAGGTTAGAGAGCAGCAGCTTGATGAGCTGAAGGAATGGTTGTCCATTCCGAGTATTTCCGCATTATCCGAGCATAAAGGAGACATTAACAAAGCAGCCGATTGGCTTGCCGCCAAACTGACGTCTGCTGGATTGGAAAACGTTGAAATTATTCCGACTAAAGGCCATCCGCTGGTGTACGCGGATTATCTGCATGCACCCGGCAAACCGACGATCCTCGTGTACGGTCACTATGATGTACAGCCGGTCGACCCGCTTCATCTGTGGGAAACTCCACCGTTCGAGCCGTCGTTCCGCGACGGAAAGCTGTATGCGCGCGGAGCTACAGACGATAAGGGTCAGGTATTCTTGCACATTAAGGCGGTCGAAGCCATTTTGAAGCAGGAAGGCAAGCTGCCGCTGAATATCAAATTTTGCATCGAAGGCGAGGAAGAAGTGTCCAGCCCGAGCCTGCTTGAGTTTTTGCAGACAGGTGCAGACCGTCTGGCTGCCGACGCTGTACTGGTATCCGACACCTCCCTGATCGAAAAAGGCAAGCCTGCCATTTGCACAGGTCTGCGCGGATTGTGCTCACTGGAAGTTGCGATCCGCACAGCCAATACGGATCTGCATTCCGGCTCCTTTGGCGGCGGTGTGCCGAACGCGTTGCATGCCCTAGTGTCCTTGCTGGCAACGCTGCATGACGACAAGGGACGCGTCAGCATCGACGGCTTCTACGACGATGTCGCGCCACTATCGGCTGAGATGAGAGCAGAGTTCGTGAAGCAAGATTTCAATGAGAGCAAGCTGCAAAAGGATCTTGCGCTTGATTCCCTCTACGGCGAAGAAGGATTCAGCTTCGTCGAGCGTGTCGGGGCACGTCCGACTCTGGAGCTGAACGGCGTGTATGGCGGCTTCCAGGGCGAAGGCACGAAGACGGTCATTCCGAAGGAAGCTCATGCGAAAATTACGTGCCGCCTGGTTGCCAACCAGAATCCGCAGGACATTCTGGACAAAATTGAGCGCCATCTGCGCGCCCATGTTCCGACAGGTGCCACGCTGGACATCCAGCAGGGTGAAAAAGCGAACGCCTTTAACATCGACCCGTCACACGCATTTCTGCAAGCAGCGGCGGATGCTTTTGAGAAGGTATACGGTGTACGCGCCCTGTTTACCAAGGACGGCGGCTCCATCCCAATTGTGGAAACCTTCTCCCGTGTGCTAACCGCTCCAGTCGTACTGATGGGCTTCGGCTTGCCGGATGAAAACTTGCATGCGCCGAACGAGCATTTTAATTTGGAAAATTTCGATAAGGGTCTACTGACCATTGTGGAGTTTTTGAAATCTGTGTAAGCTGATACCAAAAAAAAGCATTCACGGCATGTGATCAACCATGCTTCGTGAATGCTTTTTTACATGGCTGCCGTCGCCTAAGAAAAACGGGTGTAGCGCAACAGGTGAACCAGCCGATTCAACCGCTCTATTTCCCGATCCAACTCGTGAAGCGGTTGCCCGGCCAAAGCAGCATTCGCTCTCAGATCACGCAGCGGGTTCATTTTCCGACCCATAAGTTTTAGCACCGTGGCCTTCCCCATGTTGTTCACCACCGCATATTGCGTTAGCGGGTCAAGCTCAATCCACAATACATGATGCTGCTGAAAAAACGACAATAGTTGCTTTTTCAGCTCTTCAAGCTCACCTGTAATTTGCGGATGATGATGAAAGGCCACATAGCCCATCACCCGCAAGTCACTTATAATTTGTTCCAGATGAAGTGTTTCGTTTATGTACACACTGTTCGTGCTCATGCGATTCCTTGCGCTGTTCGTATGATTTTCCCGAATGACGTTCACCACCTGACTATCGTTATATCAAGATTTCTCTTTCCCCTCTTCAAATAGCTGCACAAGCCAGAAGCCTCCAAACAACAATGCTCCTACTGCGAAAATAACAGTATACACCGTGTACAACGTTGTCAGTTCAAACAAGCTATTGTACCGATTAAGCAAGATACCCCACAAGCATAGCAGAAAACTGCTACCATTTTGCTGATGAAAGCGATGCTTGTAGATCTGTTGAATCAAAACAGCCAGAAATCCTATTAACAAAACGTGATTCAGCAAAATACTCCACATTTCCATAAGCCCCCCTTTTCACTATAACGCACTCGGCTTTGAAAAATTAGGATATATACAAACCTTACGTACAAAAAAACAACCGGCTTATACGCCAGTTGTTTCCCGTTCCACAAAATACTTATTGGTCATAAAATGAGCCTTGCCTCTGGAAGTGTCGACCATTCCCTTTTTGTTGTCGAGAAAAACAATTTCCCGGCATTTAGTGCAGTACCACTTGGTCCGCTTAAAGGGAGATTCCGTTACATAGGAGGTGCCGCATTTGCAATCTACTTTGATCAAGGTTTCTGTTGATTTGTAAGCTTGGGACAGCTCTTTCAAGCCAGTATCCGGCTGTTGAACCGGGATAATGACTTCCTGATAGCTTGAATATTGATTATGAACTTTAAAATCAGCGACCAGTTCCGCATGCAGCCCAAAGTACTCTTTGCCAATCTCGGTTACAAATTTCTTGCCGATTCTGTAACACTCAAGCCATTCCTGTATCTGTTGATTAGACAAAGGCACTGTGCCCTTGATACCGCTATTTAATGTGTAAGTCATGATGTATAAAGTATCATCTTGTCTATGTCCGTACATGAGAAGCCTCCTTATAATACACTTGATAATGTACTACAAAGCGCAAAAAACATCAATTTTATTATTTGGCAAAAGGTTATAGCTGATTTATAAAGTTCAGGGAATGGACATATAGAATAAAAGCAACTGACCTAGGTCAATTGCTTTGTCTTTCCACATAGTATTTGTTGGTCATATACCACGCCTTGCCTTTTCCCGTATCCACCATGCCCTTTTTACGATCCAGGAACACAATGTTATTGCATTCCTTGCATGACCACTTGGTTCTTTTGTGCGGCGACTCTTCTATATAGGAAGCTCCGCATTTGCACTCTACCTGAATCAACGTTTTATACTGACTGTACGCCTCTACCAACGGGTCTACGTCTACAGCTTTACTTACCATTGCAGGCTGTATCATGGATATATGATCCCGCTGCTCCGAGTATTCATTATGTACCTTAAAATCTGCTACCAATTCAGGATTCAAACCAAAATACTGTTTACCGACTACCGTTACAAACTTGCTGCCAATTCGATATGCTTTTATCCATTCCTGAACCTGCTTACTGGATAGGTCGACTGTTCCCTTTATGCCGCTGTTCAGCGTATAGGTCATCAAATGTTCGTTTTGTGTCATATGTCTCCCCGTTCACCTCCGATCAAGAATATACCACAGGTAGACCTAAGCAAAAGCTACTTACTCCTACCTGAAGCAACGAGCCTTTCTGCCTTGTGATCCTTTTAATACAAGTATAACTCAAAACCCGAGCCGTCTTCCATTTTGTCTATATCCTGAGCACTGATTTCGCAGGGATCTATACTCGCCTCCTTAGACTATCACAAAATGCATTTTTATCTTTTTATTACTTTGTGGTACAGTCTTCAACATTAAACCATTCATGTAGGTTGGCGGATGAACTAATGGTAGTTTCTTCCCTATATAGTACAACACTTATGCACAAATTCCTACATTTTTCAGCGGTTTAATCGTTTAAAATCTCCTTCGCAATCTGATCGATCTCTTCTAATTTATCGTTTTCACTCGGATTGGTGCTGAGTCTGTTTAGTTCGTATGTTAACTTTTCAAGTAAAGCATTGGGAAGCTGCTTACAAAAATGTATAAGCACGAAATACTTCCATGAACTATCGTTTGAATTTAATATTTGCCGGATGACTGGAATTAGCTCCATATCGAACTGGAACAAAATATTTCTTACTTCCGCTGAAATGGGCCAATTACTGTCTTGTAACCAGGTAAAAAGCTCAGGAATTATGGGCCGAATTTCTTCCTTACTGCACAATTTCAATTGATTAATGCTATCAAAATCCGACTTATGTTTAGGGATAAGATCGTGAGGATTCGCCATGTGGCCTCCTTTACTGATTTAGTATTTTACAGGTACTAGCGACAAAAATAAAAGGCACTACTCTCTTTCATCCTGTTCACTATTTGAATTTTAAAAATAATAAACTACAAAGAATGATCAAGAAGAAAAATAACATCCCTTGAGCCTGGTTAATTCCCCAAACATCTATGATTAATCTTTTTGGTTCAGTTTCTGCATTACATTGGAAATACATTTTGAAGCACGCACTCAGTAATTAAAAAAACAGATCATAGCTTTTTACTAAATTATTAAAACGAATAGCCGTGAACGGTTTTCACTGAATCCTCATTGCAGCTATCACTGTGATATAATGGACTAAGAGTATAAAAAGCTGTACCCTACACGTGAGTTGTATGTCTTTCATACCAGTCGAACCGATGTGCAAGTCGTTGAAGAATTTTTTTCTGGGATCCACTTCCCACTTTCACCTTTAAAATAACTCCAAGCAGGTGACTCATGCCTAATCATATAAATCAGATTACCATCACGCTCTGCCCGTAGAGTATTGATTATACCCTTGGTTTCTCCTGCGGGCTGAGCCTTTGCCCAAGGGAGCGTGATGGTAATGAAGCCTAACCGAAAAAAACGTAATCAAGCCTATTTTAGACACCACAGAAAGCGAGTTATTCAGCGTAAGAAGCGACTTTCAGCACACCGGGGATGGGTCGCCAAATTCGACGGTGCATTCTCCAAAGGGAAAATTCATTGTTCCTGCTGGATGTGCAGTGAAAAAACAAACCGACTTGGGCATCCCAAATCGGAGTTATCAAGAATAGCTAACTGTCAGGAACAGCTTCTGGATTATGATTTTTAAACTACAAATGATTAAAACAAGCGATTGTCTCTTTCTGCGACAATCGCTTGTTTTTACGTTGGCTCACTTGGTTGAGTCATCCTACAAAACAAAAGCCTTCCCGACCAGCCTTCACTGTTGAAGGATCATCGAGAAGACTTTGCACCCCGCAAGGAACAAGAGGTCAGATTTTTATTTCGCCAAGCCTGATTAATTCCACGACCGCCTGTGAACGACCTTTTATGTTCAGTTTCTGCATTACATTCGCGATGGGGTTTGAAACACACCAAGCTTGTTGTTAAGGTAAAAGGGCACTACTTTTTATCCAATTGATTTTGTTTGATAAATTCATCAAAATCATCACTTGTGTCCATAACCAATCTTTGTCGATTGTATTTGTCGTACTCTGCTGTCGCCAACTTCTCTGCAATCTCTTGCGAAATACTTCCTGCATTTATCAGAATATCTCGCTCATTGAATTTCAGGAATGAGTCCAGCTTCTGGGTCCAGTCCTTCATATACATCGGGGATTGACGTTCCGCCTGATCTTCCGCATAGTCCAGATACATCGTTACGATGCGATTCAATGCCTGTATTTCTTTATCGGTCAAATAGTTCTTGGCTACGGTTATATCGCTCTTCCTTACTTTGTCGCCTTTCCAGCTTGTTAATCCCATATTGCCTTTATCAGCGCTTGCTCGCTCGGCAATCAGCTCTGCCGCGGTATGACCATGGACGGCAAAATGAAGTTTGTTTTGTACAGTAGCGAAAAACTCTTTGGACACACTGGAATGGGGGTCATAATCAACCGATAAGGCGTAGATATCCGTAATCTTGCGATAGAACCTTTTCTCCGATGCACGGATGTCGCGAATACGCTGGAGCAATTCATCGAAGTAGTCTTGTCCAAAGTGACGCATATCTTTCAAACGCTCATCGTCCATTGTAAAGCCTTTGACAAGGTACTCATTAAGCCGCTCGGTTGCCCACCGTCTGAACTGCGTGCCTCTGTGCGAGCGGACACGATACCCGACAGCAATAATTATTTCAAGATTGTAATGCTTGACCTTGCGTTTTATTTCTCTTGAACCTTCAATTTGAACTTGTAAGTATTCCTTACAAGTTGCATCAAAAGCTAGTTCATTTTCTCCATAGATGTGTTTAATGTGAAGCGTAATGTTTTGAGACGTAGTCTGATATAACTCTGCAATTGCCTTCTGAGTCATCCAAACGTTGCCGTTCTCCAGTTTCACGTCTATTTTGGTATTCCCATCTTCTGTCTGGTATATTAAGATATCTGTACGATTGTCCAATTTCTCAACTCCCACTCCTCCCCAACTAACGCTTACGGAATCATACGTTCTTATTTTATCATATTCGAAGTAAACACATTGACAATAAAGTCTCCTATTTTACAATCCTCGCCCTTTTTTTATCTATATTTAACATATGTCATAGCCATTTAAAGCTTTTTCACTCCAATTTACTTAACGAAGTTTCCAATCTCAGCACTAAGAATCGGTAGTTCAAACGGTTCAAACCGCTTAATGAAACCGTTTGATCCAGTAGACCATTTTTGTAATGCGTATATTTGGCATCTGGAGATGAAGACTCTGTTCCCGCTGACGTTAACCGATTAAGGTCATCAAAGGTATAAGAGATTTCGCTGCCAAATGGCTCCCTAAGCTTAGTTCGATTTCCAATTAGTCATAATACTTGTTTACTTTCCTGATTTTTCTCATCAGTTATTTTAATAACCTGTCCCAGTTCGTTAAATTCTCTTCACTTTTGGTTATATTTCGCAACCTCACCTTTGGCATTAGCAACGGAAGCACGACGATCCATCACATCATAATTGTAGGAAGTGCTATTGTTATTGCCATCCTATGCTGTTACGTTATTGCCGCTAATCTTGTCGCAGCTATGTTTGCCCAAGAGTTGTATTTTTTAGAAATAAAATATATTTTATGCATTTTAAAAAAAACAAAAGCCTTCCCGACCAGCCTTCACTGTTGAAGGATCATCGAGAAGACTTTGCACCCCGCAAGGAACAAGAGGTCAGATTTTTATTTCGCCAAGCCTGATTAATTCCACGACCGCCTGTGAACGACCTTTTACGTTCAGTTTCTGCATTACGTTGGAAATATGGTTACGCACCGTCTTCTCACTAATAAATAGTTGTCCGGCGATGTCACGTGTTGTTTTGTCCTGCACAAGCAGTTCAAATACTTCACGTTCACGGTGAGTTAACAAAAACTTGTTTTTGTGGTCGTTACCCTTCGTCAATTTCACCCCTCCTTGCTCGGGTTTTGTGTGGTGTAACAAGGTTAAGGGATACAGTCAACACATTTTATGTCACGTGCTTAGGTATGGTTCAATATGCGGATAAAAATGGGCCTAGGCACTTATTTTCAGCCTTTGCTGAATCATTAGACTCTGCGTCTAATTTTATGTATTGACAGGCATATGGGGCAGCCTTATGATAAGAAAAACCGCGACTGATAATCATTATCAAAATAATGATGCATATAGATATCGCGCAACAGACTATGGTTCATGGCCGCTTGGCCAGAAAGGGTGTTCTTTAATTATGAAACTACGTTATGCCGTACCGGCCGGAGTGCTGGTTTCTTCTATTCTGTTCGCTGGTTGCGGCCAAACCGGAACTGCTACTCAGCAGCCCGCTGCAACGACCAAAGATGCAGGAGCAACTACACAGACAACGACTCCTGCGACCTCTGCCCCCAATTTTGATCAAGCGGTGGCCGCTTACCGTGCCTATGCCATAGAGCAATGCGATACGTTTGTGAAAAAGACAGAAGAATTCACGAACGCGGTCAAAGCTGGCGAGCTGGACAAAGCCAAGGCGCTGTATGCTCCTGCACGTATGTACTATGAACGGATTGAACCGATTGCGGAAGCGCTGGGCGATCTTGACCCGAATATTGATGCGCGTGACGGTGATGTGGATGCAGCGGATTGGCGCGGGTTTCACCGGATTGAAAAGACATTATGGGAAGAAAACACCACCAAAGGATTGGACGAGTTTTCCGACCGCCTGTTGAGTGATGCAAAGCTGCTGCGTGCCAAGGTGGAGACGGTCAACATTGACGCCAGCCTGATGGTAACGGGCGCAGTCGAGCTGCTGAACGAAGTGTCCACCTCCAAGGTGACGGGTGAAGAAGAACGTTATTCCCACACGGATTTATACGACTTTGCAGCTAATGTAGAGGGCGCACAAAAAATATATGAGATTTTGAAAACAGACCTGAACCAAAAAGATGCAGCGTTGGAAACGCAAATTGGCGAGCGCTTTGAGGCATTGCAGAAAGAATTGGCTCCTTTCAAGAAAGGCGAAGGCTATGTATCTTATACGAAGCTTAAACCGGAAGAAATTAAAAAGCTGAGCCAAAACCTTGATGCTCTGGCAGAGCCGTTGTCCCAAATGGGAAAATTGTTAGGAGTGTAACGATATGAAAGGCTTTAAGCGGCAAAAGGGACAACCATCGCAGCAGCATGCAGAATCCCATGAAGAACAGGCTGATCTGGTCAAAAAGGATGTTCAGCCAGAGGTTGGTGAGCTGTCGGGAAAGAGTAAATCTGTATCACGCCGGGATCTATTGAAGCTGGCAGGGGTCGGGGGACTGGGTCTCCTGCTCGGCGGCGGTGGCGTGGGGGCTGTGCTGACAGCCAGCCAACGGCTCGAAAGCATGATGACGGATGCGGATACCAAGGATGTGGTTCCTTTTTACGGGAAGCATCAGGCTGGAATTGTGACTCCGGCACAGGATTTCATCTGCTTCGCCGCCTTTGATCTAACGACGAGTGACAAGGAACGGGTGCGCAGCCTGTTTAAAGCCTGGACAGAAGCCACCGCTACGATGACTTCCGGCGCGCTGATCGGCAACGATAACGAAAATCTTAACCTGCCTCCGTCCGATACGGGCGAAGCGGCGGGGTTATCGCCGTCACGGACGACGATTACCTTTGGTGTGGGTCCGTCCTTTTTTGATGGGCGCTACGGTCTGGCAGGGCTTAAACCTGCCGGACTTCGTGAGCTGCCTCGCTTTCAAGGCGATGCGCTGGACGATCAATGGTGCGGCGGCGATATCGGGGTACAGGTATGCGCCAATGATTTGCAGGTAGCTTTCCATGCCCTGCGTAATTTGGCGCGTATCGCCAGAGGAACGGCGGTGCTTCGCTGGACACAGGAAGGCTTCCAGCGGACAGCACAGGCCGATCCGGCGGGAAGCACGCCGCGGAATTTGCTCGGCTTCAAGGACGGTACGGGGAACCCGGATACCTCCAAGGCTGATGAGATGAACCGACTGGTATGGACACAGGCGAGTGACGGTCCTGCGTGGATGGGCGGCGGCAGCTATATGGCTGTGCGGCGTGTACGCATGCGGGTAGAGGTATGGGATCGCTCGACACTGGGCGACCAGGAGGATACCTTCGGACGCCATCGCAGCAGCGGGGCCCCACTGGGCAAGGCCAAGGAGTTCGACAAGCTTGATCTGGCGGCCACAAGTCCGGAAGGCAAGCCGATTACGCCCCCCACCTCTCATGTGGCATTGGCTCATGGGGACGGGAGCATTAATATTTTGCGGCGGTCTTATTCTTATTCGAGCGGATTGGATAAGCAAACAGGACAGCTCGATGCCGGGTTGCTGTTCATCAGCTACCAGCGTGATCTATTCAAGCAGTTCGTCCACATTCAGGAGAAGCTTGCGCGCAATGACAAGCTGAACGAATACATTGTACACAAAGGCAGTGCGGTGTTCGCCTGCTTCCCGGGTGTATCGCAAGGCGGCTACATCGGGGATACGTTATTTTAGCAGCAGGCCAGGAAGGGGATTTATATGAATCGGCGCAATAAAAGCTTGGGATGGGTGTTTCTGCTGGTGTCTCTGCTGCTGACAGCAACTCCGTTCATATCCGGCTCCGGGTCGGTCGCTTTCGCACAAACAGATGCCAAAGCTGTTTCCAATGATCAGCTCATGCCTGTGGTGGGTGGTGCACTGGTGGAGGCGGGACAATCCCAATGGACGGAAGCCTCCAGGGACGTCAAAGAATTCCGTACGCTGTGGGAAGCTGCCAAAACAAACGGTGGTGATGCAGCCCATATCAGAGCGGTGGACAAGGCTCTCGCGGATGCAGAGCAGGCGCTTGCCAGCGGCGGCGGAGAACCAGCAAAAGCTGCACTGTCCGTGCTAGCTCGTTCGGTCAACGAATTTGTGACTGCTGCGGAAGGCGGCAAACCCGCCCCGGCTGGAGCCAAAGCAGCGGAAAAGCTGCTCCCCATGGCGAAGGGCAGTCTGGCTGCCATGCAAAAAGGCGACTGGACTGCGGCCCGCGCTGATTACGACCGGATCGTAAAAGCATGGTATCAGGTGGAGACACCGATTCGTTCGGACAATTTTCCGGTATACAGTGCGCTGGAAACTAAAATCAGCCTAATTCGCATCTCCATGCAAGCCGAACCAATACGACAAGAGCAGGCTCTCAAGGAAATGCAGGAGCTAACGACTTTGTTGTCGGATTACAGTCAAGGCAAGTTGGTGAATACGGGTCAAGAAGCTGGAGCAAACAACGCGGCTAATGGTTCAGTAGCTTCGCTAAGTGATGCGGTCAAGCTCCTCGAATCCGCACGGCAGGATGCGGTAGCCAATCAGCCTGAGCAAGCGGCTGACAAGGTAGGGCGGTTCATCGCCCTGTGGCCTTCGGTGGAAGGACATGTGCAAATTTCCGATCCGGCGTCCTATACCGCGATTGAAAATGAAATGACCGAGACTTCCGGTTATCTGCTGTCTTCTCCACCGAACACAGTCAAAGCCATCCAAACCCTTGATCAGATGCTGGAAAGACTCCGTCCGTTGACGGAAGAACGTTCCTACACCGTTTGGGATGCGGCACTGATTTTGCTGCGTGAGGGGCTGGAAGCCATTCTCGTGCTCGCGGCTCTGCTGGCGTATGCCAAAAAAAGCGGCGAAGCTGTGGCTGGTCGCTGGATATGGGCCGGTGCCGGAACAGGGCTGGTACTGAGCGGAATCCTGGCAGTGCTGTTCACCACACTGGTCGCGGCCGCCGCATCGGGAAGCATGCGTGAGCTGCTGGAGGGTGTGACTGGACTGATCGCGGTCGTGCTTATGCTGACTGTCGGTAGCTGGCTACATTCCAAATCCAATGCTGCCGCATGGAACCGCTTTGTCGAGAACAGCGTAGACAGCGCGCTGGCGCGTGGTAGCCTGTGGTCGCTGTTCGCAGTTTCTGCACTTGCGATTTTGCGTGAAGGCGCCGAGACGGCTATCTTTTATATCGGTATGGCCCCTGCCATCGAAACCTCTCAATTGCTGATTGGTATTGGCTCGGCAACTGTCATACTGGTTGTACTGGCATTTGCGATCATCAAGTTTAGTGTACGATTGCCGATTCGCGCCTTTTTCCTGACAGCCACTGTACTGATTTACTATCTCGTATTCCGGTTTCTGGGCGAAAGTATTCACTCACTTCAAGTGGCTGGCAAGCTTCCGGGGCACACGGCCTCTTCGCTGCCATCCATTAGCTGGCTGGGCATGTATCCTACTTGGGAAACGTTTATCCCACAAGTCGCTGTGCTGATCTTCATGGTGTGGCAGCTTGTACGTCAGGAAATGCGCAGCTCCAAGCAACGATAAAGTCCAAGCCACAACACATATAATGCAAAAAAACGAAAAAAAACGCCAAAACGCAGGTCCGATCTCTATCGGCTCCGACGGTTTTGGCGTTTTTTTAGTCACGACAAGCGAGTGCTGACTTTTATGATCAGAAAATATCCTCCAGCAAAGGGATCATACGCTGGTGATGGAGCAAGTCTGTACGGTCACCGTGCTCGCGAATCACGTGTACCTCACCGCGGAAATCCAGCAGCTCCGCCGGCGTAGCATGTCCCAGAAAATGCACCGGACTATAGCTTAGTCCATAAGCTCCTGCATTCGGAATGACAATATAATCACCCTCCTGAATCGGAGGAAGCTGCGCTTTTTTCACAAGACAATCCTCGGGTGTACAAAGCGGTCCGACAATGCTCACGGTTTCCAGATCCACGGTTGCTTCTTGCGGCAAAAACTCTTCTATCCGGTCTGCCGCCTCCCCTAATCTCAGCTCAGCAGTAGCCTCTTGAACAGGCATGTCCTTCCCCTGTCCCATCTGAATCGCCACTTCCTGTCCCTCCCCTTGCCCACGCATAATTCGCACCGGATAGTTGTCCCTAATCCGACGTCCTCGAAAAGCAGCCGAGGCATAATGATTCATACCGCCATCAGCCACGACGAACTTCTCGCCCTTGGATTCCTTGGTGTACAATGCCCTACAGACGTACATACCTGCCTGAGCAACCAGATATCTGCCGCTTTCAATAATCAGCGTAACACCTGGCAGACGGGATCGAGTCTGCTCTGCCATCGCGTTCAGTCCGTCGATCACTTGTCCCATATCCAACGGCTGCTCATGAGTAAAATAAGGAACACCAAACCCGCCGCCCAAATTTACCGTATGCATCGCAACACCATACTGATCCTGTATGCGTTCTGCCAATTGAAGGGTATTCGCAAATGAAGCTAAAATCTGATCCGCTTTCAGCATTTGCGTACCTGTATACACCTGAATGCCCTGGAAATATACATGTGGACAATCTTCCAGCACCGTAAAAAAGTGATCCAACTGCCCCTCGTCCACACCAAAGGGACGAGGAACGCCGCCCATTTTGATCGTCGATCCCGACAAATCATTATCGGGATTCACACGAACCGCAGCGCGGACAAACAAGCCTGCTCGGGCAGCAATATCCTCCAGCAAGCGCAGCTCCCGCACCGACTCGACATGAATGCTGCCGATTCCACAGGCTACCGCCTCACTCAGTTCGGCTACCGTTTTTCCCGGCCCGGCGTACAGCACGTCTTCCGGGGCATACCCGGCCTCCATCGCGACGAACATTTCCCCGGCCGAAGCGATTTCGACGCCGCATCCTAACGTGCGAAGCAATCCCGCCAAGGCTACGTTCCCATTGGCCTTGAGTGCGTAATGCACACGCACAGCCGGGTGCAGACGGGATAGCAGCGAGCTGACATGAGCATGCAGCGCGTCGCCATCGTAGTAGTAAAATGGCGTCGGATGTTCACCGAAGCGTTTCAGCAAGGCTTCGTCCTTTTTATCCATCTGCTGAATCTCCCCCCCTTCTTCTTTTTCCTATACCGCATAGATTGTCGTGCCTGAACGGGCGGCCTCATGAATAGCTGCCAGCAATCTGACGCGCTCGGCGGCCTCGTGGAACGGAATCGGCTCCGCGACTCGCCGGATGATGTTGCAGAACGCATCCAACTGATTGACGTAATAGTTCATCGGCTCGAAAACGGTTTTAATTTTGGAGTCTGCCATTGTATCCTTCGTTATTTCCGTCTTGAGCGTTATTTTATAAAAGCCCAGATTCGCCCGAAAGCAGTCCTGCAAAGTAACTACCGCCGAATCAAAGGTTAATACATGAGCGCAGCGGTATGGCCGCTCGAATGAAAAGAGGGCGGATGCCTCCAATCCCTCCAGATAACGGGCCTGTGCACGAAATGTCCAGTCACATCCGTTGGGACCATCGAAATCCGATTGACTGCGAAATTCCACCTGTTCCAGTCCAATGACTGCCTGAAGAAACTGGAGCCAATACACGCCCAAATCCCAAAAGCATCCCCCGCCCTGCTCGGGTCGGGATCTGTAATTCTCCGCATGCCCGTCCTTTGCGGGAATGCACAGGCTGGTCGCTATGGAGCGCAAACGGCCATAGCGACCGGAATCCACAATATTGCGCAGCTCGCGCTGCCAAGGATGGTGCTGCACCATGACTCCTTCCAGCAGATGAGCGCTGCTCTGACCGACTGCCGCTTCCAGGGGAGCCAGCTCCGCCGGATTCAGACATAACGGCTTCTCTACAAGCACATGCTTGTGAGCCTGTAATGCTTTACCGATCCACTCGGCGTGCAGATCATTGCTCAGCGCAATATACACGGCGTCAATCTCCGGGTCGCTCAACAGATCCTTGGCATGCCGATAAACGACACTAACGCCGAAACGGTCCGCCAGATCTCCTGCCTTGGCAACGGTCCGGTTCGCAAGCGCGGTTACACGGGCCCCGGCAACGTGCCGAATTGGCTCCAGCAGCGCGCGAGGTGCAATGGCTGAACAGCCAATGAGGCCAAAGCGGATATCCCGTACTGCAGGCTCTTGCGCCGCTGCTGCGGCGTTCATGACCCTTTCTCCAATCCCATTGAGCTTGTCCGCACCTGAGCGTTCCTCACATATGCCTCCACATAGCGTGGTGTCTGACTTCGCAACTCCACGATCCTCCGATGCATGTCCTCCAGAATCTCAGCGCTGCCGTCATAAATTTGCATCCACGTATCATACCGTATCCCCAGTCTCAGCCGTTCCCACAGATCCGCATTATGCATCTCATGTACACCGAACGGCTCCAGCATAATGAGTGGAGTGGCTGTAGCGAACGAATCTGTCAGACTGCCCCCGCCAGGCTTGCTAACAATGGCCTGGACATGACATGCCTGATCCAGCATGCCATGGTAATCCGCCCCGACCTCATACAACGTCTCCTCGCCAGCCTGCACCTCACCGAAAGGCGGAAATGTATGCTCCCCGGCTTCATTCCGTTGCCATGTTCTCCACTGCGGGTCCATTCGGAAATAACGCATACCGTCCCGCTGTTCATCCGGCTGATCCTGATCATACAGCAGCAAATCCAGCTCCCAGCCCGTCTCTTCCAGCCGTCCGACCTTTTCACGGTACGTCCCCATGCCCCAACCGCCGCCATGTACAAATAAGCGGGATTGCCGTGCTTCAAATGGAACATGCTCCACAGCCGGGACATCAATATAGTGGCTGACTCTATTTTGGTCATTTTCAAAAAATGTCGTTTCTCTACACCCATCGGCAAAATGCGGGTTATGCTTGGCAAGATTTTTCCACGAAGGAGAAGGCGTGGAATCCATATACACAATGTCCACATGCACCGATCCCGGTTCCCTGCGCTTGCGATACTCCTCCAGCACATACATCCAATGGCCGGACAAGCATATAAAATGCCGCCGATCTTCCTCCATCCATCGGGTCAGCAGCACTTCCATGGCAGCGAGATCAAGTGAATTACGCATATCCTGCGGAACCTTCTGTGACATTAAGGCTACAGCGAAATTGTCATGGTACGCTTTGCGGCTTTTGTCCACCTTGAGACGAGCCGACTCGGGCAGCACATTTTCAAATACATGAATCGCCGTCTCCACGCCCAGCCTGCGAAGACCCGCTTGCATCAGCAAGCCGGGGGTATAAAAGCCCAATCCGAAACCGGAACACAAAATCGTTACCTTCATACTCTGATGCATACTCTCGCTCATGCTCATACGCCTCCCGTTTAATTCAGCACTGTAAAATGATGCTCCGCCAAAAAATGCTCCAGTTTCGAAGTCAGACGCATTTTTTCCTCTTCACCCGCGGCAACTAGTTCCAAATAAAGACGACCTTTCCCTCGCGTCCGCTCACTTCCAGTCGCCTCTTCTTTACCTTGAAAATCAGCTAGGCCCTCCGACCCGCCAGACACAGTTAGGCTGTCACCACTGCCACTGCCAATGCCGCTAACGCGAACCTGCTTGGCAGACGATCTGCCCCCGCGCTCCGTTGTTTTTCTGCTTGGGGTGCTTTTATGACCTGTATTCCTTTTTTCGCCATCTCGTCCACCCGTGTTCACATACAGCGTATTGGCGCCCAGCGGCATCACGCCTTCTTCACTTTCACCTGTGAACAACAGTCCTTCACATTCCAGCCCTTCCAGCAATTCTTCATAGGACAGACTGCCATCATGGGACAGTGAATAATTCGTCAGCGTGCCGCGCATATTTTTTCCAGCCAAAAAGGTGTCCAATTGGTGCTTGATCAGACTCATGGATTTACGGGCGTTAATTTCGATAATAGGCTCCAGCTTCCCGCCACGGAGTGTCATCGAGTCAATGCAGACGTCGCCGTAATAACCGTCCTGATACAGCTGTTTCCCTACATCCTGCATTAAGCGAAAATAGCCCTCGCGCTCCAGCCGCTCCATAAAAGCCTTATCCGGCGACAACGATTCCCGATAGGCAAATTGGGTGTTAGCCAGCCATTGCACAGACAGAATATCGACACTTCCGTTATCACCAATCATAAATTGGCATGAAAAATCCTGCTCCTTCTCCAAGAAAGGCTCCAGAAGGAACAGTACCCGTTTGCCTTTTCGTTCCTGCCCACGTAAATACGATACAATCCGGTCCAGCATCTGCGTTGAGGTAATGTGCAGGTTTCCTTTGCCCGATACACCAAAATCATCCTTGATTAAAAAGCTTCCATCCCGCAGTAGCTTGCGTCCCGCCTCAGCTACATCCGCAAACGAAGTCACAATATAACCGGGATGACGCAGACCGAGACTGCGTTTTAAATCGGAAGAATAGGTTTTGGCATTCACCTTGCGGATCGTTTCCAGCGGCGGCTGATGCAGCGTAATACCCCAAGCGCGTGCGGCCTCCTCCACATGAGGTAAACCCGCAAACGGGCTAAGCACACATCCCTCCAGTTGTGGAAAACCCGTACTGGTATCGGCCTTGCGACTGCCCAACAGTTCAAAAACGGAAGCCACCGACACATTCCCCGCCTGCTCCGTTCCGTCAGTCAAATCCCGTTCATTTACAGCCGGGCGAAAGCCCAACTGCGCGATATACTGACGATGCACAGGCGAAATAGCATAGCGGGTCAACAACGCGTCTCCCGGCTGGCAAAAGCTGAACAGCAGCTCATCCATTGCCGCCACAATCGCAGAAGAAGCACGGTCAGGAATGGCGGGCAGGGAAGCTAACTGGGCATCCCGCCAGTACACCTCCGCTTCGAACGTTCCCATATACAAATGACGCTGGTTCGGTATCGCATTCATATGATTCGCTTCCTTTCCTGCTTCGTAATTAGCCTGCTAGTACGGTAGCGCTACTGGCTTGCACTCGTATAATCACGCAAGGCAAACTGCCATATAAAGCGGATCACCGCCAGTAGCCAGATCGGAGCGAGGAATGCCCATATGATCAAGCCGGGTTCCATTTTGCCCAGAATAAACATCGGTGGAAAATTACAAATCACAAACACCGGAAGCACAAACAAGCCGATACGCTGGATCAGGTTGCTATACACCGCCATCGGCACATAGTTCGTCTCGAAAATGCTATTGGACAGCTCCGTCACCCCGTTCGTGCGGATGATCCAGAAAGCCAGCAACTGGGGCAGCAAAAACACGGAATAGGCCGTCAACACTCCGCAACCGAGCAGCACAGAAAAGCCACCGACCGTCTCAATGTTGAACGGCAGACCGAGCCGATACCAGCCAATGCCCGTCATGATTCCGCCGCCGACTACGTTCGGAACGGTGTAGCCCAGCTCAAATTGCCGCAGCGTCACCATAAATTGCAGGGACACCGGCTTGGTCATAAGCACGTCCAGTGAACCGGTACGGATTTTATCGGGCAGACTTGTAAAATTGCTGTAAAACAAGCCGCTGTAAAAGCCGCTCATCATCGTAAATACGCCGATATATAACAGCACCGCGTCAGGAGACCAGCCATTAATATCCGTTCCGGCCCGGTACGGAACCGAGGCGTACAGCAGTTTGATGAGCAAATAAGCGGCTTCAACCAGAAAGGCAGTAATGAAATTAATGCGGTATTCCATCTGCGACATGACGGAAAACTGGATGAACTTCCAGTACAGCCGAATGTAACGTCCAACGTTTCGGTAAACATTTTTCATGTTAACCTCCTACCGAGACAAAGCGTTTGACCCCGGCTTGCCACACCCGGCGCGATACGGCCGCCAGCACTACAATCCAGAGCCATTGCACGCCAATGCCTTCAGCGGCTTCCAGCATGGTCAGCTTGCCCGTTAATGCATTCACCGGAAAAAATACGGTGTAGCTGAACGGTAGCAAACTGAACATGCGGGCCAAAACGTCTCCAAAAATCGTCAACGGAAACACCGTGCCACTAGCTACATAAATGACGAGCGACAGCGTGTAGAACAGTCCCGCCGATTCCGTCACCCAAAAGGCTATGCCGCTCAGCGCGTAATAGACCACAAAATTGAGCACCAGCGCCCCCGGCAACGCCAATATGTAAAGCAGAATATACGACAGCCCGAAGCTGATTTGTCCTTCCAGGCTAAGGCACAGCAGTAGAATCGCAGCCGCCAGCAGCACTACTGCGGACTGTATCGCCTTGCCTCCAATAAACCGACAAAAACGGTAAGCAAAATAATGTACAGGCTGCACCATGAATTTGGCCAGTCCGCCTTCCTTGATGTCTGTAGCAATTTCGTATTCAAACCCCGTGGCGATCAGCTTCCCGGTTACCCCTGCCATGACTACATACACCAGCATTTCCGACAAAGAGTAGCCCAGCACCCTTGCTTGTCCCGAAGAGCCGAATACCGCGAGCCAGAGAAAAATTTGTGTCATGATCGGCAACATAAATCCCGCCATCTGGAGCCAGTAATTGGCCCGGTATTCCATTTCGTTTTGCATGCCAAGCTGGAGCACCTTCATATATTTATTATTTCGCATCGGCTAGCCTGCCTCCATCGTACAAATTGGCTATCCCCTCTTCCAACGGGACGTCCTCAATCGTAAAATCAACGACAGGCAACGCATCCAAAATCTTTTTGGACCAGGTTAGAGTATCTTCTGCATCCAGCTCAAATACCGCCTCCAGCTCCGAGTTGGAGCGCAGCTTGCCAAGTCCCGCCAACGTCAGGTTAGACACAGGGGTCTCCAGTCGAACCTTGAGCAATTTACGAGCACCGATGACCTCATTCACCTTGTGCAAGTCTCCGTCATACACCAGTCTGCCCCCGCTGATAATGATGGATCTGCTGCATAAATCCTCAATGTCCTTCATGTAGTGGCTTGTCAGCAGGATGGTCGTCCGGTGTGTGCGGTTATAGGCTTTGAAAAACTCGCGAATCCGCCTTTGGGAAACCAGATCCAGTCCAATGGTCGGCTCGTCCAGCAAAATGACCCGTGGACGATGCAGGAGCGCGGCAATTAGCTCCATTTTCATACGCTCGCCGAGAGATAAGCGCCGAACCTGAACATGAAGCTGTTCCTCCACCCCAAGCAGGGTAACCAGCTCGTCCAGCGCCTCCTTGTAACGACTTTCATCTATTTCGTAAATAAGCTTGTTCAGCTCGAATGACTCGCTGGCGGGCAAATCCCACCAAAGCTGGTTTTTCTGTCCCATCACGATGGAAAACTGACGTTTAAACTCTTTTTGTCGCTTCCACGGGGTAAAGCCGAGTATCGATGCCTCCCCGTCAGTGGGATGGAGAATGCCGGACAGCATTTTGAGCGTCGTTGTTTTGCCCGCCCCGTTCGGGCCAAGAAATCCGACGATTTCCCCTTCCTCAATGGTGAAGCTGACATCTCGCACGGCCTCCTTGGTCAGCTTTTCCCGCCTGAACAGGTTTTGTAATGATTTGCGCACGCCCGGCTCCTTTTTATAGTACGTAAACGTTTTCGACAATTGATTCAATGTAATGGACGGCATTCAATTCTCCCTCCTCTTTCATCTGTCCGTGACACCTTGTTGAGTATTCGTGATACAACTGGCCTGAGCGGTTTACCTGATACGATTTACATATCTGGCTTGCCTGAACTACTCGGCTGCCTGCTCGGCTAAAAACATCAATTCCTCCAGCATATGCCGCTGTTTGTCAATCAAGCTGAGGGCGCGTTCGGTAATGTCAGGCATCCGATGCTTGCGCAGTTGAAGACCTGTTTTGTAGATATGCAGGTTGAGCTTATGCCACTCCGCATGCAATGACTGCGCCAATTCCATCACATGCTGCGCCCGCGGTCCCAATGTGGCTTCATGCAGCATGCAATAATCCGCCGTGTAATCGGTCAGATGAAGTGCGCTGCCCAAACGCAGATTGTAATAGATTTCATGGCAGTACGTACGGAAGTCCGCATCCTCCATGTCTGTCAGCAGGCGGAAATCCTCGACAAAGGCCCGATAGCCCTCATCTCCGCGCTTGACCTGTTTGCCAACTGCGACATTTCCGGGGTTATTTCCCGGGTCATAGGACGAAGGTACACCTCTCCAGACCGCTTCATGTCCAGTCACATATTGACGAATATGGTATGCACACGCCGCATGCAGTTCGCCTGGCGAAAGGGGCGCGGGCTGTTCCACCACCCAGGCATATTCAATTATGCCCTGCATCAGATCGTCGAGCCGGGCCGAACCGACATAAGTCATGGCATGGCCCGAAGAATCCAGCAGGAAGCTGTCATTTACCTGTGCTGTTCGCTCCTGCAAGTCCAGTCCAGACAGCTCAATGACATGGCCCCTTGGGTAATTTTTCACATACACATCGTGGTAGGTTAAAGAGGTACTCGATGTGTGCAGCATCGTACCGTAGCCTGATGTCAGCGCCCGCAGCAGGTCGGTTTCATCGCTTACACCAACAATCCACGGCTCCACCCGAATCACCGGACCGCCACTGGCTGCCATTTCCTGAAGCTGCTCCGGATATTTCTCGGGACCGAAGCGCTTCAAATCTCCGCTATATTCCGCGCACATACTGCCGCACAGCATGAACAGCTCGGATTCCGCCATGTTCACGCCATACCGCCGCAGCGAGGTGCGCAGGGATGAATATACACAGTGCTTGCCTGGAGGAGCATCTATAATTTCTTCAGCAGCGTAATCGTCAACGGAGTCATGAACGTTCTTCATGCCCGATGCCTGCACAGGTCTGATCTCTGCCGCCCCCTTATGCATATTTGCCCAGCAGACGTTCAATGCCTTGAAGTGTAGAAAGATGCTCCAGCACCAGATCGTCGTCCTCCATCGTAATATCCAGCTCATTTTCCAGCTCTACAATCAATTCAACAGCGGATAGGGAATTCAACCCCAAGGTTCGCAAATCCTGCTCCGGAGTCAACTGTTCCAGCTCTCCCGGAGCCAGCTTCAATACCTTTTCCAGCAAGGGTACTACATGGTACACATCTGTTTTCATCCTAAATTCCTCCCGATTTATGAGCTTGCCAATCCCGCAATGACACCTTCCAGCCTGTGCGCATAGGCTTCGGCTTCCTGCCAACTATCTGCCATAATAAGCGTGAAAATCCGATTCACATAGCCCCGCTTCACCGGAGTACCGGACAACGTGCCTGCCGTATAAACAAACACCCCTTCGGGGCGTTCGGGCGTGTAGAGCAAGCCTTCCTCTGCCAGCAAGCCACACAAGCGGCTGTAGGTCAGCGGTGTGGTGGTAATGTTGCGGTAGTAGCGGGACAGCGTTTTATGCTGCTCTCCCAAGACCGAAGACAGGAACGAAATATAGGTAGACAAGGTAAATCTGCCGTTAATCTCGATCACCGGAACCAGCAATCCTCCTTCATCAACAAAACCGTCAATGGAAGCCATGCCCGTATAACCGATAGAATACAGATACGTTCCCAACTGGCAGGCACAGCGTCTCACTTCTTCCTCCAGCGCATCACCAAGCTCAGCCGGAACGCGGGACCCGGTGTATACCGTGCCGTCCACATTTTGCCTTTTCAGTGAAAACATCGTCACCCCGCCGCCCTCGTCAATACAGAGCTGGTAGTTCAGATCCATCTGCTTGTTATGCCAGCGCTCCACCAGCCAGCCTCCAGAAGAAGGCGATGAGCCGCCAAAGCGTTTCATCACACTCAACAGCGTATCCAGTTTGGACAGCTCGTCCAGCATATACATGCCTTGTCCCGATGCGCCATGCGGCTGCTTAATGATCAGCTTCACAGGCCCGTCCGACAAGTCGGCCAGTCTGCCACACTCCCTGCGGATCGCCGCTTCATCTGCACATACAGCCCCCTCGCTGACGGCAAAACCAAGCTTTTGCGCGGTCAGGCGGCTGAATATTTTATCATTCACCCGGGCGCTGACTGAGGACGGAGCCCCGATCAGCTCCAGTCCACAGTGCTCCGCAATCGCTTCCTCCTGCGGGGTAACCGCATATGGAACAAGCCACGCTTTGGCTCCGTTACTACCGTGGCCTGCTTCCCCAACCACACGCAGCCGTGCCAAAAGTGCCTCGTCCGCCAGCACCAGCTCCGAAATCGGCGTTAATGGATCAGAAGGCTCCGGCACCTCAATACGCGGCAGGCTAAAGCCCAATCGCTGAAGCATGTCCAGAAAAGCCTGATCCGGCTGTTCTCGCAGCACGATCACATCCTGACTTCGGCACAACAGAAGATTCATTTCCTCCATCCGATTTACCACCTGCTGTTCATCACGATCTACCATCCCCCCCTTACGGGGGGACGGATGCCATACCTGCTCTGCGCCAATATTAAACAGCCAAATCAGGACTCCATGATCGCGTTCATGGGCAAGCGCTTCCACAAGGTTAATGGTTTTAGTCGTCACGTCCTGTCATCCCTCTCTTCCATCCAGTAAGAAACAACTGCGATCGAAAACTAAATATATTTCAGGGAGCCAGCTCCGTGCAGATACAATACGCTGCATTTGGAGCACACCGGCGTTAATCCTTCGTGATTAATCGTTTGGCGTGTTTTCTCATACGCATCCGAATTCCAGATTTCCTTCAGGCTGTGGTCACGCAAGCTTCCAATCGTAAATTCACTAAAAAATTTGCAAGGCATCACCTTTCCATCCGGCAAAATATCCGTTCTGGAAGTGAGTGCCAAGCAATGATTGGAGCAACGGCTGACCATTTCCTCACCATGTATAAATTTGTCGATCTCCTCATAGTCCAGACCGGGCTGATAGCGCACGCGAATGTTCCACACCCGCTCATTAATCCGCTGTAGCTCCTGCATAAGAGGGTCGATATTATCCGGGTTGATTTTATATTTGAAAGCATGCCAGCTACTAATATTTTTTTCCTCCAGTTGTCGGAGCCAAGAGAAGTTACGTGTAAAATATTCATCCATTTTGAGGGAGGTTTCTTTGGAAATGTACCAGGGGAACGTCAACAGCACCAGATCCAGCCTCTTGTCCTCCAGCATTTGCAGAAACTCGTACATCCGTCCGATCATGTTATCGTTAATGACGGCATGGACGGTCACCCGTCCCTTGTACAATCCCTGGTCACGCAGTTCAATCAGCTTATCCATCTGCCGCATCGTTTTTTGAAAGGTGCCTTTACCGCGAATCAGATCATGTTCTCTTTCAAAGCCTTCGATCGCTATTAACAGCTCCAGATTTTCAGATAAATCCAAAATCCGGTCCAAATATTTATCAATGAGTAGTCCATTGGTACAAAAGGTCATTTCGCGCCGATCTTCGGCCAGCACGTCCAAAATTTCGTCAAAACGCCGATGAAACATCGGCTCTCCGCCCCACATATACAGCCGGGACTTGGCCTCCTTCGTTTCGCTCAAAATTTGCCGAAGCATATCCGGGGCAAGATCCATGTTTTGCTCTTCTTTGTCCATTTGATGATGATAGCCTTCCTCGTTCCATTCAAAGCAGTGCGTACATCTCAGGTTGCAGCGGTTGGTCAGCTTAATGCCGATCGTCTGGGGCATGTCCGTTTTGAAGGTAGGGTCCTGTGTTGCGTTACGGTAAGATACAGAAGCGTTTTTCAGGTTGCGCTTAATGAGCTTGAACGCTTTCTCATCAATCAGCACATTGCTTTTGGGCTGCATGCTAACACCTCGTTTAATGGATTTTCAGGCACATGTACCAAGCTGTACGTCAGACCGTCTCCATTCCCTCCGGGTGCGGCGCTTTTTCCGCATCGCTAATCCCCTGAATGTAGCTGCAAAACGCATCTACCGAGCTCAAATGCTCTAGCTCAAAGGAATCAAAATCAATTTCCACGTCAAACGCATCCTCCACTTGCAGCATGAAATGAACCAACTGCAACGAATCCAGTCCTGCATCATGAATAATGTCCGAATGTCCATCCAGCTTACCGACCAGCTCAGGATCTTCTTTGACCGCGCTGATCATTTCAATCACTTGGCTTTGCATAGCAAACTCCTCCTTGTGAATGATCCTATTCGTTCCGCCCGACCATGCCATCTGCAAAGCTCCTCGAAAAATTCCTACACTGGAACTTTATTCAATTATACTCCTCCATTTAAGAGACAAGTCAATAGGTTGTTTTGTAAATATATCTCGCAATATGTAAATTAATGTATGATGATTTCGACAATTTTCGCTATCTTTTTCGTAAAACTTGCTCACATCTTGCCTCCAACTGCTTGCAAGTGCGACAGGATTATTTTACAATAGATATGAAAATAATTTTCTTTTTTATGTTTATTTTTACGATATTTATTTTCATATAAAATACTCTACAGCCAAAGGAGCGCAACTCATGTCCCCCATTCTTCATACCTTAACCCACAGACTGGAGCAGCTTCCCGTGCAAGAGCGCAAGCTGGCGGAATCCATTCTTCAAGCTCCGGGAGAGGTGCTGCATCTGGGCATTCGGGAGCTGTCGGAGCGTTGTGGCGTGAGTCCAGCGACCGTTACACGGTTTTGCAAATCACTGCATTTTAAAGGCTATCCGGATTTCAAAATGAAGCTGGCCGCCGAGCTGCCCCGTTCGAACAGTGACGGTGAAACCTCCTATCAGGACATCGTCGCCGGAAATTCGCTCTCTCGAATTGTGGAAGCTATTGAGGCGAATCATACCGCATCCATTGCGGATACGACCCGACTGCTGGATTTTGGCAAACTGGAGCAGGCGATTGCATGGCTGTCCGCCACAAGTCGCATTGATCTGTACGGTATGGCAACCTCCTCGATTGTGGCGCAGGATTTTTATCAGAAGCTCATTCGTATTGGAAAAAATAGTACCGCCTTCGCGGATTCGCACATGCAGATTACCTCTGCCTCCTCGCTCGGGCCGGGAGATGTCGCCTTTGCCGTCTCCTATTCGGGGGAAACCCAGGAAACCATCGCGGCTCTGCGCTGCGCACAGGAACAGGGGGCCAAAACATTGTCCCTGACCTCCTTCGGAAATAACACGCTGGCGGGTATTGCGGATATTGCGCTGTTTTCCTCCTCGCTGGAAGAAGGGATGCGGCGTGGAGATATGGCGTCCCGCATTGCCCAGCTTCATATCATAGATATCCTGTTTACAGGTATGGTCAGCGCGGATTTTGACAAATATATTCCGAGACTGGAAGGTTCGTATCAACAAGTAAGCAAGCTCAAAAAACAACCAGGGGGCCACTAAAGATGAACATACGTATTTTGAACAGCCGTGAAGACCTGAATGCTACCGCTGCCGCTGTGATCGCCAGTTTACTGCTGAACAAGCCTCAGGCCATGCTTGGGCTCGCTACCGGAAGTACACCCATCGGCATTTACCGTCACCTTGCAGAAATGTACCGTAAGGGCCAGGTGAGCTTTGCACGAGCCTACTCCGTGAATCTCGATGAATACGTTGGTCTTCCCCCGGAACATCCGCAGAGCTACCGCAGCTTTATGAATGAGCACTTGTTTCAGCACATCGACATTCCTCTTGCCCATACGCGCGTACCTGACGGTAATGCGTCCGATCTGGCAGCAGAATGTGCGGCCCACGAGCAGGCAATTCTGGATCATGGACCCGTCGATCTCCAATTGCTCGGCATTGGTCACAACGGTCATATCGGCTTTAATGAACCTGGGCACAGCCTGACGGGAGTCACACATGTGGTGGATTTGGAAGAGAGAACACGCACAGCGAATGCCCGATTTTTTGGTAATATAGAAACTGTACCCAAGCAAGCAGTCACGATGGGGGTTGGCACGATTCTGAAGGCGAAGCAAATTGTACTGGTCGCTTTTGGCGCGGATAAGGCAGACATTGTAAAGCAAGCTTTCACCGGACCTGTAACCACAGAATGCCCGGCTTCTCTGCTGCAATGTCATCCCAACGTGCTGATTTTACTGGATCAGGAAGCGGGAGGCTGGTTGAATTGAACTCGGATGAAACGAATGGTGATTTAACCCAACTGTTGTATGGACAAGTCGTTATAGGGAATCACATGATTGAAAAAGGGGTTGTCGCCATAGAGGGGCAATCCATCGTATATGCTGGTGCAGAGGATGATTTGCCTGCTGATCTAGTTGCAGCAGCAGTGCAAAATAAGAGTGATGGTGCAGCGGTGGGGGCAAACATCGTGCGATTGGAAGGTGGCTATCTGCTGCCGGGCTTCATAGATATTCATGTTCACGGGGGTAACGGCGAGGACTTTATGGACGCCAATCCGCAGGTGCTGGATACGATTACCTCTTTTCACGGCTCCCAAGGAACGACCGCAATGCTGGCTACTACGATGACCGCACCCAAGGATCGAATCGACCGGGTGCTAAGTGAGGTTCACGCCTACATGGCGCAGCCTATGCCCTATGCACAACTGGAGGGCGTACATTTGGAAGGGCCGTTCATTAGCCCATACTGGCCGGGAGCGCAAAACCCGGAGCACATTCAACCACCTAATCTGGCCTGGGCGAAGGAATGGGAGCAGCGCTATCCGGGCCTTGTCCGCCAGTTGACGCTTGCGCCCGAACGGGAAGGCGCACTGGAGCTGATTGCATGGCTGCGCAGCCATAACATTACTGCGGCTCTCGGTCATACGGATGCCACGTATGAAGAAGTGGAACGCGCAGCGGCGGCGGGCCTGAACCATGCGGTGCATGCGTTCAATGCCATGACTCCGCTGCATCACCGCAAGCCGGGAGCCGCCGGAGCTGTGCTTGCTGATCCGCGCATTGAAGCGGAAGTTATTGCGGACGGTATCCACGTTCATCCGGCAGCGGTCTCCCTGCTCGCCAAGCTGAAACGGGAGCACAATCTTATTCTCATCACCGATGCTATGTCTGCCACCGGGCTGGAGGACGGACATTACACACTCGGCGATTTACCAGTAATCGTGCAGGGCAGTGTGGCACGGCTGGAGGATGGCGTGACTCTGGCAGGAAGCACGCTGACGATGATTGAAGGCTTCCGATATCTGGTTCGTCATGTGGGTCTGACTATTCCCGAGGCATCACAAACAGCCAGCCTGAATCCGGCTAAGTCCCTGAACATTACGCATCGGACAGGTTTGCTTGCAGCAGGTAAACAAGCAGACGTTCTGTTACTGGATGCAGACTTGAAGCTGCAAGGCGTATGGATCAAAGGAGTGCGAAGATAATTCAGTATTATGATTACCCCTAAACCAAAAAGCTATCCCCCCGGCGGTCATCCGCCGAGATGGATAGCTCTTTTTTTGGCATTACACACATATGTGGTGAATTAGCGATGATTCAGAGGTGCAGGGGTATGATTTTGTGGACGAGTTGGTGCCGTTGTTGATCCTTCTGTTGGACGGTTTGTATCTGCCGCAGAGGTCGGGAATACACGTTCAATCACATCCACCATTTCATTGCTCAAGCCTCTGATCGGACGACCATTTTGCACACTGCGCGAAAAGTCAGTGGTTTGTTTGATAAAGTCCGGGTTAGCCGATACATACACCTGTTCAATCGAAGGTGCAAATTGCTTAACTTTGTTAGCAATACGGCTCTTGACTTCATCACTTGGTTCGTATGCAGTTCTTGCTCCCTCGATTGTGGTATTAGTGTTATCTGTACGATTGTTGTCCGTCAAGCCACGCAACATACCGTACGAGCCTGTACCCATCGTACCGAACAAACCATCATCACGACGCGCAGGTGTTCCATTCCCGGTAACACCATTGTCAGTCATTCCTGGCGTTGTAGTATCTGTAGTACGGTTCCCTCTAGTACCATTAACACCATTCACACTCGGTACATTTTTGTTACGCTCAGTACCGTTGACGCTCGGAGTACCGACACCTTTTCCGTTTCCTTGATCATTCAAGGAAACCGCTACATAGGCATTACGTTCACCAACCAGTACCGTCGCTGATTTTACATCTGGCAGCTCAGATATGCGATTGGATAGGGAACGATCTACACGCAGATTACCGACACGGTTTCCATTTTCGTTAGCATTTTCATTCGGCCGCATTCCGTCCATACCATTGGACTTGACCCCGAAACGGTTCACACCATCCATCTGTGTGTTCTGTGCATTGTAACGGGCATTGTTCGTGCGGACGTTACGATTATCTGCTTCCCCACATCCAGTCAAAGCAGCCATGCTGGCGAGTAAAGCAGCAGAAATCGTAAAACTGATGACCTTCTTAGTTACTGGCATGAACTCATCCTCCATACATATAAAATGTGTGACGTGTATAGGATGCGCTATGATTCTCAGGGCTATGCTGACTAAAAAATGACTAAAAAATAAAATTTTAATGTAAATATGAAATACAATTGATGATTTACCACAAGATGGCATGTATAATAAGTTTGAAAAATACTTTATTTTACAAAGGAGGATTTTCAGTTTGAAAAAGATCACCGTTTTGATGCTCATTTTTTTGTTATCCGTCACTCTTGTCCCCGTCGGCGCTTTTGCAGGCTCCACTACACCCCAATCCCCGAAAGATCCTGGAGGAAGCTGGGCAGAAGGCCCACCACCTAATCGCGTTGATCCTGCCAAGCCCGCACTATTATTTGTACATGGTTTGAACAGCAGCGCGGAAGTCTGGAAGAATAATAACGACATGCTTCAGCGCGCACGTGACGCCGGATACCAGACGGCCACCGTTAATCTGTACGATGCAAATGGCACATCACAGGATATGTGGGACAATGGAAAGCTTCTAGCCGACAAAATTAAGGTCATTAGTAATCACTTTGGAAAAAAACTCATCATCATTGCCCACAGCAAAGGTGGAGTGGATACTCAAACCGCTCTTGCATATAACGGAGCCGCTCCCTATGTACAACGTGTGATCACCCTCAGCAGTCCCCATCATGGCTCACAACTTGCAGATCTCGCATACAGTAGCTGGGCCGGGTGGCTGGCAGATATTATTGGCTCACAAAATCCCGGCACCTCTACTTTACAAACCTCTTATATGAAGTATTACCGATCCAAGACCGATGCACTCAGCAACGCAACTACAATCCCATTCTTCACGTTTGCTGGTGATAACTGGTCCGACGGCAGCGCTTCCTACATACTGGGCGGACTTTACCTCTCATCCTTTGGCAAGAATGATGGACTAGTCACAGTCGACAATGCCAAGCTTCCCGGTGGACGTGTAGTTAAAGTCGGACCCTGGGATCATGCCAAAGTTCGTACCGGATCTTACGTCTTCTCCCTGATCCAACCTTACCTCCAAGCGAATACTCCAGCATTGAATCAAGAATCTGAGGTACTTTCAGCATCTTCCTTGACTGCCTCTGCATTTCAATCCACCTATAGCGATATCGATAATTCCTACTTTATCCGAGGCGGCGACTATAACGGTAAAGCATCAGAAACCCTTACCGTTGAAAATGGCGTCAAATCCATTGATTTGGACTGGATCAGCGATAAACGTGTAAGTAAACTTGAGCTGTCCAAGCCTGACGGTACCAGCGAGATCGTTAATCTGAAAGCAGGTTATGATGACGAAATTTTTGCTGGTGCCTGGCATCATAACGCCGTCATTAAAAATCCAAAACCGGGTATCTATAAACTGAACGCCACGATTCCTGATAAAGGAGCGTATCTTCTGATCGCTCGCTACCATGCTGCTCAGGTGCCTGAACTAAAATACAAGCTCAATGCCGTAGGTCCGAAGCTGAATCTGGAGCCACAGAATTCCCCTGACAGCGTTACGCAAGTCACCTATCAGGTGCAATATTACGGTGATCCACAGCAAGGAATTACTTCTGCGACCAAGGGTCTGACGGTACAGCAAAAAACCGTTAATCCCACCGGACAAATCGAGCTGTCCAAAGCGGACAAGCCCGGCATCTATTCCGTAACCTATGAAATTAACGGCACCACAGAGGCAGGATATCCGTATCGCCGCACAGCTGTTCAATCCGTCTATATTGATGCTGACGGAAATAAGTATGTTGATTAAATAAATCTACAACCTAAAAAGCCTGCGAAACACCCATTATAGTTTGGGCGTTCGCAGGCTTCTTCATTATTGCAAAACATCTTGATAGAGGAAATACTTTGTAATCCATTCGTTGTGTTCAATCTGATGTCTGATTCCTCAGCTTATTAAGCCAATAGTAGCGGTGTAACTCCATAATAAAATGAAAAAGAACAAATGCCAGCATGGAGTATACACTCATCAATACTGTGGCAACTAATTGTTGTGTAGCAAATCCGATGGAAAGATTGGAGTATCCAGACCCAACATGCCATAAGCAAACTTTTGTGTCATGATCATGAAGCCAATAGAACAAACCAAACCAAATACACCACGGAATAAAATGTAATTCAACTGCAATTTGCGTGGCATTATAACCAGTACAAGGGCCCAAATGTTTATCAGAACAATCGGTGGCATCAGTACATAAACGTAAACTGCAATGTAGGGATTTCCCACTAAGGGGATAATCAAAAACAGATCTAACAGTAATAAAACAAGAATGAAGACATTGGAACGAATACTGTTGACTGGATACATCTTCATATTTTTTTCAAAAGAAGCCCTGTTATCACTCATAAACTTATAAGCCCTCCGTTAAATAAGTTAAACCTACCGATAAGGATAGACAAGGCTATATCCATTGTCCACTTTTTCTATTGATCTGTCTTTAACTCTTGCCGCAGTTCTTCTATAAAATCAGCCACGATACTTTGAACGGCATCCTCACGGGACATGCGGATATACCGGCTGGTTTTCTGAATATCTTCCTTGAACAAATGAAGTATCCTGCTCATAGCTTCCTGATCTCCGCCTCGTGCTAATTGGAGCAGTTTGATGAACTCAGCATCTGAGATAATTGATTCAGCATTTTCTTTTTCCATTTATTCACCGCCTGTTGGGATAGCTTCAGTTCTCTTGCAATCTGTGCTTCGGTTTTGTCTAGTATGTAAAGGTCAAAGATGATGGCTTTTCCGATCTCAGATGGTAGAGAGTTAATGAGCTGTAGAGTGTACATTTTAGAGTTTGCAGAGTCTGTAAAAGATGGAGTAGCGACGGCTTCGTTCTTTTCCATAACAAATTCATGATTCATTTGTACCCGAGCACGATACTGAATTCTCCATGCAATGCGGTACAGCTTTTTACGATATTGTTCAACCAATGTTAGCTGAGATTGATTCATCATAAACCACCCTTTCTCTTTGGATTTGGCTTTTCGAAATCCTCGTATTATAGGGTAATTTGAGAACATATTTTACAACCAGAACAGAACATTTGTTCTCATTTATTATACTATTTTTTGGGTCGGTTGTATACGGTTCTTTTTATTTACCTTCCTTATATATATGGCTAAAAAGGAGGGAAACCATTGCAGATGGATGATGCTCTTTCTATCATAACCAACGTAGGCTTTCCGGCAGGTCTTTGCTTTATTTTGTTGCGGCACATCCTGCACACCATGGAAGAAAAGCTGGATAAGCTGGATCTCTCGCTTCATGAGCTGATTGAGGTCATCAAGGAATTAAACGATGGGAACCGGCATTCTTCCAAAAGCGGCAAGCCTGACGAGTAACGAACACAAAAAAGCTCCAATCGACGATGATCCGCCGATGGAGCCTCTTTGCCGTGCATTACTATTTCTAACGTTTATGTTCCAGTTTGAGCCTGGTCATGTCCAGCTTGTTCAATACGCTCCACGTCTGATGCCGACAGCCCATACGCCCAGTTGCTTTGCGGTGGCACAACCCATACAGTATCCGGGTCACCGTTTACCGTCCAGCCCTGATACACCAACTGTGGATTGTCCTGCTTGCCCAGCGATACGCTCAGCGTAAAGCGATGAACAGGTTTGTTCAGTTCGGATGCTTTGCGCAAAGACTGGCTGCTGGCCAGATTCTTGATTTGCTGTGATAAGGAAGTCCCCACATCACTGGTTACCGACTTTCCATTCAGCGTCCAAGCTGTGGAAGAGCTTTCCACCGTTCCTCCGTCACCGGAAGACTTGAGCATCCAGGAGGCTGACTGACCTTCCCACTCCAGTCCGCTCAGCTTGTCATCATCCCAGTCGAACGGCGTCGTATCCGTAAAATCGGCTGCACCCAGTAGCAACCCGGAAAGAGCGTCCATAGGTACAGAAGCCACTTCTTTTTTATCTGACAGCACATAGACAGCATCACCGGAAGGCAGCGTTTCACCAAAAGCAAAAGTATGCTCGCTTCCATCCTTGGTCTTGATCTGAATTTGGTTGTTGGTAGCGCTGATTCCGTATTTGGCTACGTCTTTTGGAGAAGATTCCACCACCTCACCAAGCTTCACGTTTTGAATAGCGGCTAACCAATTATCAATCATATAGCCGTTTAACGGATAAGACTGAGGCTTGCTCATGCTCCATTTGCCATCATGTTGGGTAAGTTCGACCGACTTGCCTTCCTTCCCTGTTATAGCAAAAGACGTAATATTCCCCTGCGTAAGCTGAACCAACTGGCGAGCTGCAGGAGCTTGTTCACGAAAAAAGTTTTGGCTCTTGGCATAGACTATACCCGCTCCCAATACAACTAACAGCAGCACTGTGGGTATCCATTTTCTCATGCTCTTCTTCGCCTCCACCATAATAAGATTCCGGCTGCCGCGAACAACAACGGCAATCCGATCACGGATAGGGTCAATATAGTCTTCGCTTGCGCAGGAGTCAAATAAACCACCTTATAATCCTGCTCCTGACGAGGACGAATGGTAAGCCCGTCAGATTGTTCCTGTACATAATTCAGACTGTTCAGGACAAAATCCCGATTGCCTCCCGTGCTGATCTCGGTGTCGCTCAGAAGGGCCGACGTTCCGAGAATAATTGCTTTAGGCTTGCCGTCCTTGCCATCTACCGCGTAACCCAGATCAAGCGGCCCCTGCGGGTCCTTGTCATCCTTCTGTGTTTCGTTGTTCAGCAGCCCTTGAATATTCGTTTCGCCATAGCTGGCGGCAGAAGATTTGAGCAAGGCCGTAGTCTTCCAATTCTTCTGCTCCCCTGCTTGCAGAGCAATGGACAGCGAAAGCACCGGGTACAGATTGGACGCAGCCAGCTTATCCGTAATCGCATGACTGCCAAAGGTAGGCACTGTAAACAGAGGTCCAAGCGTATTCGTCTGCTCCTGATCCACCACGATCGCATGTGTATCCTTCACACCGTAATCAGCCGCCAGTGCGTCAAGATTTTTCCAGTCCGATTGCATGTTCGGATGAAAGCCCAACGCCAGAAAAAGCTTTCCACCACCACTCAAGTAGGTGCGAATGCTTTTCAGCTCCGTCGCGCTGATATCCCGTTGCGGCCCCACAATAGCCAGCACCGATGCATCTTTAGGCACGCTACCCGCCTGATTGAGCTGCACTTCTTCTGTTTTCACATTATCCTGCGCCAGTGAATTGCTCAATCCGGTCATTTGGGACAAAGGGATCTCCTCATGTCCAGTTAGGAAAACAGCTTTTCCCTGGCGGGTAGACGATAGCCCCAGCAGTCCGCTGGTCAGCTTTTCTTCCCCTGTAAACTGGTACGCCCCCTCGCTACTTCCCTGTGCCTGTGTAAACAGACTACCTATATCAATAACACGTTTCTTCTCACCCTGAACCAGCACGATGGATGCTTCGGTGACACCGTATTCCTTGGCCAGCAGCGGCTCCTGATTCAGATCATATTGCTCGACCTTGAGCTTGCTGTTACGCTTGGCGTATTCCCTCAGCATATCCGTAACGTCCCGGTTCAGCTTTTGATTTTGCGAAGTCGATACGGTAAAAGCAATCAGACGCACGTCTTCCTTCACTCCCTGAATGGCCGTCAATGTCTGATCAGACAACGTATACTGTTTGCCTGCCGTCAAATCTAGCTGAAAGCCTCCCAGCGAACGCAGAAACAACGTCAGCAAAATAAAAATACCTACAGCAGCAACCGACAATACCACACTGTTTGTATGACCCAGCCATTTTTTCATGTTCATCACCTCCACCGTTTCCGTTCGACCACCTGAATGCTGAATAACAAAAAGAGCGCCGCCACCGTCACGTAATACAGCACATCGGCTCCGTTCAGCAATCCTTTGGTGAAGCTGTCAAACCGTGCGGTTAGTGAAAAAGGCTCCAGCCATTGCTGCAATGCCGCAGACGCGCCTGTTTGTCCACCAAACGAATCCAGCATCCAAAATACAAGCAAAATAATAAAGCTGACGACCGCAGACATCATCTGATGCTGCGAAAGCGTCGAAGCGAACAGACCAATGGCCATCATGGCTGCACCCAGCATAAACAGACCGATCACAGACGTAAATACGAGTGTCCAGTCCAGCGATCCATAAAAGGACATCACGACCGGATACGCCAGGCTGCACAGCACCAAAATCAGCAGCATGCCCAGGGAAGCCAAAAATTTACCCACAATCATTTCCGTCACACTCACTGGCGAGGTAAGTAACAGCTCATCCGTACCCTGCCTGAATTCCTCCGCTACCAGCCTCATCGTGAGCAGTGGGACGACGAACACCAGCATGGACAGCGTGTCACCGAGTACCAGCCGATAGTCCAAGATGCTTGGCTGATACATGACAAAATTCGTGTAAAAGAGCAACCCCGTCAGCAGCATGTACACCGCAAGCGCAAAATACGTTGTCGGCGTCCATAGATAGGCTTGCAGCTCTTTTTGACAGACCGCGAACAAGCGCCTCATGGCCGCTCACCTCCTGTACTCTTGTCTTGCCCGGCTTTGTTGTTGCCGGACGCAGCTTCTTGGCTGTCCTCAGCAACACCTGCGGAAATTTCATTTTCCGTCGAATGCTCGACTTGTTCCACTACATTCACTTGATCGGCCTGACCTGCTTTTGATTCGCGAGTCGTTAACTGCTGGAATATATTTTCCAAGCTGAGGCTTTCTTTTTTCAACTCTAAAATCGGAAGCTTCGCACCAGACAGCACATAAAAAAGCTCCTCACGGAAATCCTCACTGGAAGCGCCTGTCAGTAAGCATCCGGTCAAATCTTCCTCAGTTGCAGTCTGCTTCGTGTCAGCTTGAGACAAGCCAGATGTTAATAGCTCCACCTCTACTTTCCCCCAACCGCGAAGAACGTTCAGCACCTGCTCACGGCTGCCTTTGACCTCTACTTTTACCTTAAATCCGTCTTCCATCGAACCGCCGAGCGCCTCAGGCCGTCCATCCAGCACCAACTCACCCTCATGGATGATAAGAACCCGATTACACAAGGCGTCCACCTCGGGCAAAATATGTGTGCTGAGCAGCACCGTATGATTTTCTCCAATCTCCTGAATGAGCTGGCGAATTTCGAGAATCTGATTCGGGTCCAAACCTGAGGTCGGCTCATCCAGCACCAGCAAATCCGGGTTATGAATAATCGCCCCCGCCAGTCCCAAACGTTGCTTATACCCTTTGGACAAACTGCGTACCAGTTGCTTTTCACGCCCGTTCAGCCCAAGCCGGGAAATCATCTCGGAAATGCGCAGCTTTTGTTCTCTCGCAGGCACATCTCGAATGCTTGCCACAAACTTTAAATAGGATCGAACGGACATATCTCCATACAGAGGGGGCGTTTCCGGCAAATAACCGATTTTGGAACGAGCCTGTCTGCCCTGCTCCTGAATCGGGATGCCATCAATCGTAATCACTCCCTCATTCGGCTGGAGATACCCTGTAATCATGCGCATCGTCGTCGTTTTGCCTGCACCATTAGGCCCCAGAAACCCAACAATCTCGCCACGCTGCATTTCAAAATCCAGCTTATGTACGCCCCGGTTGCCCTCATACCACTTGCTCACCTGCTGCACCTTGAGCACACGCTTCACCCTTTCTTTTATCATATTGCAAAATCATAGTCTTTCACTGTAACTACCCATTCGTCCCAACATCTCTATTCCCTTTTCCCATATCAAAAATGATGCATTAAATAAGCTGAACTTAAAAGTTACATGTAGCGCCACTACGCAGACAGATGGTGCTTCCCATCGCCACCGCCCCCGTATTTCTTGAATTGAACCTATGAGTAGGGTAGAAATCCGGGGACAAAATTGACCGCTTCGCTTGTACAGCACCATTCCGTCTACTCCGTTTTTTATGTGAATTTTTCTAGTTCAGCTTATATAGAAGCAGGTAGAAGCGTAGCGGAGGATTTGAAGCTGGAGAAGCGATAGCGCTCGCCTTTGCCGTGGGATTCTTACCTTCTCATGTCTTATATAATCAAAGAGAATCCCACGGCAACACTTTTAAACTCTAATGTTAATCCCACACATATAACTCCAGCTTAAAGTCACTTAAATATAAGCTTAAAATAATATGTCTAAAATGTGAACGAATGATTGTGCTTTTACACTCGTTAACTAGTACGGTTCGCCCTAACATTCATTTGCATCCCCGCCTCATCCACAATTATATGCTGATTCAATCCAGGCCTCCATAGATACCCACACCCCGTCCTTTTGCTGGAATACCTTGATAATAGGAAGCTTTCGATTGGCCGAAGGGGGTTATTGAGATCAAAGTTCTATTTACCTTTTATATACCCAGCGGCGGCGTGGAAACCTTGAACCGCCAACGCTGCAAGGTGCTTAGCCAGGATGGGATTGAATGCCATCTTCTCTACTATCAGCAGGGTACGGGGATGCAAAACTTGCATGGAGATATTCCCGTGTTTATGACTTCTTCCGAGGGAGATATTTCTAGTCTGATACACACTCACCGTTACGATGCCATCGTCGTCTCGTCGGATTACCAGATGCTCGCAAAACTGCGCATTTTGGGCTATCAGGGTGTGCTAATCTATGAATCACAGGGCTTCGGTCCGCATGTGGAGGCTGCATTGGTAGTAGGCGAAGCCACACCGTTACTTCAAAGATACGCCAATGCAGTACTACTACCCACCACTACGCATCTGGTCGAACTATTTTCCAGCATGTGTCCGTGGCTTAAGCGTTACGTGTTTCCAAACGTACTGGATACCAGCGTATTTAATTATGTACCTAACACTCCTCCGATCAATCCGGTCATTGCATGGGTTGGGCGACTGGAGCCGAACAAAAACTGGAGGCATTTTATCGATATCTCTTACTGGATGCTGCAAAACCGCCCGGATCTTCGCATCTGGATGTTCTATGATAATACCCTTTCGCAGCCAGAGGATAAGGTACACTTCGAGAGCATGGTTACACAGCTTGGCTTGTCCTCCATTGTAGAACGTTTCAACAACGTGCCTCATGCCAAAATGCCTCTGTATTACTCCATGATTGGCGATTCAGGCGGGTATCTGTTGTCCACTTCGCTGGTAGAGGGTTTTGGGTACGCCGTAGCTGAGGCCATGGCTTGCCGCTGCCCCGTACTCAGCTCTGATTCTGACGGGGTGCGAACCTTCATCGACCATAACGTAACGGGTAAATTTTATACGCAAGGAAATATCTCGCAGGCGGTATTGGAGGGACTGGATCTGATGAACAACGTGTCACAACGCGAATCCATTCGCCAGAAGGGGCTGACAAGGATCGTCGACCTGTTAGCACCGGATAAATATGTGCAATCCTTCCGGCAAATGATGAATGCGCTGGGCGTGAGGTAATTTATTATTTTAGCGAATGTCCGAAAAAGTCACCTTCCATGTTGCCGTCTGTACTCCATCAGAAGTTGCCGTAATGCATCCGTTGACCGCTTCAAACACCACTTCCACCACTACGGGTACGGATGCCTGGGGAATCGCAACAAGCTCTGTAACTTCGAGTTTCCCCGGTGCTTCGTATATCCGCCATTCAATCTGGCTCCAGTCCATTATCCGCTGTACTTTGAGCCAGTGGAATGTGCGGTACAGCGGCCCCTTCTCTCACAAGCAGGACAATCGGTTACGAGACGTAAAAACGATTCTCCCGCTCGAATATTTTCTCGCCCGGAGATAATGAAAAGCTGGCCGCAATCTGCCTGTTCAGATCATAAACAGACCGGACGTGGCAAAACGGCGCAGGTCTCCAAGGCGATACAGAAACCATTATCCTAAAAAAATAACTGACGACAACCCGTGTTATCTAACACACCGGTCATCGTCAGCTTCACGAATTTCCTTTTTTAGCACTTTATATTTGGCAACTATCTAATATTTAATAACGAATCTCCAGCATGGATATCCTTTTTCCCTTCAACGATGATATCCGTGTACACGGCTGAGTTGGTTACAATGATGGATGTGGTGAGATCATATCCTTCACCTGCTATAGCCTCGGGATCAAATTCAACCAGCTTGTCTCCTTTTTGAATGGCATCCCCTTCAGAGACAAAAGAAGTGAAATGTTTTCCCTTCAGGCTTACCGTATTAATTCCAATGTGAATGAGCAGTTCAACACCATCCTCAGAAATAAGCCCGATTGCATGTTTTGTTTTGAAAACGGTAACAACAGTTCCGTTAAAAGGTGCGTAGGCTACCCCATCTTTCGGAATAATAGCAGCCCCCTGACCCATCGCACCACTTGAGAAAGCTTCATCATTTACAGCGGTTAAAGGAATCAATTCACCGTTTAGAGGACTGAATACCACTTTGTCCTCCTCTTTGCTTTCATCTGCAACCTTAATCTCAGGCGCAGGTTTAGCATTTTTATAGCCGAAAAGATAGGTCAGGATAAATGCGAGTACAAAAGCCACAACCAAAGATATGATAAAGCCGATGAAACCTGCATCTATGCCTTTTGGATTAATGAACAGAGGAATACCAAAAATGCCGCCGGAGGCAAAACCATATGCCGTTGATCCCAGAAAACCTGCCGTGGCTCCCCCTATACCTGCGGCAATGGAAGCTAAAATAAACGGCTTTTTGGCAGGTAGCGTAACCCCGTAAATAGCTGGTTCCGTAACCCCCATCAAGCCTGCAATCGTCGCGGAAGTCGCAATCGGCTTTAATTTAGGGTCACGTGATTTCAAAGCAATGGCAAAGGCCGCACCGGTTTGAGCAAAAGTAGTACAGAACAGCATACCGTTAATCGGATCAAACCCGTTCGTAACTACATTATTCAGGAGAATTGGAATGAATGCCCAATGCAGACCAAAGATAATAATGGCTTGCCAGAACCCGGCCAGAACGAGACCAGCTACAGCCGGACTTAACTGGTAAATCCACATGGAGCCATTAGCTAACCCATCGCTGACTATAGTTGATATCGGCCCGACAACCAGAAAAACAATCGGTGATATGATGACCAAGGTCAGAAAAGGCACAATGAACATTTTAATGGAGGCAGGTGCATACTTGCTTATCATTTTTTCGACCTTAGCTGCCAAAAATGCTCCAATAATGATAGGTATAACAGAAGAAGTATAATTAATCAGAACAACAGGTATGGTCAAAAAGGACAGCGCCGTTTTATCCGTAAAGGCGGAAGTCATGGTCGGATACACCAAGGCGGCCCCCAAAACAGCAGACAGGTACGGGTTTCCTCCAAATTTTTTACCTGCTGAAAACCCTAGAATAATCGGAAAGAAATAAAACATAGCGTCTGCTGTCGCATATAAAATTTTATATGTGCCCATCTGATCCGTCATCCAGCCCAGGGATGTGCATAAGGCCAGCAGTCCTTTTAGAATCCCTACAGCGGCGAGCACACCAACAACGGGCATGAACACGCCTGAGATCACATCGACAAATCGGCTGAATAAACTGGATTTCTCATTGGTTTGCTCTTCTTGACTCGCTTGATCCGGCTTTACTCCCATCGTCTCCAAAAGAGCTTCGTATACTTTGGGAACCTCATTCCCAATGACCACCTGAAATTGTCCGCCGCTTTCTACGACAGTAATGACACCGTCAATCTGTTTGATTTTTTCTTTATCTGGTAATTGATTATCCTTTAATTTGAATCTCAGTCGAGTGACACAGTGAATTACACTGTTCACATTTTCGCTTCCTCCCACTGAACTTAATACTTCTTCGGCTGTTTTTTTATGATCCATCATGTTCACTCCTTCTTGGATGCGCTTTCTATTTTCTTTTTTGCAATAGCAGCGACAATTATGACGCTTATACCGCCTGCAAGCTTACCCACGATCATAGCTGCCATCATGTTCGTCTTTTGTTTTATTTTGTCCCGATGATCACAACGTCATTTTCAAAACTATGCATTTCCATGACGGATTGATCATCCTGAACGTATACCTCCGTTTGGGCAAAACGTTTTCCCGCTAAATCAATCGTTGTAAACTTGTAATCCTGCACATTGATGCTTAATCGCACCTTTGTGTTAACCGGAATATACAAAACTACGGTATTCTCGTTTCCGGCGGCTCTAATCTCTTCTGTCTTATTTAGAACAATATCCAGCGGCCTAATGCCAACAAGCTTATACATTTCAAACAGATATTTAATAAATGAATAATCCCATGCACCTTCAAAACGTAATGCCGTTCTCCAATCATAGGGACTATCAAAGCCTTCCCCTTCTACGATGCCGAATTTCTTCCCTTTTTTATGCCAGCTCCAAATTCCGTGCGCTCCGTATGTTACTCCTGCTCCCCCACCTGCAAGGAGACTCTGCCATGCTGCTTTTCTGGCATCCAATGCAGTATATCTGCCATACACATTACGGCTATAACTGATCTGTTCATAGCATGGTTCCCCATTAATGACTGGCCGTATTTCCGATTTATGATAAAAATGCTGGGCAATCTCATGAGATACATATTGAAATTGTGAATTATGCCCGGATTGATACATATAAAATCCTAGTCCATTGTGTTTTTCAAAAACTTCAGGGATTTCTTTCAATCTTCCTTGAATGTGGAGAGTAGTTAAGCTTTCCGGGCTTACTTGTTGTACAATTTCCAGTGCCTTTAAATAGTAGGCGTTGGCACGTTCTGTCGGAAAATCGGTATCCCCGCTGATCAGAAAAATAGGATCAAATTGGGAAAATCGACTTACTGCATATGCTACATAGCTTTCAATACATTCAAACGGCATTTTATTGTCCTTCTGAAACATATCAGCCCATGTATCAGGTACATAGTTACACCACAGAAGGACCAAAGCTGGAATAAATCCGCGCTCCACAGCCATCTTAATCATGACTTCTGCCCGATCAAAATATACTTCGTTTAATGTATGGTAGTCAAAATCTCCATTCTCCATTAAAGCAAACGGCTGAAGGTTCAAGTCCGATTCACTAGCATCCCATTGTCGGAGCATGTTAATTTGCAACACATTGAACCCCTGCATCTTCCTATAATCAAGGTAATCACTCCACTCCTCCAACGTCGCGTTGGTAAATACGCTCCAAACCGTATCTGCCAAATAAAAAAAAGGGGTTCCCTCTTTTGTAAAACTTCTTTGATCTTCAGCAATGTTTAATCTCAAATGAATCACCTTTCCTTCCTTGCTGCATTCTTAATTTTTTTCTAAATATAACTAAACTAAAAAACTAATTTTATATTTTTTTCGTAAAATAAACTAAATTAAAGCGCTTTACATCTGAATATTAACATCAAAAATCATAATTGGTCAACATTTTTTTATTTATCACATTTTAGTTTAGTTTAGTTTATAAACTAAACTTTCTCGTATAATAATGTTATAATTTATGTAGTTTAGTCCAATAGGAGGATCCACATTGAAAATTGATGATATTGCAAGGCTTGCCGGTGTTTCGAAATCTGCCGTCTCTCTTGCTTTTAATAATAAGCCCGGAGTTAGCGAAGAAACGAAGCAGCATATTTTGAAAATCGCTGAAGAACATGAATATAAACCACGAACCATGAAGACAAACAAGGAATTCTCTAAAAATTACAATGTGATTCGTTTTGTTGCGTGCAAAAATACAGACATCGTAACAGAGCATTATGACTCGCTTCCATTTTTTAATGAATTAATTCATCATATTACCAATCAGGTGAGAGAACATGGAAACACCCTTATTTTTTCGTCTTTTGATAGCCATAGCCTTGAAGAAGAATTATCTGCTCTGGAAAAAGACCACCCCTCCTCTGGGGTGCTTCTGCTTGGCACCAATTTAACTTCCGAGGATATTTATTCTATACAATCCATTCATTCCAATATCGTTATTTTGGATACCTGCTTTGAACATATTGATGCCAGTTTTGTATCCATTAATAACTACCTTGGCGGCTATCAGGCAGGTCAATATTTAATTCAGTTAGGACACAAGAAAATAGGATACGTACAATCCAGTACCAGAATTCTTAACTTTAAAAAACGAAAGGAAGGGTTTATGGCAGCTTTGGAGGAACACAATCTTTCCATAGAAAATGGGCTTACATTTGATTTGAATCCCCTGCTTGTAATGTCACAGGATTCATTTAAAGCAGCTATTCATGAATTGGGTGAGCTGCCTTCGGCATTATTTTGCGAAAATGATTACATGGCGATCAGCGTCATTAAAACGTTTCAAGACATGAACATACGCGTGCCTGAACAAATTTCTGTTATGGGATTTGATAATATTCATGAGGCCAAGGTCATTAGCCCGGAACTCACAACCATTCATGTGAAAAAGGATATTTTGGCCCAAACTGCTGTAAAGTTGCTTATGGAGAGGCTTAACAACAATCAGGAGCATCATACTCAGGTTCTGGTGAATACAGAGGTTATAGAAAGAAAATCTTGTTTAGCCTCAGAATGACCTAGGATAAGGAAACTAAATGGGGTGATAGAGAAGATAACAAGAGGGAGGGTTCAGCATGATATATGATTATGTGAGCTGGACAGGAGCGGTCTTCATCATACTCGCCATTATTTTAAGTGGAACAGGGGTTCTATGATTCTAAAATAAAGCCGCCGGGTAGGCGGCCTGCCTATTTACTCTCCTGTTTCAGCAAACTTATGAATGCGTACCCCAATTTCATCACGCACACGCTGGAAGACGGCCCATTTTTCTTCTTCGGTACCCTGCGCTTTCGCAGGATCATCAAAACCCCAGTGCTCACGGCGCACATGAGGAGGCGTAACAGGACATTTATCCGCTGCATCCCCGCACAAGGTCACAACCAAGTCGGCGGAGTTTAACCGTTCAGAGCTGATGATATCTGATGTTTGCCCTGAAATATCAATCTCCACTTCCTGCATCGCCTGTACAGCTTTCGGGTTCAGTCCATGCGCTTCAATGCCTGCGCTGTATACATTCCAGTGATCGCCCAGAACCTTTTTGGCCCAGCCTTCTGCTATCTGACTACGGCAAGAGTTACCAGTACACAAGAAGTAAATTGTCTTTTTATCCATGATGATCGTCTCCTTTAGTGTTTAAATCATAATATTGTCAACCACAAATATAAACCCAAAAGCGTGAAAAAAAGCGTAGGCAAGGTCAGAATTACACCTGTTTTGAAGTAGGTTCCCCAACGAATCTTTATGCCTTTAGAAGTAAGCACATGCAGCCAGAGCAGCGTAGCCAAGGAGCCAATGGGTGTCATCTTGGGCCCTAAATCCGACCCGATTACATTGGCGTAAACAAGTGCTTCCCGGATCATTCCCGTTGCGTTCGTAGCATGGATCGCCAACGCATTAATCATGACCGTAGGCATGTTGTTCATCACCGACGAAATGACGGCAGCCATAAAACCCATAGCCATCGTAGCCACAAACATCCCCTCGTCTGCTGCCGCTTGAATAAAATGAGCTAGCAAATCTGTCAAACCCACATTACGCAACCCGTATACTACGACGTACATCCCGATGGAGAAAAATACGATGGCCCATGGCGCGCTTCTCATGACTTCTTTTACAGGTACCACAGGACTTTTACGAGCAATAAATAAGAGAATAACAGCAATGATTGTCACAATTACCGAAACTGGAATGTTGAAAAATTCGCTGATCAGATAACCTGCAAGCAGGAGGGTCAGGAAGATCCAGGAAAGCCGGAACATTTTCGCATCCTTAATCGCTTTAGCAGGAGCCGTTACATAAGCAACATCAAACTTTCCTGGAATGCTTTTACGGAAAAAGAGATACAGCACCAACATGCTCGCAGCTATAGAAAAAAAATTCGGAATAATCATACGGCCTGCATACTCCATAAATGTGATGTTGAAGAAATTGGCGGTCACGATGTTAACCAAATTGCTGACGACGAGCGGAAGCGAAGCTGTATCTGCAATAAAGCCGCTGGCTATGATAAAAGGGAATACCCTTGTTTCTTCAAACTTGAGCGCCCGTACCATCGCCAGCACAATGGGAGTCAGGATCAAAGCGGCACCATCATTTGCAAAAAAAGCAGCTACCACCGCTCCCAGCAAAGTCACATACATAAACAGCCGGACCCCGCTTCCCTGCGCAGCCCTCGCCATATGTAAAGCGGCCCATTCAAATAGTCCGATCTTATCCAACACCAATGAAATGAGAATAATAGCTACAAAAGCCAGCGTGGCATTCCACACGATTCGGGTTACTTCCCACACATCTTGAATATGAACCACGCCAACAAGCAGAGCCAAAATTGCTCCTGCAGAGGCTGACCATCCAATAGACAGGTTCTTGGGCTGCCAGATCACCAGCGTCAAAGTTAACAGGAAAATAGCGCATGCCAAGAAAACCGATAACACGCTCAAACCTCCGATCCAAGATGTATCATCACATCAAATCATTTTATAAGCATATGCTTATATATTGGGCATCATTTTCCATGCTCACAGAGGCAACTTTTCCATCGAATCTTTAGCAGGAGCAGGAATTCGAAGCAGGTCCGCAAGCAGCGGTTGGTTCTTCTTTATTTAAAAGCTTCAAAATTTGCTTCTCATCTGGCATACATTGAAGGACCGCTTGAATATGAGGCTTGTCCTCCACATTGAGAGAATAGTACACCCACTGTCCGCGTCGAGCTTCTTTTACAATCCCTTGAGACTTTAGCTTTCTTAGATGCTGGCTGATACCCGGTTGCGAAATATCAAAAATCTCGACAAATTCGCACACACACCATTCCCTCTCTTGGAGCAAAGAGAGCATCGTCAGCCGTGTTCTATCACCCAATAGCTTTAATTGATCCGCTACATAAGCCAGTTGGTCCAATACGACCACCTCTTCTCTCTATATAATCATTTGCTTATATCTTAATTGTATACTCAACACCACTCTTTTTCAATACAATCGTATAATCGAATTTTTCACTTTTTCATAACCAATCTACCGTTGTATACTGTTCATCAGAACTGCTATGGAAGGAGGCTCATTTTGCGTATTTTTGATATTCTTCGTATATTGGTTGCAGAACAGTTGGTCAACGGAGAACACTTGGCAAATGTATTGAAGGTATCCTCTCGAACCATACGAACGGATTTAAAGGAATTGGGTGCGCTGTTGTCGAAGCATGGAGCAGCAGTCAAACCCCTTAAAGGAACAGGCTACAAGTTAGAGATTCGGGACGAACAAGCATTTCATCATCTGCTGAAGCAGTTAAAGGATTATGAAAATAATGTGCCCTATCCATTAGTGAATTCTTCTGAAGCGAGAAATCGTTTTTTAATGAAAAAGCTACTGCTCACCAATGCATATATCAAACTTGATGATTTAGCTGAGATCCTGTATGTTAGTCGATCTACTTTACAGAATGACCTCAAAGAACTGCGCATGTTACTGGCAACCTACGGACTATCCCTGGAGAACAGACCGTATCATGGTATTCGAGTCAAAGGTAACGAGGCCAAGCTGCGTTATTGCATTTCCGACTATATATTCAGTAGAACAGATGAAATAGGCGAGCAGCAGATGTCCCACCCTCCTCTGATTTCTAACGAAGAGATGGAATGCATAAGAGAAGTGATTCTGGATCGCATTGAGTTCAATGATATTCAGTTGTCGGACATTGCTTTGAACAATCTGGTCATTCATATTGCTATAGCATGTAAGCGTATTCGTGAAGAAAGGTATGTTTCGTATTATCCTCAAGAAATGAAAAAAATTGAAGCGCAGAAAGAGTTTATGGTGGCGACTGAGATCGTATCTGCTTTAGAACAAAACATGAAGCACTCCTTTCCACTTGTTGAAGTTGCGTACATTGCTGTGCACCTGCTGGGTGTAAGGACAGTCGTTAGTGCCCATTTGGATGAAGTAGAGATTAAAAAGATCATTGATAAAGATATCTACGAGCTAACTATTGAAATACTGGACCAAATTGATCAGCAGTTGAAAATGAACATTCACAACGACAAGGAATTGCTGATTGCTTTTTGCCTTCACCTCAAACCGGTCATTAACCGCTATCAATACGGAATGAATTTGCGTAATCCTATGCTCGATGAAATCAAAGCCAATTACCCGCTTGCCTTTGAAGCAGGTATCATTGCTGCAGAAGTCATCAAGCAACGGCTTCATATACACATCGAGGAAAATGAAATTGGGTATTTAGCCATTCATATCGGAGTCGCGATGGAAAGAAAGAAAATAGAGGGCGCACCCAAAAGGTGCATGATCGTATGTGCTTCTGGACTCGGCAGCGCAAAGCTGCTGTATTATAAGCTTCAATCGGTCTTCGGTTCCAGGTTGGATATCGTGGGAACCACTGAATTTTATAAGCTTAAACAAATGCCGTTGGATGCACTGGACTTTGTCATTAGCACGATCCCCATTTCAGAACCGCTTTCTGTACCCATGATACATGTGAATACATTTTTGGGCGGTTCCGATATCACTAAAATTGAACAAGCAATCTCAGAGGCAAGACTTCCTGCTGTGCAGTATGTACGAAAAAAATTGGTTTTTCTTCAGCAGAAGTTCGATAACAAACTCCAAGTGCTTGAATTTATAGCCGCAAAAATACACGAAGCCGATCTTGTGAAAGGCCCCCTGCTGCAATCTGTGGTAGAGCGTGAAGCTGTTTCCCCAACATCATTTGGCAATTTTGTCGCGATCCCGCATCCGATGGAACCTTTCGCTGATTTCACGTTTTGGGCCATCTGTACATTACAAAAAGCTATCGATTGGGATGGCAAACCGGTACAGTTTATCTGTATGCTCTGCATACAGCGCACCAAATCAGAAGATTTACAGAGTATGTATCATATTTTGCTTGAAATCATAAATAATGAAAAGCTCGTCCAGCAGCTTATCCGCTGCAAAACGTACACGGAATTCGTAGAAGTGCTGCATAAAAATAGTTGAACATAGAAGTATGTAATGCAAAGGAGGAACCTGAAGCCTGCAAGGCGGGGGTCTCTCCTTTTTTGGTGATGAAGAAGTCATTTAGAAGAGACGATTTTTCCGTTAAGAAGCGGAAAAAGTATGCGTTAAATTGAAAGCGATTCCAAATTATAATGCTAAAGAAGGCAGCTTTTGAAAGGAGATAAAAAACATGAATAATGATGAAACTACAGAGCACGACGTAAGTATGGAGGGCATGGATGATACAGAAATTGTATTCCAAATTATATTATACGCTGGGAATGCACGCAGCTCGGCCATGGAGGCGATCGAGCTTGCAAAGGCAGGGAAGTTTCAGGAAGCCAAAGAAGAATTAGCCTCAGCTAAAAAAGAACTGGTGTCCTCCCACAAAATTCAAACCAGAATCATTAATAAGGAAGCAGCGGGTGAAAAAACAGAGATGTCGGTCATGATCGTACATGCTCAGGATCATTTGATGAATGCCATCACCATTCGAGATATGGCCTCAGAGTTTGTAGACCTGTATGAACGTATTGATCAATTCGTACCAAAATCGTAGAGGGAGGGGCGCTATCCTATGGCTTTCAAAGACAAACTGGTTGACGGCCTCACATCAGTGGCAAATGCAATCAACAATTTTAAATATATTATAGCGATCAAATCAGCCTTTATCACATTAATGCCTGTCATCATTGTGGGTGCCTTTGCTGTTCTGATTTCCAATATGGTGATGGACCCGGTAAATGGTCTGGCCCATTTTAAACCTTTCTCCTTCCTGGCAGAGTACAAACCGATTTTCTCAGGCATTAACTATGCCAGCTTGAATATCCTTACCATCCTGGCTATTTTCATGATTGGTCTGGAGCTAGGAAAAATTAACGGGGAGAAAAATCTCTTTCCAGGACTACTCGCTGTGATCTGCTTTATATCTGTAACGCCAACCACGATAGAGTTGATGGTTAACGGAGAAATGCAAAAAGTAACGGATGTCATAGCCCGCCAGTTTACGGATACCAAAAGCTTGTTTTTAGGTATTTTCATAAGCATTCTATCCGTTGAGCTGTACAGCAAGCTGGGCAAGTCCGATAAGCTAAAAATTAAAATGCCTGAAAGTGTTCCCAGCAATGTGGCTGTTTCTTTCTCGGCACTCATTCCAACCATCATTACGGTGACTGTCTTCTCGATGCTTGGATTCTTCTTTCATAAATTTACGGGTCTCTACCTGTATGATGCCGTCTATAATGTGGTGCAAAAACCTCTGGAGACCGTGGTGCAAGGACTGCCGGGTATACTGGTACTGATGCTGGTTGCGCAAATCTTCTGGGTGATCGGCATTCACGGGAACCAAATGGTAAAACCGATTCGTGAACCTCTGCTGCTTGGAGCGATTACCGTCAACATGACTGCTTATGAGCAAGGACTGCCGATTCCGAACATTATTACCATGCCTTTCTGGGACGTATACATGAGTATCGGTGGTTCAGGGATTACGCTGGCCCTTTTGATTTGTATTATGATCGCCTCCAAGCGTGAGGATATGAAGGAAATTACCAAGCTTTCGTTTGGACCGGGCCTGTTTAATATTAACGAGCCTGTCATTTTCGGACTTCCGATTATGTTGAATCCATTGATGGCTATCCCTTTCATTATTACTCCGCTTATCACAGGAACGATTGGCTACTTTTCGACGTTGCTTGGATTTGCAGGTAAGGCCGTCGTCATGGTTCCATGGACTACTCCGCCTATTATTAATGCCTACCTGTCTACAGGTGGAAGCATTGGCGCCGTTGTAACTCAGATCATTTGTATTGTGGTAGCGATTATCATCTATTTCCCGTTCGTCAAAATTGCCAACAAGCGAACGGCTGAATAATGCGCTACTATAGAAATATATCATTCAATTGAAAGCGTATTCTTAATGGATTGAGGTTAACGCCAACTTTAAAGGAAGAAGCTGATTATGGTGAAAATGACTTTTCGGTGGTATGGCGAGCAGGATTCCATTCCACTCTCTTACATCCGGCATGTCCCCTATATCAAAGGAATTGTAAGCGCGGTTTATACCGTTCCGCCTGGAGAGGTATGGCCTATGGAGCGTATCACTGCTCTCAAGCAGCAAATCGAGGAAGCAGGACTTCAGTTTGAAGTCGTGGAAAGCGTTCCGGTACATGAAGCGATCAAGCTGGGACTCCCCACCAGAGATAACTATATTGCCAACTATAAAGAAACGCTGAGAAGGCTGGGTGATGCCGGGGTAAAAGTAGTCTGTTACAATTTCATGCCTGCCTTTGACTGGTTTCGTACCGTCATTGACAAGCCTCTTCCCGACGGATCGTTGACATTGGCTTTCTCGGGGGAAGAACTGAAAAAGATTGAGCCGATCATTGCTGATTTTACGCTCCCAGGTTGGGATTTATCATATCCAAAGAAAGAGCTTCCTGCTTTGATGAAACAGTATAAACAACTGGGAGCCGAAGGAATCTGGGAAAATCTAGCTTATTTTCTGGCAGAAGTGATTCCTGTGGCCGAAGAGGTCGGCGTGAAAATGGCGATCCATCCGGATGACCCGCCATGGCCTGTTCTGGGTCTGCCGCGTATTCTTAGCAAAGAAGCGGATTTTGACTGTCTGCTGGAGCTTCAGCCCAGTGTGCATAACGGTATTACCTTTTGCAGTGGCTCGTTAGGCAGCTCACCAGACAATGATTTACCCAAAATGCTAGACAAATACGCCGCGCAAAAAAGGATTCATTTTGTTCATCTACGTAATGTCAAACGTTATCCTAATGGTGATTTTGAAGAGTCAGCGCATCTATCCGAATCGGGTAGCATAGATATGGCGGAGCTGATTCATATCCTGCATCGTCATCAGTTTGAAGGGTATGTAAGACCTGACCACGGGAGAATGATCTGGGGAGAGCAAGGAAAGCCCGGCTATGGACTGTATGACCGTGCACTGGGAGCGGCCTACTTAACGGGCCTTTGGGAATCTATAGAACGAAAAGGAGAAGCATGTAATGGCTAAACATACGATACAAATTCCGTCGAATTTCATCATGGGTGCTGCGGCTTCCGCCTGGCAGACAGAGGGCTGGAGTGGTAAAAAAGAAGGTCAGGATTCATTTCTCGACCAATGGTACAAAAATGACCGCTATGTCTGGCACAATGGATATGGGCCTGCGGGTGCAACCGACTTCTATAATCGTTACGCCGAGGATATTGCGCTGATGAAGCAGATTGGCCTGACCCATTATCGTACTTCTATTAATTGGTCCCGCTTCTTAACGGATTATGAGAATGTTGTCGTGGATGAAACGTATGCAGATTATATGAGCCGGGTCATTGACGAGTTGATTGCAAGCGGGGTCGAGCCCATGATTTGTCTGGAGCACTACGAGGTGCCCGCTTATTTGCTGGACAAATATGAGGGCTGGTCTTCCAAGCATGTGGTGGAACTGTTTGTGAAATATGCGGAAAAGGTTTTTGAACGGTACGGAGATCGGGTAAAACACTGGTTTACATTTAATGAGCCGATTGTTGTACAGACTCGTGTCTATCTGGATGCCCTTCGCTATCCCTATGAACAAAATACGCGGAAGTGGATGCAATGGAATTATAATAAAACGCTGGCAACCGCGAAGTGCGTACAACTTTTCAAAGCCAAAAATTATAGTCAGAACGGGGCAAAAATAGGCGTTATTCTGAATCCCGAAGTTACTTATGCCCGATCCAGCGCCCCTCATGACCAGTACGCGGCACATGTGTATGATTTATTTTACAATCGAGTATTTTTGGACCCGCTTATTAAAGGCGAATACCCGCAAGAACTATTCGACTTAATGAGCACGCATGATATTACATTTGAATCAACCACAGAAGAACTAACAGTGATTAAGGAACATACCGTTGACTACGTCGGGATCAATCTTTATTATCCCCACCGGGTCAAAGCGCAGAGTAAGGCGTGGAATGAAAATATTCCTTTTCATCCCTCTTACTACTATGAGCATTTCGATCTTCCGGGTAAAAGAATGAACAAGTCACGGGGCTGGGAGATTTATCCGAAAATCATTTACGATATGGGGATGCGTATCAAGAACGAATATAACAATATCGAGTGGTTTGTCGCGGAAAATGGTATGGGCATCGAGAATGAAGTTGTCTTCAAAAATGAGGAGCACATCATTCAGGACGACTATCGCATTGACTTTATAACTGAGCATTTATACTACACGTTACAAGCTGTAGAGGATGGTTCGAACTGTACAGGTTATATGCTGTGGGCCTTTACAGACAACGTTTCTCCTATGAATGCTTTTAAAAATCGCTATGGACTGGTGGAAATTAACCTGGAGAATGGTCGAAGTCGGCATTTGAAGAAATCCGGCTACTGGTATCAATCTGCCATCAAAGAACGCTCGTTTGTTGCTGATCTGGATGAAGAGTATAAATAATTAAAAATCAATTTCTGGAGGCGTTCAAATATGAAAAAAATTATTCTTGCCTGCTCTGCGGGTATGTCGACATCCATTCTGGTTTCCAAGATGAAAAAAGAAGCAGCAGCAAGATCCATAGAGCTGAACATCGAAGCCATCCCCGAAAGTACCATTAAGGAAGAGCTGGAAGGCATTAAAGATTCTGTAATTGCTATTTTGCTTGGTCCTCAAGTACGGATGCGTAAAAAGCCGGTTGCCGAAATTGCAGCTCCCTATGGAATCCCTGTGGATGTCATTGACACGATGGCTTACGGTAGAGGAAACGGTGCCGCCGTGCTGGATCAAGCCTTGAAGCTGGCTGGCGAATCATAATGAACATGTAGACATTTTTCGATGAATAGCAAAAGGCGGCAGTCTCCCATCAGGAAGCTGCCGTCTTTCCGTGTATTGATATACATATTGATAATGATTATCCCGTCACCTTGAACCGTCCAATCAACTGGCGTAGCTCGGCGGACATCCCTTTCAGACTCTCCGCCGATTGGCTGACGCCTTCCATGGAGGTTAGCTGCCCATCCTTTTTAGTTAAATCGTCCCATATTTCCTATTCCACATCAAAATTGAAGTATGTTTTAGCATAAGGTTCCTTCATCAGCGTAAAGTGCCACCATTCCTTGCTGTAAGGTTTGAAGCCACGCTTCACCATAGCATCCCTAAGGATTTTTCGGTTCGCCTGCTGTGTCTTGCTGATCAGCTTCGTATTGTAATAGGAAATATCACCAAAAAAATCAAACGGACTCCCCATATCGACAGTCTTCCCCGTTTTGATGTCCACCAGCGTCAAATCCACAGTGCTCCCCCGCGAATGGCCGGATTTCCTGGCGATGAAGCCCAGCTTGAACAAATTGCGCTTATCCAGCTTCGGGTAATATTGCTGCTTCATTTTCAGATCACCGCTATTCTGCGACCATCTAACAAAATGATTCACGGCTTTTTGCGGGCGATAGGCATCGTATACTTTCAACAGATACCCTTTGGCTGCCAGATCGTCGCTAACCCCTTTTAAAGCCGCTGCACCTGTATGGGTCATGATCGCAAAAGGCCCCTTATATCCATCAATCCGTCTGCCGACAAAGTTATTCTCACTATAATAGCGGATTTCATATTGCGCCGCAGGAATCACTTCATCCAGATACACGAATCCCTTGGGCAATTTATTTTTCTTCTCAATGGTCAAGTTCTGCGTAGTACTGCTATCCGTTGTTCCGTCCGAAGCTCCGGCAGCAACAGATGTACCGGCTGCTAAAGAAAAAGAACCTGCATCCAGCAATAACGTACATGTGACCAGGGTGATACCTATTGTTCTTAAAGCCTGCTTCAACATGGGTTCAGACTCCTCCTTTGTGAAACCTGTGATCTATACTGCTGACCATTCTATCAGGTAAGTGCATATTTTCCTATAAGTAGCTGCCAGGCTATCCATAAAAAAGAGGCTGATCCCCCAGCCCCTTCCTGAATCCCACGCTTTCCCGCTACATGCCTTCTTTGCCAGAACCCATACTGCTCACGTACGTTTCCTTCAATCCGGCAGAGATGCCATATAGCGGTTCCCACCGAAGCCAATGTCTCGCGACTGCGTTGCTAAGACAGCTATGGTGAATGTCTCCCGCCCGCGCAGCTGAATACACGGGCCGAACGGACGAGCCGTGCAGCTTCAGCAAATCGTAGGCCAGCCGATTGATGGACGTGGTTCGTCCCGTACTTACATGCACTGTACGTTGATCCGCTGCACGTATAGCCGCCATATTGGCTCTGACTACATCCTTGACGTACACAAAATCGCGGGTTTGCGTTCCGTCGCCGTGAATGAGCAAGGGGCTTCCTTTTTTCAGCCGATCCATAAAAAGAGCGACTACACCGCCCTCTCCCTTCGCCGCCTGACCGGGACCATACACATTACCGTAACGCAAAATCGTGTAATTCATGCCATATAACCGATGAAAAAGCCGGATATACGATTCTGCGGTCAGCTTGGAAAGCCCGTAGCCCGAAATCGGCTCCACGGGATCGTCTTCCTGAATATATTGCTTTTGCAGTTCACCGTATACGCCGGATGTGGACGCGAATATCAGCTTGGATACACCAGCTTCATGACAAGCCTGCAACAGATGGATCGTCCCCATCACATTCACATCTGCGTCCACATCCGGTCGATGGATGGATTGCTGGACATCGGCCTGTGCCGCCAAGTGAAACACAATATCCGGGCTTTCCCGAATGAGCAGCGTCCGAGTCACGGAGCTGCGGATATCCGCCATATGCATGACCGCGCGCGGGTCCACATTTGCGACATTCCCGGTCGTCAGATTATCCAGCACATGCACCCTAATGCCCGAATCAGCAAGCGCACGCACCAGATGGGAACCAATAAATCCGGCTCCCCCGGTGACCAAAGCCTTCACTAGCGCACCCTCCTTTTGAACCGAAGCAAGTTTCTTCCTTTCCCATCATGTTATGCGGCGCTCTACAGCTTGGCGCAGGCGCAGGCACAAGCACAGGCACCAAAGACAATCTAAGACGTACCTTCCCGTTGTTCAGACGTGTAGCCTGACGTTTGCCAGCATAAAGCGCCACATCTCATCCTGCCCGCTCCAAATATCCTCAGGCGGCAGCGCCACTGAAACCAGTTGCTCCAGCCCCCAATCCAGCTCCGTCACACCGGCAGTCCCTGTATAATCCACGAATAACAAACGAAAATCGTGGGTGATCATCCTTGATAACACGGTGTGCAATTCTACCGCCTGCTCCCGGCTACCCCCCAGACGAACCAGCAGCAGACGGGACGCAAGCTCAGATTTCTCCAGTAGACGTGCGATGCGGCGATCAAGCGTCGTTTTGAATGCAGGATAGGAAGTCAGATGCTCCGATGTATTCTGGGTAACGGGAAAATGGTGTGCCGCCGTAATCTCATACGACGCATCCTCGACCATGAAGTTATACTCGCCGTAATCATGCCCCGTGACACGCAGGCTGGCAAGGTCCATAAATCCGGCGAAACGGACATCCAGCAAGCGACTGATCTGCGACAAGTTGCCGGAAATCATCCAGTCCAGCGGTCCCGCATACGGACGCAGTCCGTTTTTATCCAGCTGAATGGAAGGCAGGCAATGTCCTCCCAGGCTGAATACAGCGTCATAATCCCCCTGCAATCGCTCAAGCACGCCGCCCTCCCCTTTCCGAAGACAAGGACATTCCCCCAAAAAGCGTACGCCAGTGCGGATCACTTTGGTAATTCCATACATCGGCAAAAGGCATTTCCACCGCGCATACATTCGCAAGCTGCCAGTCCAACTCGGTCAACTCTGTTACACCGGAACAATTAACGATGAGCAGACGAAATTCATGCGCCATCATGCCGGACAAGATGCGCTCCAGTTCCTCTACCTCTGCATAGGTTCCCAGCATACGGACGAACAAGCTGCGCTGCGCCTTCTGCGTTTTTGCAAAAAAACGTTCGATACGGCGGTCTATCTTCTCCCTGAACTCCGGATAAGTCGCCAGATCAGCGGACGTATTGCGTTCCTGCGGGAAATCATGTACCGAGATCACGTTATAATCGATATCCCTGACCATATAGTTCAGTTGGCTCGTACCAACAACACTTAAATTGGGCAAATCCATAAACCCGGCAAACCGGTTTTCCAGCAAGCGGTTCACATCGGACAGCGTGTCAGACATCATCCAGTCCAGCACCCCGGCAAACGGCCGCAGGCGATTCTTTTCCAATTGAATGGCAGGCGTGCAGTTTTGCCCCAAACTGAAGACCGCATCATATTCCCCTGCCAGTTGTGCAAGTCTCATAGCCGTGCCTCCTTTTTTAAAGCGACCTTTCTCCTCAGGCCGCAGGTTGTTCCACGCTACATTACATGCACAGCTCGGCTAAAAGGGTTGGACCCCGGCGCGTATTTTGTCAAAAAAGGCGTACAACTATCCAGTCCAGACATGGCACATTTTCATATGATATAAAGCTGGTATACAACGGAATTCAAGGAGGCTACAGGATATGTCCGTGTTTCTTTTATCTGCTGATCATCACCTCGCTTATGACAGCGCCAGTATCCAGAGCTGCCATGTGACCCTGTTCAATCGTGAAAAGAGACCTGTCGATGTACTGTTGGAAATAGGGAATGATAGCGGCGTTTTCCGGCGGCAGCTCCTTAGCCTGAGCGCTTCTCCCGAAGTCGGCTCCGTCGTACAGCTCAAGGATATGGAGACAGCCCAAAATCCTTTTTACCTGCGGGTGGTCACAAGTATATGCAATCCGGAAACGCTATTTATTTTGGCTGAATTTGTAGAGGATGGGAACGTGGTTGCTATGCGTACAGCCAGTCATTTTACCGTGACGCCCTAATATACGGACAGGAGAGGAAGAAGGTATGTTAAAATATTCGGTACAAAACAAAGCCGATGCAGGCACACATGCGCTGCCTTTTCAGGTCACCGAACAGGAGAGCGTGCTATCTACGTTGATCATTCCTGCGAATGAGTCTGAAGGACGTATTGTCATTGAAGTCTCCTTGGCATGGGAAAATCCGCTGCTCAACTGGGATATCGGAGAGCTGGATATCCGGCTGCGTCGCAACGACGGGCAGGGTCCCGTGCTGGACTGGTTGCAGGATTCCTGCTATCAGGAGGGCTTTGCCGAGCTAAGGTATGAGGAAACCGTGGAACAGACAGCGCCATATGTATATTGCCTGACCGTGCAATCGGCTGACCGCCGGGCCGTTGTCACGGGTCCACTCGTGATCCAAGGCTCGGTCTACGAAGATTCGGTTGATGAAAACCCAGACGGAACATGATCCGAAATCATCCAAAAGGCAGGCAGGGAACCACGTCCCCGCCTGCCTTTTACAATTGCTCCAGATGTATTAAATTACTGTCGTTCTCATGGCACAGTTTGTTTGATACGTTCCAGAATTTCAGTGTCCGGTAGCTTATAATGTTCCGGTAACGAGGTGTTAATCCGGTTCCATATTTCATAATCCACCTCAAAATCCGGGTGCGACTGCTGGATTTCAAAAATACGGTTGTACAAGTCTCCAACTACAGGAAAAGTCATGTTCCCCCTCCTCACTATCGAATCAAAGTACTTGATTGAGCGCTTGCCCGTAAATACCCACGAGCCGTGCAATCATGACATCCAGAGACCAATGCGCAGTTCCCCATGTCTTGGCACGGTTCCCCATGGCCATACGCACGTCATCCTGAGCCAGCAAATGCTGCAAATGAGCTGCCAACGCCTCCACATCGCCAACCAGGGAAACCAGTCCAGTACGTTCATGCTCCACCATTTCCGGGAGTCCACCCGCATTCGATACCACTGCCGGAAGCCCCGAAACCTGCGCCTCCATAACCGAAAAGGGCTGATTATCCTGTATGCTCGGATGAACAAAAATATCTGCCAGTTGCAAAAGGGCAGGCACATCTTCACGATGCCCGAGGAAAACTACCTCTTCCACCAGCCCCAGCTCCTTCGCCTGTGTTTGAAGCTCTTCCCTTTTGTCTCCCTCTCCAACAATCCAGCACACCCAATCCGTGCGCCTTGCTTTCAGCAAGCCAAGAGCGCTTATTAGATAATGCAGTCCTTTGATATATACCAACCGTGAGGGACAAATAATGACTTTTTTCCCCTCGGGTCGTGTCATGTCCGTCCCCTTCGCCTGGACTTCCCAAAAGCGCTCGGTATCCAAGCCGTATTGGAAGGTGGCAATCTGCTGCTCTGGCACTTCAAATTCACGGACGAGCGTCTGTTTCATCCATTCCGTAGACGTAATGGTAATATCAGCGGACAGAGCGCCATAGTGCTCCAGCGCCCAATAATATTTCCACATCAAGGTCTCGCGGTAACCCTCCTCATGATCCCGTTCGAGAGCCATCATAACTTCGCGGGCCAGCGAGCCATGAATATTGGCCACCAATGCGCTATCCTTACGTTTGACCCGGCTTAGAGCACGCGTCGCAATGACATCCTGCGTGTGAATGATATCGTACTGATCCACCCCAAAATACGCCGCTGCCAGCTCCATACAGTATCGATCCTTTTCCACCGTCTGCACCCATGAATCCAAATGTAATACAGGTACAGCCGACTCATTCAGCTTCGCATCCAGCATGGGCAGCAGTTGAGCCTTCAGCAGCTCCCTATCTTCAAAAACAATATGGTATTTAGGTGTATCCGGTCCGTTCCCCATCAAGTCTACCGTGTGACCCAGTAGCTCCAGTCTCCGTTTAATTTGCAGCATAAAGGGCCATACGCCACCCAAATGAGGAATCGGCCAGTACGTAGCCAACAAAATTTTCAAAACAGCCTCACCTCCTCTGTCTCGTACGCTGAGCTACATTCCGTTACTTCCGTAAATTTGCTGGAAACCCGATAACGCATCTGTCCAGACCGCAAAAAATCCGTTATTCGGTACGATCGTCACATCAATAAAATTACCGATTGTAACGACTGGAACCGGACTAATCCCGTTAGGATTAAAGGAGTTGTCTGTTACTCTGCGGTTTGTAAAGGTAAGCCCGCCGTCCGCTGATTCGGCTAGAAATACGTCTAATAAAGAGAGGGATAGTTGATTGGTATAATATACGATCTTAATCACGCCGGTTACGGGCGAAACATCAATGGCCGGGAAAAAATGCTGTGCCCCTGCACTGGCCCCTGTCACCGATTGCGGCGCAGTCCAGCTTAATCCACCATCCACCGATCGGGCGAGCAGTACATCTGCATACCCTGCCCGATTATCCTGCCAGACCGCATAAAGTGTTCCCTGATTCGGGCTAGTAGAATGATCTACGGCAATATTAGCCGCCGACAACACATTGAAGCCAAACCCGGGCACGGGCAACGGACTCGGAACCGGGACAACAGAAGACACAGGTAGCGAGGAACTGAACGCTGTCCCCCCATTGAAGGACACAATGACTTGGTATCCATTAACAGGATTGGTCACAATGTACCCGACATAAATCACCCCTGTAATGTTCACGGTGATTTCCCCCCGCGTGATCTGATTGGAGCCAGCGGTGAGCACCACGGGTGTATCCCATGTGATCCCTCCATCCTGTGATCGCTGGAAAAACATGACCGAGCCGCCGAAAAAGTCGGGATTGTACTGATGCGTATAACATAAATAGATGTTTCCGGTATAGGAGCTGACCTGAGAAGTATCAAATTTCACGCTGACCTCAACATTATTGACAAATGTCCCATACCCTCGCTGGGCAATCACGGGTGGATCAAATGTATTACCGTTGTCTCTGGACACATAGGTAGCGATGGTACCGCTCAAGCCGTCTGCGGTAAATACATGACAGGCTATGACGAACAAGTTGGGAAAACCGTAGCTGACGCTATGGGATTCCGCCCCTACATAGCCGGCTGGCAGCGGTAAAATCTGCTGTGTGAAGGAGACACCGCCGTTACCTGAACGGTATACCGCCGTCAACGGCGGCCCTGTCGTAAAATCAATAGCCGCGGCTATTATGGTACCGTCAAGCAGGTTGAAAGCTACACTCGGCTCCTGCGCCAGCCTTCCGTTAGGCGTAAGCTGTACGTTCGGCATCAGGCTCCACCTCCCGGTACACCGGCAAAAATCGTCAAACTGCCGGTGCGCGTATCCGTCCAGACGGAAATGTAGCTGTTCGGCGGCACAATGGCTACATCAATATAGTCGCCAATCAGCTCCACTGGGCCTACTCCACCCCCAGCATTCGGGTTAAAGGAGGTCGTCGTCAGGCGGCTGTTCACGAAGGTGTTACCTCCATCCGACGACTGTGCAGCGAACACATCCAGATTAAAGCCGTCCAGTCGATTGGTATAGTACACGACAACGACCAGTCCTGTCTTGGGCGACACCGAAATCGCAGGAAAGAAATTTTGCGAGCCAGGCGGACTATCCGTCACGATGACCGGAGCACTCCACGTTGTGCCGAAATTGAGTGATTTGGACATTAAAATATTGCTGTATCCCTGGCCAAAATCCTGCCACACGGCATATAACGTGTTTGTTGTGGAAGGCACACCCGAGCAGTCTGCGGCCAAGCTGGGGAAATTCAATATCCGAAAGTCATAACCGGGAACGGGTAAAGGATTGGGCACAAGCGTTATATTGGATACGAGAATATCTCCGCTAAAGGTAGCCCCTCCATCAAAGGACCGCCGGATAAAAAAAGCCGGTGTTTGCGGCCCTGTACGAATCCAGCTGACATATACGCTGCCATATTTGTCGACCGCAGGCTCAGGTCGTTCCGTGGAGGATTGGATATTCGAAAGCAATAACGGGCGGTCCCAAGTTAAACCTCCATCGGTGGAACGCTGGTAGAAGGCCGCAGACCGGGCATTAAACTCTATATTGTATTGACGGTTATACGTGACATAGACATGCCCAAGATAGGGACTTGCCCCTGCATTATCCGTCGTAATATTGGTCCAGTCATTATTAATGTAATCTCCAAAGCCCGAATTAATGACCACCGGAGGATCAAAGGTGGCTCCATCGTCCGTAGAGCGGTAGATCGCGACAGCCCCGTTTTCATTTCCCGGAAACACATGTGCCGATATGATAAAAATATTGGGAAACAGATAGGCTACCATTCCCGCCTCAGCTCCTGTATATCCCGGCGGAAGCGGCAGTAAAGAATCGGTCCAGTTCGCCCCTGCGTCCAATGATCGGTAAAGACCAATGAGAGGGGGCCCGCTACTAAAGTCAACAGCGACAGCCACCACAATATTCGGATTCAACAAATTAACAGCGACACTGGGCTCAAACTTGGGTAAACCGCTGGGTGTCACCTGAAAATTCAAAGGCATCGTGAGCATTCCTTTCATTGCAAATTGGTAATCATGGAAGGGGTATCTCCAAAAATGTACCTTTTTTCGGCATAGCCTACCGACAAGCATACAAGCTTTCTATTCAATAGATTCATAGTATAGGAGCATCCCTTCGGGGGTTTTCCAATATTCTGTTTTCGAAAGGATGATTCATTTGGCTTTTACAACCGGCTATATGACAAACACCAGGGATTTTGGTACTGCCTGCTCCAATGTCGTTGTGAATCTGGTGAATGAGGATACGGTAAACGCAGCAACCGTGACCATACAAATTTTTTTCTCGCTCGTACCGGATACCAAGATCCCATTGTACGTGTCGTCGGTTAACGTACCTGCAAACTCCATTGCCCGACGCACCTTCTTTATACAAGGAGTACTTGCCTATGAGGTACAATACAACGTAGTCTCCGCTGCACCCGCAAATGTCGTGCTTTCCAACTTTGGACTGGATCAGTTTGGTAATGTTGTACAGGAGCATCGTGTTCTTCAGTCGGAGCTGACCACAATCCCGGCGCTGTCTCCTGTTATTTAAAAGTTGCTCTGCTCTAGTGCCTGATGCAATCTGTAGGTGTAATACACGTAATTCCATTCCGGCGGTACGGACTGGACTCCTCGGCCGCTGCCTATGGCGGAATGGTCATCTGTATAATAGGAAAAGGCATGTGTATCCTGTAGCGGGCGCAGCAAATCGGTCAGATACAGCAGATCCGTCACAGCGATATAAGGTTTGACACCGTAGCACACAACAAAGCGGGTAACCGTTTCCCCAATCGCCTGAACCAGTGCTTCCGTGACAGAATAATGCGGTCTCGGCGTTATGATTAGCCGAGGATCGAGCATCATCGGCAGGAAGGAAGAGGCGCCCTGTTCCGGCGTAAGATCCAGCAACCGCACCAAGCAATTGCTGTAATGCTGCTCCAGCAGCTGATCCAGCAACGGCTCAGCCTGAGTCATATCCGTGACAGGCATTAAAATGGTCATTTCAAGCGGAATACCCCGGCGCGCTCTCGCCTCATGCTTGGCGACTTGAAATGCGTGCCGCCAGCGTCGATGCTCCTTCTGGCTGTGCAAGCTGGCCGATACACTAAAAGCGGAATTCACCCGGTAATCCATCAGAATTTCCGGGATGAATTTCATGCTGCACGTCTCGGTCAGCCGCAGCCAGTAATCATAATCCTCCACGGGTTGCAACCGATAGCCGCCGATCCGGCGGGCATATTTGCTTTTGTACATAAACGAAACCCCAACAATGCTGGCGTTCAGCAGTTCCTCATGCGACTGGCTCTGATACCGGATCAGCGCTTGTTGATGCTGCTCATCATACAACGGGCTTCCTGAAGCATCAATCTGGCGGAAGGTGGAGAATACAAGGCCGAGCGAGTCCGGCCCGTGCTCCAGCTCTCGTCGCAGTCGTTCTATAAAGCCGGGATAATATACATTGTCACTGGATACCCAGGTCACATATGTGATCGCAGGATCTTGGAACAACTCGTCAAACCCCCGGTTAAGGGCACTGGATACTCCTTTGTTCTCAGGAAGTGTAATCAACTGGACACGCGGGTCCCCCCCTGCTGCGTGGAGCGCTGGTCCCATCATTTCCGGCGCTCCGTCAATAACGATGATGAAGCGGAATTCCCTATAGCTCTGAGCCAGCACAGATGAAATCGCGGCTTGCAGATAGCCGATATCCTGTTTGTATAGCGGCATCACAATACCTGTATCTACCATATCAATCCCCCCTGACAGACTTCCGGCTTTATTAGGAAAAACCGTTCAACAACTGACTGAAGCGATCTCGATACCGTGCTTGAGTTATGCTGTACTCCCGCTCAACGGCCGGCCAATGCTTTTGGGTTCCCATTTCATCATGCCAACGGTAGTTGACCAGCGGTTCGTTCAGAAAAGGAAATGGATATCGCGCCATCATCACTCGGTACCACATATCCAGATCATGGGTATACGGCAGCAATTCATCGAACAGACCGATATGTGAGAACAGCTCCTTTTTAAACATGACCGTGCATCCATTGACCGGATTTCCTTGCTGGAAAAAACGATAAAACTCCGGTAGGGAAGGAAACACAGCCGCCGCCTGATGGGTTGTAATCTGGCTGTAGTTATTGATGAAATTGAAATTGGTGTGAGAGATATACGCGCCTTGTTCCACCATAAAAGATACCTGGTTGTTTATTTTGTCCATATGATAGGTATCATCTGAGCTGAGCCACGCAATGTATTCGCCACTAGCATGCCGAATGCCATGATTCAGTGCGCTGGCCGTTCCTCCATTGGCTTTCCCTAAATAATGTATATATGGAAGATAAGGTTGAAGCATTTCGGTATGTGTCGTGGAACCGTCATCGACGACAATAATTTCAAGCGGGCCGTAGGTTTGCTCTAATGCGCTTTGTAGAGCCTGATCCACGTATCCACAGTTATAAAATGGAATGACGATTGTTACACTCGGTCTCATATCGTTCCTTCCTTTCCGGCTCGGTGGTATCGGATCATATCCTCCAGCGATTGCCCCAGCGGTATGATCGGCCTCCACCCCATGTCCTCCAGCTCCTTGGCCCGGTATGCATCTGTAGACGCTGACTCTGCCGCGTCCCCCCATTGGATGGCGACAGGTGTATCTGCCAGTGCAACCATACGTTCCACGATGTTGCCCAGTTCCACGATTCGGCCTGTGCAGACCGGATAAACCTGCCCCGGTACCCCTTGCTCCAGCAGCACACCGTAGGCTCTGACGGCATCGCGCACGTCGAGAAAATCACGCTGCGCATGCCGGGAAGATACCCGGAACGGTGCAGGTTCGAGTGCGGGCAAAGACTCCGGTGCTGATTCGGTTGCCAGCTCCGTGTACGTGCGCTCTGTACTGATGATATGACCTGCCAACAATGCGCAAAAGCCGGTGGAGGGACCCGGGCCAATCAGATTGCAAGGCTCCGCCAGCATGACGGATTGGCCGAACAACGCGCTCCAGGAGAGCGCGACTGCCTCTTGAAGGCTTTTGCTGAGACTGTACGGATGCGATGGATGATATGGAGCCTGCAAAGCCGCTTTCAGCCGGGAACCCGCCACGACAATCCGGGCTGTGGGAAAAGGGCGCAGCGCATCCAGCAGATACAGCGTGGACAGCACATTGGATTCCATGTAGAGCAGCGGGCTTTGCCATGATTCGGGCACCGAATTTTTACCACCCAGATGAAGCACATAATCCGGCGCAATTTGGCCTATCACTTCACGAAGACGTTCCTTATCGAGCAAATCGCATACATAAGACGTGATGTAGAAGCTGGTGCCAGAATTTGCGCTGGAGTTCTCATCACCGTTCAACTGCAAGATCAGCTCCCGGGCGGAAGCAGCCGTGCGGGTCAGCGCCGCTACCTCCCAGCCGAGCTTTGCAAAATAGCGGCAGGCGTGTATCCCGGTATAGCCTGCCGCTCCGGTAATTACAATGACGGGCCGACGTTGTTCCGCTGTGCTTCTGTCCATTCCAGCAGCTCCTTCAGCATAATGCTGTAGTGAGGAACATCGTAGAGCAGATCGGCCCGGGTAGAACGAAGTGTCCGGTCTTGCACCGGCTCATCCTTCGGCACGATCTGAATATCCTCCCTCTTCCAGATATCCTTGAACAACAGCAACAGATCATGTTTGCTGATCGGTTCAGGATGAACCAGATGAATGAGTCCATCCAGCGGCCCATTCATCAACACCCGTATAGCCTTAGCCAGTTCCAGCGTAGTAACCCCGTTCCAAAAGACACGGCGATACCCGTCAACGTCCCCGCTCTGCTGCAAGAACCAGTTCAGCAGACCAATGCCCCCCGGCCGGATTTCCGGGCCGATAATGGAGGTGCGGATCGTCAGATGGCCCGGCGCCTTTACTTCCCCGAGTATTTTCGTCAATGCATAGGCGCTTGTTCCGTCAGGTTGATCCGTTTCTGCATATAAACCGGGTACCCGCGTCCCCTCGAATACACAGTCCGTACTGATATGAATGAACCGAGCACCTATTCTGTCCGCCGTCCGCTGGAGAAGGTGCGGCAGCAGGCCGTTAATTTGATATGCTGTAACCTGATCCGCTCCGGCATACTGGTTTAGCACACCCACCGCGTTAATAATGACGTTAGGTCGCACACTCCGCACCAGCTGCTCCACCATAAAGCTGTCATTCACATCCAGCAGCAGACCCCCTTTATTCTTGGGATCACGCGTGGTGTAGAACACATGATATCCGCCCTGCTTTTGAAAGTAATCGACCAGCACATGACCTGCCATGCCGTTACCACCCAAAATAAGCAGCTTCATTTAATGAACCCCCCGCTCTGGAGAATGCTTCGAATCTCCGCTTTAGACATCAGATTGAACTCTGAGCTAAAGCTGCTGAACGACACTGGAGGGCATTGCTTGTAGCGATCCTTTAGTTGGGGGATATTCAGCGTTGGCAGAATGACCAAATACTGCTCGTCGTATACAACCGTCGTCAGACTTTCAAAGTCGCTCATTAAAATCTCATGAATTTTCTCGCCAGGACGGACACCTTTTTCTACAATTTCTACATTCTCCACGCCCGAATCCTCGATGAGCACCTCTGCCAAATCCACAATGCGGCAGGTTGGCATGGTCATGATGAAAATTTCCCCGCCGATACTTTCCACCGACGCCTTGAACAGTAGACTGATCGCATCCCGCAAAGTCAGGAAAAAGCGCGTCATGTTCATATCTGTGATCGAAACGGTACCCTTTTGGCGAATCTGGCTCTGAAAAAGATGCACCACACTTCCGTTCGTGCCCAATACATTGCCGCCACGCACCGTAACGAACTGCGTATCGCTATTCAGCAAATTGGCGTAGACAATCAGCTTTTCACCAATCGCCTTGGTCATCCCGTAAAAATTGGATGGGTTCGCGGCCTTGTCAGTCGATATATAAATGACTTTCTTGACCTGATTGATGACAGCGGCTTCGATCACGTTTTGGGTGCCTACCACATTCGTTTTGAGTGCTTCATAGGGCTGATCTTCACATACAGGTACGTGCTTGAGAGCCGCCAAATGAAATACATAGTCCACACCCTGACAGGCGGTAACCAGTGCATCCTTATCCCGAATATCCCCGATGCAGAAGCTAAGTCGTTCATCCTCAAACTGCCTGTTCATCGCAACCTGACTCGATTCTCCGCGCGAAAAGATAATGACCTCTTTGGGGTTACGCGGCAGTAACTGGGTAACCAGCTCATGCCCCCAGGAGCCGGTACCGCCGGTAACCAAGATACGTTGGTTTTCAAACATGCCGTTTCCCTCCAAGCAAAAATTTGACTACCTTATCTGACACATCCTCCGCCAGATATCCTGCGGGACACTGCCACTTATGCTTCATCCCGATCATTAAGGCTACCGCGTTCGCTATAACCTCTCCATCCAGCCCGGACACGATATTGCTGCCGCAATCCACGGTTTCCGGTCGTTCCGTCGTCAGGCGCATCGTGACCGTCGGCACACCCATGATGCAGCATTCCTCCTGTACGGTGCCGCTGTCCGTCAAAGCGCAGCGGGCATGCCGCTCCAGCAGTACGAAGTCAAAAAAACCGAACGGTTCGTGGAACTCCACCAACGGATCAAGCTGGATCGGCGGATGGCTCGCGATACGAGCGGCAGTGCGGGGATGAATACTGCAAATGACCCGCTGTCCGGACTGCTGCGCTACCCGATTCAGGCCATCCAGTATAGCCAGCAAATGCGGCGGATGGTCGACATTTTCGGCTCTGTGGGCGGTCACCAGGAAATATTCCCCTGGCGACAGTCCCAGCTTCTTCAAAATGTCGCTGCCGGACACCTCTTTCTCGTAATGCTGCATCACTTCGTAAATCGGGTTTCCGGTCAATATAATTCGTTGGCTCGGAAAGCCTTCGCGTATTAGATGCTGCTTGCTTTGCTCCGTATACGGCATATTAATCGTAGAAATCGCGTCAATGACGCGGCGATTCTTCTCTTCCGGTACATCCAGATCGTAGCAGCGGTTACCCGCCTCCATGTGCACGACCGGGTAGCCCATACGTTCCGCAAGCAAGGCGCACAGGGCGCTGTTCGTATCACCGAGCAGCAGCACATGATCCGGGCGCTCCTTGTTTAAAATATCCTCCATCTGCGAGTACATGGCAGACAGCTGTTTCCCCAGCGTCCCCGCCTTCTCCTGAAGCACATAATCCGGGGCACGTAGCCCCAGTTCGCGGAAGAATTGCCCACTCAGGCTTTCCGTGTAATTTTGGCCCGTATGCACAAGCACATGCTGATCCGCATGGTGATCCAGCTTCGGAATGATCAGGCTGAGCCGTATAATTTCCGGTCTTGTGCCGAGCACGGTCAATATTTTCATCGTGTTGGAACCCACCTTTGCTGTCGTTGTTTTCCAGTAGACTGTCTGTGCTCCAGCTAAACGTTCACCTCAACGGTCCGGTGTGCTTTCACCCGGACCGTTGTTTTTTGTGGCGTCCAGCCTTGAGCGCTAGCCGCTTCCGCTTGTTCGGATGCAGATGCCTCGACACGCGCTTGAGCTTGAGTCTCCGTTTGAGCTTCCGCTTCAACCTGAGCTTCTGTCTGGACTTGGATTTCGGCAGAAGCCTTGACGGAAACCAGCGAATGCGATGGCTCCTGCTGCTGGTGTTGCTCTTACCCTTGCGCTTGCGATTGCGATTGCGCGGTCTGATATGCTTGCGTCTCGCCCGAATGCCACGCTTGTCGTGAGGCGGGTCTGGCAATGGCTCCGGCACAGGAGCAGGTAGCTGCGGCAAGCCCGGAATGGCCACATACTCAATAGGCGGCAGACCAAGCACAGGCAGTTGGCAGACCACCGATTCGGGAAATTCCCGAATGGTGCTGGTAAAAGCCTCTGGTATCGCAGTGACCTGACGAAGCCCTTCTCCCTCCCGCGTCCATATCGGTCCTCCCGGCTGCCGAATCAGCGGGAACCATTGCGGATTATGGCACACCCATTGGCTGACCATGACGTGCAGGCTGGTTTTATAGGAATCAGGTCCGTATACACGCATAGCAGCGCTATTGTTGCGTACACCGATCCGTTCCACTTCCTGAGGATGATTGAGCAGATAGCCCACTTTTTCCGCCAGCATATCGCTGTTTCCCGGCTCTACCAAAAACTCTGTATTTCCGGTCGCCTCCATCAGCTCCACAAGTCCACCCTGCGCAAAGGCCACAACCGGCTTGCCGTAAACCAGTCCCTCCAATGCCGTCAGACCAAAGCCTTCCTCCACCATGCTTGGGATAACGACCATATCCATCGCGCTATAGGCAGTGGATACAGATTCCTCAAATGAGCTGAACTGGAATCGGCGACTGTAGGGGGATTGGCGGATTAAAGAGACGCATTTTACGTAATATTGCGAGTCCACCGAGCTGCCGATGATCCAGAAGCGACAGCGCGAATTCGTTTCACACAACTTCAGAGCCATTTGAACAAAAGGCAGCAGTCCTTTGGCTTCGTAGATAAAGGAAGAAATATAACCAATACAAATATGGGATGCCTTTAATCCCAGCTTTTCACGTTTGCGCTTCCGTTGCAGCACATGCTCTTTGTGGGGCGGCATATCCATATCCCGGCATGGAGACAACACCGTGTGGGGACGCGTCAGCCCCGCTCCGTGCAAAGGCCGCAAAACGGCTTGTGAAATGCCGATGACCCATCGGCTGTAACGCTCGATGATGGAAACCGAGACAGGTGTATGCTCATTCTGGTTAATGACTTCGGTTATTTTCCAGACCACCGGAATATTCAACTCATGGGAAGCCATCGCGGGCATGACGTTCACACAGGTATTGACCAGTACCACATCTGGACGCGCTTGCTGTAGCAACTGGAGCAAAGGTGCGTACGCGGCATGATTTCGCAAATTCTCCGCATCCTGCTCCAATCCCTCATACGGGGTGTACATACCATGCAGCATGGGCAGGTTCTGAATTTGGACGGTAATTCCGCGCTTGCGGGCAATTATGGTCAGCCGTCCTTCAGCGGGCGTCACCAGAATGCAGTCGAAGTACATACGAATGTCTACACAAAATTGCAATAACAGCTTTTCCGCTCCCGTAATGCTGCGGACATTGCTAACATGGCTGAATAGCATCATTTTCGGTTTGATCGGAGTTCACCTCCTTTAAAATAACGACCATCGGGCGTTTAAACCGAATTAAGGTAATACGACCGACAGCAGCTGGTCAATCCGGTGACCATACGTATGCTCACGCAGAGTCCGTTCCAGAGCACGCAGGGCAATCTCACGGCGTTCCTTTTCGTGTGTCAAATAAAACTCGATCTTCTCCAGCAGCTCCTGCTGGGAACTGTACGTCTCAATTTCTTCTCCCGGCTTGTAAAAACGAGCCAGATCATCCCGTGTGTCGGTGAGCTGCAAGGTGCCGCTGGCAGAAATTTCGAACGTGCGCGGATTCGGCGACGCTCCCGGAATTTTCAGAGCATTGTTATTCACGGAATCATCCTGATGTGAACGATGAAGATTAATGACAATTTTGCTGCCGTTATACGTGTCATTCGTCTCGGCTGGAGACATCCAGCGGCCCTGCTCGATTTTATCGCCGTACGATTGATAATCAGGGAGACGATCCCACCAGATTCCGTTGATTTTAATATTACGGGCCATAAGCTGCGGCATAATCGGATTAAAGAAATAGATGCGATTCCAGTAAGCTGAGCCGGTAAATCCGATTTCACGCCGTACGGAAGCGGGAGAGCTAAGCGGGAAATATTGAGTCAGAAATGCCCCAAAGGGCAAGTAATGTACAGACGAACAGCCGAGCTGGCGGTACATTTCGATGCAATTCAGCTCCAGCGTGAACACATGGTCATAATGCGTAACAATTTTGGTCGTCGTGTCCGTGTAATAGGGATCATCCGTCAGCCAGATTGCGGTTGGAATGCCCAACTGACGTACCGCTTTCACCTGCTCCAGCGGAAGATCCATCCCATCCAGCGCCAGCATCAGATTCGGACGGAGCTGGGTAGCAATATCACCTACTGGCTGACGCGGGTCGGTTACGGTAACCTGAGCCGTCATACTTTGCAACGTGGTGATCACCGCTTCATCCAGTGGAGAATAGGGAAGACCCTTACCGGAGACTACATACAGCACATGGATTTGCCGAAAAGGGAAGACCGCCTTCGTCCGGGCAAGAATCGCATTGGCGCGTCCGCGCAAATAGCCTTCGTCGTATCCATCACCGAGTCCCGCAGCTCTCCCCTTTTCCCAGGAGGTTGTGGCCGGGTCAAACGGTCCTGTCGTAGATATCGTCATCACTTTCACTCCTCACTGTTTTTGGTGTTTACTTTAGGCCATCGCCTTGTCCAGCAATTCTTCCATACGATTCGTGTACATATGCTTTTGCATGGTGGTGTGCAGCCCGCGCCAAGCCATGCGCTCACGTTCCCAGTCATGCTTGAGATAGTAGTCCAGTTTGACCTTCAGCTCCTCTGCTCCACCAAAGGTTTCAATGTCATAGCCTGGTCTGTAATAGCGGTCCAAATCTTTCCGAATGTCCGTCATCTGGAGCGTGCCGCAGGCGGCAATTTCGTAGGTCCGGGGATTAATGGACTCCGCGGATAGCTGATGCGTATTCCGGTTATCCAGTCCGGGGTCCGTTGGACGGTGCAGATTGATAACAATTTTGGAGCCGTTATAATATTTGGCTGTTTCCTCCGGCTCCATGAAGATTGGACGGATAAATCGTTCCAGCACATCCCGTCGGGTCAGCCGATCCCAGTGCCCACCTACGATCAGCACTCTTTTGTCCGCCAAAAAAGGAGCGAGGTGGTCAAACAGCTTCACTCGGTTCCAGAAGGCATTCCCGATGAAGCAAATGTCATGCTGGTGCTCCCGCTCCACCCGCCGGGGATAAAAGATCCGGGCTGACGCAGCAAGCGGCAAATAGTGTACCTGTGCCACTCCCTGATCTCGATAAAACGGCAGGCATGACATCTCGTGCGTAAATACAACATCGTAGGATTGGCAGATCAACGCCGTATCCTCCGTAAAATAGGGATCATCTACAAACCATATGGCTGTCCGAATGCCCAGGCCCCGTATTTGCTGCACCTGCTCCAGATGATCCGGTGGAAAAACATGCAGCCCGTTCATGACCAGCACGAGGTCGGGTCGATGGGCATCGGCGTCAGCCAGCATCGTGGCAGGAGTACCGATGACCAATTCGCTGCATACTTGGCTTAATGCCTCTTGAACACCTGTGTCTATAGCTGCGAAACCTTGCGGAATATACAACACTTTCAACTGGCGAACAGCAGGCTGTATTGCCACGACCTGTGACAGAGCAGCCGTGCAACCGCCCATTCTGCGTCCTTCCCGATAGCCGCATCGGTATGCTTCGCGTTCATTTCCGCTTCGTTGATCGTTCACATCCTTCACCCTGTCCTGTTGTAGGATAAACTTCTGTCACTCCTAAACTATATGCGGAGGGGTCAAACGCATCATGGACGACTGCCACTGCCCGGACAAAATTGGCGTTTGCCCGTCCAACTGCCGAACCGCAAACAACCCCGAAGCTGCTAGCTTCGGGGGATGAGCAGTAATAGATAATTTGCACAGTTTACTGAGCCTTGTAAGCGACCTGGTGGCCATCTTCATAACCTTTGGCAAAGCCTGAATTGAAACCCTCGTTGTAAGCTGCATCATATCCCTGCTGAAATGCCTGCGGATCATGCTCCAGTACAACAGGCTCGGGCTGTGGATTCTCCGCAGCAGGGGCTGCCGCCGGGGTGGGCTGAGGTTTTTTCTGCCGACGCCGATGAGGACGGCTTCTGCGGGCGGAGTGAAGCCCTCTTTTACGCCGTCTTAAAGCAAGCAGACGTTTTTTTCTCAGCTTTAATCTTCGGATGCTCGAACGCCGGGTGCTTTTGCGTCTTTTACGGGCTTTTCCCCGCGTGACGCGTTCCCACCTTATTCTCATTTTCATTCCTCCTTAGCTTCCTCGTCGTTGTTTCGTTTTTGGAACAGGTAGCTGGAGCCACGGCTGAGTCGGTTTTCCATACACCTGTCGTCTTAATGGGATGCCCGCCAACATCTGCGTGATTTCCCCCTGGTAGTTGCTGAGCATACGAATGGTTTCCACCAGACGGGTAGCGGACATATCTGCATGGGGCGTCAAGTCCGCAAGACTGCTCAGCATCCGGGCAACGGCGTGCTGGCTGGCAGCAATGGACTCCATCATATCCAGCTTGATCTCACGTTCGCGCCTCATGCTCATTAGCTCATATCCCCCGGTCCCATTCCTCCCATCATCCCTTCCATTCCGCCACCTTGCTGCTCATCCTGATCCAGTAATGCCTTGAGATTACTGCACAGTCCGGTTTGAAGCCGGGTTAAACCCTCCAGCATTTCCACCATCTGCTCATGAATTTCCAAAGGCCGTCCCAATTGTTCTTCATCCGTGTCAAATGCGTGAGGCTCCAGATGGTTCAGCGTCCAATTACGCATTTTTTCGGCTTCTACCGCCTTGGCCTCCAGGATCATGGACACATTCCATTGCATTTTGGAAGCTGCGTCCAGCATATGAATCATTGCTTTTTCCCTACTCATGTGTTCACTCCCTGCCCTCGGTTGGTACGTTACTCCTCGTCCGGGTATGCCGTCTCTTTCACGACACGAACGAGCATTTCAGCCATTGCTTCCTGAAGATCGGCAATACCGTTCAAGTAGGCAACAATGCTTTTGTTTACTTGTCCCGAGCTGTCGAGAATACCCGGAATTCCATCAAAACGCGGCTCTTCGTCCGGCAGTTCATGTATGATCTGCGACATGCGCACGACCACCTGCCGTTCCGCATCCAACAGCCTTGACATCTGCTGCTGCGAGTGCGAAATATGGATCAGCAAATCGTCTACCTGGTTATGCATAAGCCCCTCCTTTATGTGCTCCGCCGTGCGGAACGCACGAATTGCCTACGGGCTTTCCGCTACTACAGCGTATGCGGCAGCGTGGAGTCGGTTCCGCCTAAAAGCGCCTATTCCGAGCATTATAAATGCCCGTGCAATACCGGTGGTGCAATAATGGGTCTTTCCTCCGTCAAAGCCGATAAATCGGCGGGGGCCAACAGCCGAATCCGGTAGTCAGCCGCCAGCCAGCTCATGGCGGCATAGGGGGTAAGGAACGGCCTCTTCCAGCCTTTCCCGATCTGATACAGTTGCCCGCCTTCCGCATAAAGGACCTGAATCCATCGCATGCGTTGAGCCGGAATATTAAGTGTAGGCAGTGCAGGCATGTTCTCCAGTTCCGGGGCTGCCAGCACAGGTGCATACTCGCCGGGAATATGCACAGTTTCCACATTTTCCAGAACACCTGGCTGTGCAGTTACGGGTGCATCCGCGACATCGGAAATCATCACCTCCGGCTTCGGTACCAGCGGAAGGGCCAGCAGATCAAGCTGGGATACCCTGACCGGGGCAACGTCCTCACCTCCCGCACCACTGACTCCATGCAGAAGGCGTCTTTTCCCCGGCTCCAGCCGATATATTGCACCAGACGGTCCCTTAACGAGTGCTCCAACGGGATAAAAGATTGCCGCCGACCCGTGTCGGGCCTTGGCTGGCGATGTCGGGCTGTCCGGCTCTGATGTGCCGAATTTGAGGCTGTGGAGCAGCTTATCCGCATCCCCCCACTTTTGGACAAAAAAGGATCGGTTCCGGCTACCATCCTCCGTCAAACCGCCTTCTCCGGTCGTCTGGGGGAAGGCATAAGCCGTATCCCGATCACTTTCCGTGCAATGGATAAACGCATTTCCCGCAATAGCCAGACGTGTCCCCAACAAACGTACACGCAACAGCCAATCTGCATCTGCCTCCTGACCGCTGTGACAGGCTTCGTCCCAGTAGCCCGTCTTTTCCAGCGTCTCTCTGCGCAGCAGCAAACAAAATCCGGCCAGACTTTGGGTTTCCCGCCATGCGGACGAATTGGAAACATTATGGGAAATTGCGAAATGACGCGCTTCATGTTCGTTCGTATAAGGTACCTCAATCTGTTGCTCTCCGAACGGACCGTTCGTTACAGGCCCAACGACACCAATACGCGGATCACTGTGCAGGCACTCCAGCATTCGATCAAGCCAGCCTGGCGTTACCAGCGCATTGGGGTTCAGCACCACAATGGTGGTGCCTTTCGCCATCATCAATCCCTGATTCAAGCTGCCTGTCAAATGGATATCCTTTTGGAGTAGCGCGTAACGCACAGCGATGCTTTTACGCAGCAGATAGGTGCGTGTCCCGTCTGTTGAGCCGCAATCCACCACGATGATTTCATGCGGACAGCTTGTATTTTCCTCAATACGATCAATACAGGTGCGAAGCCGATGAAGCTGATTATAGGACGGAATGATAATGCTGATGCCTTCAAAGACCTTGCCGAACGAAGCCTGGCCCAATCTGCTGCCCTGCTCCCGACCTCTTTTATACCCCGCCCAATAGCCTTTCTTACTGAGCCTCTTGCTGTGTTTCCTTTTTATACTCAGGCGTTTCATGCCGTTCACTCCTCCGGGTGGCATTATGCCCATAATATATGCCTGGCCCGGCCGGAAGGTGTATCGCTGAGATCAGGGCAGAAGCCCTTTCATTTTCACCCCGGCTTCCTGAAGGGAATCGAAGGTCCCTGCATCGCTCCAATACCGCCGCAAAATGTCGTATTCAAGCTTGCCTTCTGCCGCATAACAGTTGTTTACATCCGTGATTTCAAGCTCGCCACGCGTCGAAGGTGTAATCTGCCGGATCTTATCGAACACGGCGGTATCGTACATGTAGATGCCAGTTACACAATATCTGGACTGGGGATGCTGCGGCTTTTCTTCAATCCGCGCTATGCTCTCAGGCCGCTCGGGATCAAACACGGGTACTCCGTAGCGGTGGGCATCTGCCACCTTTTTTAACAATACTCTGGCGCTCCCCGGAGGCTGCTGCCCGAACCGTTCAATAACAGGTCCCAGATCTTCCTTGAACAGATTATCACCCAGCAAAACGGTGAATTTTTCTCCTGGCTCCATGTAGCTTTTCGCCAGTTCGAGTGCTTCCGCAATGCCGCCCGCCTTTTCCTGAATCCGGTACGTCAGTTGGACACCATAATTGCTGCCGCTGCCCAGAAAATCGGTGTACAGCCCGGCCGATTGTTTGCCAATAATAAGAAGCATATCGGTAATCCCCGCCTGTCGCAGTCTTTCAATACCATACACGATCATGGGATACTTGCCGACCGGAAGCAGATGCTTGTTGAGTAATGAAGTCAACGGATGAAGGCGCGATCCGGTTCCTCCTGCGAGAATAACCCCTTTCATATCTTCCTTCCTCCTTCGACAGCATGTTCGGTGCCTAAAGCTCCGCTATTTCCAGTCTCAATAAACGCTCTGGGGTCTATGTTCCATTTGTCCATAAACAAACGATGATTCCGCTCAATCAACTCTTCGACCCAGGCAGATTCCGAGCGTGAAAAGCTCGCACTCCCCTGGTGATAGACAAAACAGTCACTGCACATCAACAGTTTGTAGCCATGTACACGTGCGCGCAGACAATAATCGTCATCCTCATAATGCCCGGGGTTAAACCGTTCATCCAGTAATCCGATCCGTTCCATCAGCTCACGCCGGAACATCAGACAAAACCCGACCAGCCGCTTGACCTCCTGCCATCTGGACGGATTACTTGCATTATTCTGCTCTGCAAACTGGAGACAGCTATCCAAATCCCCTGCTAATCCGTCAATCTGCTGAGTACCGCTAGCATAATTCGTCACTGGTCCCACCAGTCCCACTGTGCTTTGGCTCCGCAATGCAACCAGCATATTGGATAACCATCCCCGTGTAACCGTCACATCATTATTCAAAATGACGAGCTGATCACCCGAAGCCAGCCGCAGCCCTTGATTACAAGCTGCCGGAAAACCCCGGTTTTTGGGGAGACGGATACTAATCAGCCGTTCGGCTTCACAAAAATCATCCGTTCCGTCATTTGAAGCGTTGTCCGCAACAATAATTTCATAAGGCACATCTGCTGTATGTGTCCGAATCGCCTCAATACACGGCTTGAGCAGGTGCAGACCGTTATAGGTCGGAATAATAATGCTCGTCAGACTCATCGTGCATTCCTCCCTTTGGCGACGTCGGCCCGCGCTGGAACAGGTCCGAGCGGGGAAGCTCCGGCTACCTGAAACACCGCAGCCAGTGCCTCCGCATGATCGCCGACAATCAGTTGCTCCATGACATTCCCTTTGCCGATATTGAAAGCCCGCTTGCGGTTTGTTCCAATGACGTCGACAGCATGTACTGCCGTCACCTTCATACCGTGCAACACCGCCATAGCGTGGGCTTTCGGCGGAACAGCGAGCATGGCCGGACCGAGTAGCTCCAGCGAACGCCGTGATAACGCGTGCGGTACAGCAGTCAAGGAGCTTGCCCCCAGATCCGGCCTGCGCAGCACGCGGTTCAGAAATCCTTTGCATCGGGTCACGCTGTCCTGTCGGAAGTATGGCGGCAAATGTCTGCTCAGATCATTAAGCGCCACATCCGTTCCTTGATCCACTGCGTTGAGGAAAGGCAGCAAATCAGCCGCAGGAATCGGAAGATCCCCGTCCACAAACAGCACGATATCAGCCTGCGTTATACGTGCGCCTACCGCCCGTCCAACATCATGCCCGAGCCGATCCGGCACGCTGACGAGGGTCACACCCGGATGATGCTTCGCTACTATAGAACGTGTGCCGTCCGTGCAACCGTTCAATACGACGATGATATCCGTAAACGGCAGCTTTTCCAGCTCGCTCAGCACCCCGCCAATCGTAGATTCCTCGTTGCAGGCACTGACCACTGCGGCGGCGGTTCCCCGCAGCAGGATATCCCCGGGCAATGCCCGAACCTCTCTGGGATGAACTTCGATCATTTCCCTCCGTCGGGGCGCAGGTTTCCTCACCCTGCGGCTGTCCATCGCGGTCGTCTTTCCATGTCTTCGCTGAACCCGACGTATGCCCCGGCTTCGGTCATCATACCTCCCTTTACGATACGTTCTGCTCACGGCTTCACCTCGTCTCTGATCCGTTTGCGTTTCAAATCCGTATATCCTGCACGCGTCCCCAGATGTGATGTAAGCCAGGCAATCGCGTCAAGATGATCCTGTACAACCACATCCGTAAGCGGGTCCCTGCCGTTCATTTTTTTGCGGGTCGCATTCACTTTACCGACGGCTATTCCACGAACAGTCACCACCCGCAAGCCAGAAGCGATCGACATGGCCTGAAATAACGGAGGTTTTTCCAAGGACTTTAGACCTATTTTATTTAGAGCCCTTAGACTTATGGCATGCGGGATTCCCGTCATGGATGCCCCTCCTAAATCAGCACGGTTCGACAAAATATTCAATACATGCTTCGCTTCAACCACAGGATGCACCGACGTACGCTCTACCGGCCCATGGTAATCATTCAGTGCAACATCCGCTCCAGCACATACGGCCTGTATGAATGGCTTGAGTCTGACGCAGGGAATGACGATATCACCATCCAGAAAAAGCAGTACCTGCCCGGAAGCCGCTTCCGCTCCGACTCGGCGGCCAATATCATGCCCCAATGGCTGCGGGTAGGAAAGCACGCGCGCACCCGCTGCTTTTGCCGCCTTGGCTGTCCTGTCGCTTGATCCGTTCTCGACGACGATGACCTCGGTATGTGGATGAACATGGCGTGCCTCACGGACTACAGCCCCGATCGTTTTTTGCTCATTCATAGCCGGAATGATGACGGATACGAGCAATTTTCCCGCCGAAGACGAACCGGGTGGCCGTTCTTCACCTGTCTGTACTTCTGCTTCTGTGCCTGGTCCCCTCCTTGTTACAGGGGTCGGGGTGATATGCACGGATGGCGTTCGTACAGGCAGCCACACCTTCGGGTAGGGGTCATGCGCATTGGAATGCCGCCTGCGATGGGCCTTGAATCCAAATCTTGCCTGCTTCCTCATGCTCCCACCTCACCTCCCTTGCTGCTGTATGGATAGACAGCATAATTAGGACAGTTCAACATAACCTATGCGCTCTAAAACGCGTGTGTAACGGCAAGCGTGGAGTCTTTTCGACAAAGCAATTTTCGACTTTATTTGACATTTCTTATTAATCCTATTAAATAAATGAGTTATTAGGGTCTAAAGAATCATTTTGGATAAATTTGTGACATACATCTTCTCGTCCGTCATTCTCTGTGCTAATATCAGAGCCAGATGATGGGAGTTCAAAAAGTCAACATTTGTTTTTTTTGCATAAGACAACTTTTTTCCATTATCCGCCTTTATTCCACTTTTACTTATACGACAGGAAAGGAGGAGTTTGTCACCTTTTCAGACTGTAAGCTTCACATGCAGTACCCTCTTTTCACGCACTCTTCATGAAAGACACTTCGGTTTTTCTTCTTCACGTTCCATTTTCTTCATGTTCCAGACGACAACACGACCAACATAAACGGCGCAATGCCTATTTCTTAACAGGATGGTCTTCATCCTGACATTAACCGGGGAGAGTGAATTTTAAATGAAAAAAGTATGGGTTTCGCTTCTTGGAGGAGCTATGTTATTAGGGTCGGTAGCGTCTGGTGCATCTGCGGAAAGTTCCGTTTCAGAGCCAAGTCAGCTTACGCCAACCTTCCACACCGAGCAATGGAAGGCCCCTTCATCGGTGTCGGGTGACGACATTGTATGGAGTTATTTGAATCGACAAAAGAAAACGTTGCTGGGTACGGACAGCACCAGTGTCCGTGATCAATTTCGCATCATTGATCGTACAAGCGACAAATCCGGTGTAAGTCATTATCGGCTGAAACAGTATGTGAACGGGATTCCCGTATATGGAGCTGAACAGACGATTCATGTGGGCAAGTCTGGTGAAGTCACCTCTTATCTGGGGGCCGTGATTACTGAGGATCAGCAGCAAGAAGCTACGGAAGGTACAACTCCGAAAATCAGTGCTACCGAGGCCGTATATACCGCTTATGAAGAAGCAGCTACACGGATTCAAGCCCTCCCTTCCTCCGACGATACGATCTCTACAGATGCTGAAAAGCAAAGCAGTGTAAGTAAAGACACTTACGCAGAAGCTGCTAACAACGATAAAACAACATCCGTTGATAAGGACGAGCTTAGTCTTGATAAAGCGTCTGCCCTGAAAGATAGCAAAATTGAAGCGGTGGAGACAGAACAAAGTTCCATTGCCAAAATTGCTAATCTGCAGCCTGAAGTAGATCCTAAAGCCGATCTGTACTTCTATCCTAACGGGGATACCCTGCAGCTGGTTTATGTGACAGAAGTCAATGTTTTAGAGCCTGCGCCACTGCGTACTCGCTACATCATTGATGCCAATGATGGCAAAATCGTATTCCAGTATGACATCATTAATGAAGCGACAGGCACAGGTAAAGGCGTGCTTGGTGATACCAAGTCGTTCACCACTACCGCTTCCGGCAGTAGCTATCAGTTAAGAGATACAACTCGCGGTAACGGAATCGTGACCTACACGGCCTCCAACCGTCAGACCATACCAGGCACAATTCTGACAGATGCCGATAACGTATGGAATGATCCGGCCGGAGTAGATGCCCATACGTATGCCGCGAAAACGTATGACTATTATAAAGACAAATTCGGGCGCAACAGTATTGACGGACGCGGCCTGCAACTCCGTTCGACGGTCCATTACGGTAGCCGCTACAATAACGCCTTCTGGAACGGCAGCCAAATGACTTATGGAGATGGGGACGGTAGCACATTTATCGCATTCAGCGGGGACCCCGATGTGGTAGGTCATGAACTTACTCACGGTGTCACAGAGTATACTTCGAATTTGGAATATTACGGAGAATCTGGTGCATTGAACGAGGCTTTCTCGGACGTCATCGGCAATGACGTTCAGCGTAAAAACTGGCTTGTAGGCGATGATATTTATACGCCAAGCATTGCGGGCGATGCACTTCGTTCTATGTCCAATCCTACCCTGTATGATCAACCAGATCACTATTCAAACTTGTATAAAGGCAGCTCCGATAACGGTGGCGTTCATACTAACAGCGGTATTATTAATAAAGCCTATTATTTGTTGGCACAAGGCGGTACTTTCCATGGCGTAACTGTAAATGGTATCGGTCGCGATGCAGCGGTACAAATTTATTATAGTGCCTTTACGAACTACCTGACTTCTTCTTCCAACTTCTCCAACGCACGCGCTGCTGTTATTCAAGCGGCAAAAGATCTCTACGGTGCGAACTCGGCACAAGCAACTGCAGCTGCCAAATCTTTTGACGCTGTAGGCGTTAACTAAATCATAATTGCAATCCCCCTTATTCATCCTCGTCCATAGACCTTTGCCATTGTGCAACTGTCATATGACCTGCTCATACAATGGACGGAAAATAGGGGTGCAGTGTACAAGTCTGCACCCCTTCCCCCTTATGTTTATGGCGTCCCCTCAAAGGGACGCCCTTTTCTTGTCTTCTGTACGTTTTCGATCAATTTCGACTAAATAAGACAAATAAAATCTAAATAAGGGTCTTTAGACTCATTTTGCAGTGATTTGTAAGATACATCTTCTCGTCCTACATTCTCTGTGCTAATATCAGAGCCAAGACGGTGGAATCACAAAAAAATAAAACTTGTTTTTTTGCATAAGTTCATTTTTTCATGATCTTCACGTTTTAAAAAAGCAACAAGACCTACATACATGGCGCCATGCCTAAAACAAAACAGGATGTACATCATCCTGACCTAAATTTGGGGAGAGTGATTTTTTTAATGAAAAAAGTATGGGTTTCACTGCTTGGGGGAGCTATATTATTAGGGGCTGTAGCACCCGGTGCCTCAGCAGCGGAGAATTCCGTTCCTGATCCCACTCAGCTTACGCCAACCTTTCACGTAGAACAATGGAAGGCTCCTTCATCCGTATCCGGTGACAATATTGTATGGAGTTATTTGAATCGACAAAAGAAAACGCTGATAGGTGTAGACAGCACCAGTGTTCGTGACCAATTTCGCATTATTGATCGTACAAGCGACAAATCTGGTGTAAACCATTATCGGTTGAAGCAGTATGTAAACGGGGTTCCCGTATATGGAGCCGAGCAGACCATCCATGTGAATCAGTCCGGTAAAGTCACCTCTTATCTGGGCGCCGTCATTTCAGAGGATCAACAGCAAGATGCCACCGAGGATACCACTCCAAAAATAAGTGCTACCCAGGCTGTCTATACCGCGTATGAAGAAGCCTCTACACGAATTCAATCCTACCCTTCCGTCACCAATAACGTTACCGAGGGCAGCAAGGATCAAGGCAGTGTAAGTAAAGACACTTACGCGGAAGCATCTAACAACGAAATATCCATCTCTATTGATAAAATCAATCCCAGTCTGGAACATGCAGACGAGCTGAAGAACAGCCACATTGAAGCGGCAGCAGCCGAACATAGCTCCATTGCCACAATCGCCAATCTGGAGCCAAGTGTGGAACCTAAAGCAGAACTGTACATCTATCCTGACGGTGAGACTACACGGCTGGTTTATGTGACAGAGGTTAATATTCTGGAGCCTGCACCTTTGCGTACACGCTACTTTATTGATGCCAAAGACGGAAAAATTGTATTCCAGTATGACATCCTCAACTACGCAACGGGCACCGGTCGCGGCGTAGATGGTGAAATAAAATCGTTCACGACCACAGCTTCCGGCAACGGATATCAGTTGAGAGACACGACACGCAGTAACGGGATCGTAACCTACACCGCTGCCAACCGCCAAACGACACCAGGTACTATTTTGACGGATGCGGATAATGTATGGGATGATCCGGCGGGTGTTGATGCCCATGCCTACGCCATTCGAACCTTTGATTATTATAAGAAAAAATTCGGACGTGACAGCATTGATGGACGCGGCATGCAAATCCGTTCGACCGTCCATTACGGCAAAAAATATAACAACGCCTTCTGGAACGGCTCTCAAATGACATACGGCGACGGCGACGGCAAATCATTTACCTTTTTCAGCGGTGATCCCGATGTCGTGGGGCATGAACTCACCCATGGTGTCACAGAGTTCACCTCCAATCTGGAGTATTACGGTGAATCCGGTGCGCTGAATGAAGCCTTCTCAGATATTATTGGTAATGATATGGATGGTAGCAACTGGCTCCTTGGCGATGGCATTTATACGCCTAACATTCCGGGCGACGCTCTGCGCTCTCTATCCGACCCTGCAAAATATGGCCAGCCGGATCACTATTCCAATTTTTACCCGGACCCTAACAATGATGATGAAGGCGGAGTCCATACGAATAGCGGTATTATCAACAAAGCCTATTATTTGCTGGCACAAGGCGGTACGTCCCATGGCGTTACGGTTAGTGGTATCGGACGCGAAGCGGCTGTATACATTTACTATAATGCCTTTACGAACTATCTGACCTCTACCTCCAACTTCTCTAACGCACGCGCGGCTGTAGTGCAGGCAGCCAAGGACCTCTACGGTGCTGATTCGCCAGCAGTAACCAGCGCTATTCAATCCTTTGATGCTGTAGGAATCAAGTAAATCATATCCCGTATTCCTCGAAAATGTTCCTCATTCAGTAGATAGAAGCCTGTTATGTGGCTATCATTTGATCCTACTTATAAGTGGACAAAAAATAGGGGTACAGTGTAAGTCTGTACCCCTTCCTCCTTGAGCCTGTGGCGTCCCGTTTAACGGGATGCCCCTTTTTTCGATTTGTTTCGACGATATACGACAAACAAATTAATATTTTGGGACTATTGAATCATTTTGGAGTTATTTGTATAATAATTCTTCTCGTTCGACAATCTCTGTGCTAACATCAGAGCCGAGAAGATAGAATTGCAAAAAACTATATCTGGTTTTTTTGCATAAGGTAATTTCTTTCCATCCTCTTCACGTTTCAAAGAAGCAACAAGACCTACATACATGGCGCCATGCCTATTCAAACAGGATGATTTTCATCCTCACATCAACTTGGGAGAGTGAGTATTTAATGAAAAAAGTATGGGTTTCACTTCTTGGAGGGGCTATGCTCTTAGGCTCTGTAGTACCTGGGGCATCCGCAGCCGCAGCGGAGAATTCTGTTCCCGATCCTACTCAGTTTACGCCAACATTTCAAACCGTAAACTGGAAGTCTCCTTCATCGGTATCAGGTGACAATCTGGTCTGGAGCTTTTTGAATCGACAACAGAAAACATTAATGAGTATGGACAATACCAACAGCAGCACCCGTGTCCGTGAGCAATTTCGGATCGTGGATCGAACCAGTGATAAATTCGGTACGCAACATTATCGCCTAAAACAGTATGTGGATGGAATCCCTGTATTTGGAGCCGAGCAGACCATCCATGTGAATAAGGCTGGTAAAATTACTTCTTATCTGGGAGCTGTCATTTCAGAAGATCAACAAGCCGACGCTAAAGAAAATACAACTCCAAAAATCAGTGCTACTGAGGCCGTCTATACCGCGTATGAAGATGCAGCTACACGTGTTCAATCCCTCTCTTCCTCCGCCCATACCGCTGCTGAACCTTCCGGGGACGTTAGCAGTGTGAGTAAAGACACCTACGCAGAGGCATCTAACAACGAAGAATCTTCCTCTATGGACAAGGATAATTTGAATCTGGAAAAAACAACTGAACTGAAGAATAGCAAGTTGGAAGCGGTAGAGCCTGCAACTGCACCTATCGCCAAAATCGCCAATCTGGAACCGAGCGTGGACCCTAAGGCAGAACTGTACATCTATCCTGATGGAGACACAACACGTCTGGTTTATGTAACGGAAGTTAATATTTTGCAGCCTACCTTACTGCGCACACGTTACTTTATTGATGCCAATGACGGCAAAATCGTGTTCAAGTATGACATCCTCAATGAAGTAATCGGCACAGGTCGTGGTGTACTCGGGGATACCAAAACGTTCGAAACAACGACTTCTGGTAAAAAGTACCAATTGAAGGATGCGACTCGTGGTAAAGGCATCTTAACTTACAATGTTCACAATACCGAGACGCTTCCAGGCACCCTTTATACAAGTACAGATAACGTATGGAAAGATCCGGCTGCGGTGGATGCCCATGCTTATGCCATTCGCACCTATGATTATTATAAAGAAAAATTTGGTCGCGACAGCATCGACGGACGTGGCATGGCTATTGCCTCCGCAGTCCATTATGGGGAAAAGAACTACAATAATGCCCACTGGGGCGGCACCCATATGCTATACGGAGACGGTGACGGCACGTTATTTGCCCCTTTCAGCAGCGACCTTGAAATTGTTGCTCACGAGTTGACTCACGGCGTGACCGAGCATTCATCCGGGCTGGTGTATTTCGCTGAATCTGGCGCACTGAGTGAAAGCATCTCGGATATTATCGGTAACGACATTGAGCGTACCAACTGGGATTTTGGCAAAGTAGCTTATACACCTAACATTAAGGGTGACGCCATTCGCTCCCTTTCCGATCCTGTCAAATACGGTCAGGTCGATCACTACAGCAATTTTGATACCGACCCTAATAACGAGGATTATGGTGGTACCCACACTAATAGCGGCATTATTAACAAAGCCTACTATCTGCTGGCACAAGGCGGCACCTTCCATGGTGTCAAGGTAGATGGAATCGGACGTGATGCAGCTGTATATATTTACTATAATGCCTTTACAAATTACCTGACCTCCACCTCTAATTTCTCCACTGCACGCGCCGCCGTTATTCAGGCAGCCAAGGACAGCTATGGTGAAAATTCAATAGCAGTCATTTCTGCCATTAAATCCTTTGACGCTGTAGGTGTGAAATAAATTGAGCTTAAACAAGCAAACATCTGGCTCTACTTAGGATGTACAAAAAGAGGGCGATATTACCATTACAAGTATGCCCTCTTTCCTCTCATGAATACGGCGTCCCTTCATCGGGATGCCTTTTTCTTGTTTTAAGCAAATTCGCAACCATTATATAGGCATCTTTTAATCGTGCCCGATTGCAATCCACAGAATCAAACCTTCACAAACCGAACCTGCGTGTGCGCGTTCCACCGTGAACACCGTCGAATCTCTCTGACATTTCGTGACAGATACCGTTACCCCCGGTATGCTCGCATTTCCTGTGATTGCATAATGCACGTCCTTGAATGGCTGCTCAAACACAATACTCACTTCATCCCTGCACGCTTCTGCGGGAATGTGAAAGGGAGTGCTGCCAAACCGTGTTGAAGCCGCTCTTGAATTAAATGTGTGCTCGCGGAGAAGCCCGTCATCATAGGTCATGTTAAGTGGAGATTCGTCATCATCCGTAAGAGCAGCAACGGGCTTGTCAGCGGACAACGCTACCCGCTGCTGCTTGGGGCGATGTCTGCCTTCGGCAATGTGGATACTGGTAATGGAGCAATCCAGCAAAGATTCCTGCTCTGTCTGACCTCTGGACGTTACAGACGTTAGGCCGTATTCCGTCCCAGGTTCCGCATCCGTCTCTGGCACAGACAGCAGCAGTACAGACCCCCGGTTGAGCAGCATGGCTTCCTCCAACGTCTTGGGAAGCTTGTGCTTCCTCCATGCTGCTTCATCCACTGCAATAAGGTCATGTGCTTGAGCTTGGCTTTCCACGATAGACTTTACACTCACCGTCTCCCGCTGGATCGGTTTGCTGTTGCCGGATGGGGGAGCCGTTTTATTTTTGTCTATACGAGGGGAAGGAACTGCGTTGGAAAGGTTACGCCGCACTGTTCTTTTATCCTTACTATTATGGTTCATACGATGGTTCATAATGACCGCTCCTTTGGCACAGAAGTGAACCAGCGGTCGCTCCGCTTCATTCACCCGGCTGGGAATCATGGCTAATGCCTATAGAATAGCCTATGCTCACAGCTGGGCTCACGTCACTACGTTACGCAATCCAGCATGATTTGCGCCCAGCGCTGTGATGAATGCTGCCATAAAAACCGTTTTCGTACCTCGGCAATCCCGGCCTCTCCCATGCGCCGCCGCAAGTCAGGCTGCTGGAGCAGTCCGATGACAGCAGCAGCCATTTCCTGCTCCCCCGGAGATGGAGACACAAGCCAGCCCGTCTCCCCGTGCCGTACAACCTCTGGGATGCCGCCCGTACGGGAAGCAACCACAGGTACACCTGCGGCCATCGCTTCCAGATTAACCAGCCCGAAGGCCTCACTTCCCACCGAAGGAACAACGGTCACATCGGCCAACTGATACAGCGAGGCCAACGCCGGATGGGGAACATAGTCGAGAAACTTGACGTGCTTTCCCAATCTCAGCTTACGCGTCTGCCGATGCAGCGACGCCGAATAGGGCGTGAAGCGGCTCTGCCCGTAATAGGCACTGCCTGCAATGAGCAGCAGCACATCCGGGCAGGCACGGACGATGCCCGGCAGGGCCTTGAGCAGCCGATGAACGCCCTTGCCCGACACCAATCTGCCCGCGTACAGCACAATGCGGCGGCCTGCCCAGCCGTAATCGTTCAGCCGCGCCGTTCTGACCGCTTCTGCCGCAGGTGTCCAGCGCGGCAGAAAATCGCCGGGATGAATGCCCAGCTCATTTATAGCGATGCGTTCCCTGACAGCATCAGAGCTGTCAGTAGCTACGGTTGCCCCCATATAGGCGCTGTTCACGATGATCCGCTCCAGCGGCTGCAGCAGTCGATCCACTTCCTTCCGTTTGAGGTGCGGCTCCCGGATGAAAGTGGTCGAATGTAAAGTCAGCACGATCCGGCTATTGGGCAAAGCGTTGTGGATCGCATATGCCACAGCCGGGCGGTTGTGCACATCAACCACCGCAGGAGACCACCTTTTTAGGTCGGCGATCACCTCGGGAACATAACTTGGCCCTTGCTTATAACGTATGCATGGCACCCCGTCCACATCGGCGTTATCTGGCACCTCATCTCCCCGTATGCCATATATCTGTACCTGAAGCTTATCGCTGGCCAGCGGTACCATATGGGCAATAACCCGCTCTACCGAGCTGCTGCGGGGCGAAGGTATAACAAAAGAGCCCGGTGTAACGACTGCCACCTTCGGCCTCTGCATCAGCCCTGCACCTTCTTTCCTCTCTGATTCAAGCGCTTGTAATTCTCTTCAACACTCATGGTGTATCATATCGCCTCCCTGCCTGAAAGGTGCCTGGCTTCTCACTTTGGGCATGCAGTAAGGCTACCGTCCATGCCTGGCCGATCTTTGATACATATGATGGACTAGAACCACTGAGTTGTCAGTTGGAGTCTCAACAAGGAAGGGCGGACACACCCATGCTGCATGTCGGCGTCATGCTCAACCCGGTGACGTACCGGGGCATCCCCGCCATGAGGACGGGATATGAATCACTCTTCAATTACGAAGACGCCGGATTGAGCTACGAGCTAATCCCCTGCTTTCTTCGTCTGGAGGATATTCATATACCGACCGGAACATGCCGGGCTTTTGTTAAACATGGTAACGGCCATCGTCAGATGACTCTCCCGTTGCCACGGGTCATCCATAATCGGACCCTCTATCGACAGAACGAAAATGCCAGTGAAATCAACAGACTGGTGGAGAACGGAATTTACATCTTTAATGAACAAAACCGTTTCCGTAAGGACCACATACATGCAATATTGCAGGAAGACCCTCTGCTCCATCCCCATCTTCCACGTACGCTGCAAGGCAACCGGACTTCGATTCGTACCTTGATGGAGCAGACCGGAGATGTCATCATCAAGCCAAGCAGCGGGAGCATCGGCAGAGGAATTATGCGCCTGAGACATTCCCGTGGTGACTGGACTTTACAATGCGCACATCCCACTGTACCCGATCGGTGGATCACACTGCGCCTGTACGCCGGAGAACTGCCTTCATTTCTACACAAGCGGTTACTGCGTAGTCCTCATATCGTGCAGGAAACATTACCACTCGCTTTGTATAACAACCGTCCTTTTGATATTCGTGTGACGGTGCAACGCGGATATGGCGGTATTTGGAGCGTGACAGGCATGTTTGCCAAAATTGCTCCCTCCCACACCTTCGTTTCCAATGTGGCGCAGGGCGGCTCGGCCCGTTCCTTGCCAGAGGTGTTGTCACAGGCACAGACGGCTCTGCCATGGAACGCAGCCCGTCTGATGAATGAATTGGAAAGACTCGCGCTGCAAATCGTTCATCGGCTGGCACAAAACCTTCCCCGGCTGGCTGACGTCGGTCTGGACCTGGGCATTACGCAGAAAGGCAAGATTGTTTTTATCGAATGCAACGGCCGCGATCAGCGCTACGGCTTCAGCCAGGCAGGCATGAACAATGTCTGGAAAGAAACGTACACTCAGCCGATGGCTTATGCGCGTTGGCTTCTCGAACGGATGCCCCCGGCAGACACCGACCGTTCACTCGACCGTCCACTGTATTGATTTACGTCACATTCTGTGTCAATATAGTTCAGAGCGGCCGGACAGGTTCCGGCCAAGACGGCTCGGAAATGAACAAGGGGGATCTGAAATGGCAAAACAGTGGCTGCGGCTCATGACCGAGCTATCATCGCGCAAGTGGGTGTGTCGGGTCGTGGGTTCCTTCGCGCAAAGCGGTGCAAGCCGACTTTTTATCCCCACCTTTATACGTACGTACCAGATCCAGACGCATGAGGCTGAGCAGGAATGGAAGGAATATCCTTCCCTGAACGCCTATTTTACACGCAAATTAAAAGCGGGCATGCGCCCGATTGATACGAACGCCGAGGTGATGACCAGTCCGGTGGATGCGCAGATTACATTCACTGGCCCAATTACGTCCGGCACGATTTTGAATGTCAAAGGTCAGGACTATACGCTGGATGAGCTGCTTAACCGTTCGCCGCGTCTTGAGAAATACACGCATGGCTACGCCTTTGTACTGTATCTCAGTCCGACTGATTATCATCGTATTCATGCGCCGGTATCCGGTACACTGGTGGAGAAGGAGCATTTGCGCGGCAAGGTATATCCGGTGAATGACTTCGGCTTACAGCATATGAGAGCGGTTCTGAGCCGCAATGAACGGCAGATTACGTACATTGCCCATGAATACGGCGAGGTGGCGGTCGTCAAGGTTGGCGCGATGAATGTAAGCAGTATCAAATATACCGATGATGAAGCCGTCTCATGGGAAAAAGGCAACGATCTTGCATATTTCGAGTTTGGCTCAACCGTCGTTTTGCTGACCGAAAACGGCACGTTTGATCCTGACCCTGCGTTGAAGCTAGGGGATGTAGTAAGAATGGGGCAGCGTCTCGGTTGCTTCCGGCACGCTCCGAAAGCGTAAGCGTGTTTGCCGTTACAGCATGACTACAACAACACATATGAGAGGACCCGGCAAAATTGCTCGGGTCCTCTCATATGTGTTTATCTTTTTTATTCGTTATATGACGATCCCCAGAACCACCCGCTTATTCCTTTACCTGATCTCGGATGGACTTTTTCCCGTGTGCTGCTTGAACTGGCGACTGAAGAAAAAAATATCGCGGTATCCCAAAGCCTCTGCCACCTCAGTCACATTCATTCCGGCATGCAGCAACAGATGCTGTGCGCGCTCAATTCGCATGCTGATGATATGAGATTGCGCAGAAACGCCCAGCAGCTCCTTGAACTTGATCGAAAAATAACGTGATGACAACCCTGCCCGTGCCGCCAAATCCTCGACACGATGAGGAAGCCCCGGGTGCTGGCGCACATAATTGGCCGTTTCCCGGATGACCTCGGTGAGCTGGTGGCTGGCCGGCTGCTCCTGCGGCTCCTTGCGGTCGGCACGCAGCAGATGTATCATGAGCTGCTTCAGGATTAGCGCGCCCTCCTCCTCTGCCCCGTAAGCGCGTTCCAGGCGCAGACGGACGTACCTTGCAAGCATTTGCTCCACCTCGACCGTTTCCTCCAGCATACGATAGCTGGCAGGGATAATCTTCGGCGGCTCGGTTAGATCAAAATGAATATAGGTAAGTATGAGCGGTTTTTGCGGGTTATGCGTGGCCCGGGTATCATCCCCCGGCTTGAACAGGAAGCAGCTTCCTTTGCTTACCGAATAAGACTCCCCGTTCAATACAACCGTTCCTTCACCGCTCCATACATAAAATAAATCGTAGTTTGGCATCGGTCTTTCGCGTACCTGCCATTTCCAGCCCGGCTCACACACAATTTTGGCAAAGGCAGGCAACAGGATAAACGATGCCGCAGACGTATCCAGCAAAATCTGCACCTCCTTATGCTATTCTTTCGTTGTCCCATATCCCGTTAAATTATAATATAAGCGCAGAACTGCCATTACGCAAAAAATAAAGCCTTCCCTCCCCGTGGATTCATGCTCCAGCAGGTCAGGAAAGCTTCGTTGACGCTTTTGCGTGACGCTTACCGTGTGTAATGCTATAATATGTAATCAAAATGACTTGGAAGGATGAAACCGGAATGAATCCACTGGCAGCGCAGTTAAACCGCAACATTCAGGCAGGCAACGAGCATGTATATGAAATGCTTTCTCTTTTAGGTAAAGAGATTTATTTCCCAAAAGAAGGGATTTTAAGTCAATCCGCTGAGGCGGGGAAACTTGCTAAAAAGTACAACGCTACAATTGGTATTGCTACCGAGGGTAGCGGTCCTATGCATTTGGAGGTCATTCAGGAGAAGCTGTCTGCATACAGCCCCAAGGACCTGTACCCTTATGCGCCTCCTGCGGGCAAGCCCGAACTGCGTAGTGTATGGCGGGAAAAAATGCTGAAGGAAAACCCGTCGCTCGCTGGAAAAAGCTACGGCCTACCTGTGGTTACGAACGCGCTGACTCATGGTTTGAGCATCGTTGCCGACCTGTTTACGGATGAAGGGGATGCTGTCATTTATCCGGACAAAAACTGGGAAAATTATGAGCTGACCTTCGGTATTCGCCGTCATGGACGATTGGTGAATTTCCCGTTGTTCACAGAGGATCAACGTTTTAATAGTGAGGGGTTACGTGAAGCGCTGCTGGCACAGAAGGAATACGGCAAAGCCATCGTTGTGCTGAACTTCCCAAACAACCCGACCGGCTATACACCGGGAATCGAAGAAGGCAAAGCGATTGTTGCTGCCATTCAGGAAGCAGCAGAAGCAGGCATCAATGTCGTAGTTGTGACGGATGACGCTTATTTTGGCCTGTTCTTCGAGGATTCGCTGCATGAATCGCTATTCGGCCAGTTGGCTGGACTTCATCCAAGAATTTTACCAGTCAAAATTGACGGAGCTACCAAAGAAGAATTTGTGTGGGGCTTCCGTGTCGGATTTATTACCTTTGCTTCGGAACATCAGGATGTACTGAGCGCACTGGAGCAAAAAACATTGGGAATCATTCGGGCAACGATTTCCAGCGGCCCTCACCCGTCGCAAACCTTCGTGCTGGATGCTCTAAAATCACCGGATTTTGAGCAACAGAAGGAAGAAAAGTTCCAAATCATGAAAGGCCGGGCCAACAAGGTCAAGGCGTTACTTGATAGCGGAAAATACGGAGATGTATGGAGTTACTATCCTTTCAATTCGGGTTATTTCATGTGTCTCAAGCTGAACGGCTTGTCCGCCGAACAACTGCGCACATATCTGCTGGAGCAATATGGTGTGGGAACGATTGCACTAGGTGAGCATGATCTCCGTATCGCGTTTTCCTGTATTGAGGAAGAATATCTGGAAGACTTGTACGACATTGTTTATCGTGGTGTGCAAGACTTATTGAACCCCTAATCTAATCGGTCGGTATTAACTGGATAGACTTATAGCTGGATTAAGCGGTGTGCCGTGCCGGATGTTGCGGCATACCGTTTTTTTATATCCCCTGCTGAACGATTCATTCACAACTCAAAGCACTTATCCCTCAGCAGCCCGCAAAGATTCTTGTGCCAGCGGCAGCAAAATGATAACCTCCGTACCGGCTCCCGGCTCGCTCTCATACCGTATACTGCCGTTCATCGCTTCGATCATGCGAAAGGAGACTGCCGTTCCCAGCCCTGTCCCTACTTCTTTGGTCGAAAAAAACAAAGTGCCTACCCGTTCCAGATGTTCCGGGCTCATGCCTTTTCCAGTATCCTTGATATTCAGACATGCCTTCTCTTTCTGAACTGCCAGCTTTATGTATACCTTGCCTCCATCTTCCGCAGCCTCAATCGCATTTTTCGTGATATGAATTAGCGCCTGCAACAGTTGATTACGATCCGTATGTAGATATATTTCATTCCTCAGCTCCGTCTGCATTCTTACGCCTTGCTTGGCCGCCATCGGTTTCAGGAGCAGAACAATCTGTTGAACCATACCGGACAGATCCATCAGCTCCGTCTTCCCAATCTGCGGCTTGGATAAATTCAAATAGTCGCTAATGATTCTTTCAGCCCGATCCACCTCCGCCAGCGCCAACGCCATATATCTGCGGTTTTTTCCTTCCAGCCCTGACTGGGCCATTTGCAGGAACCCTTTTACGACCGTCAACGGATTACGAACTTCGTGAGCCATGGAAGCGGCCAGTTCCCCTAACGTATTGAGACGTTCAGCATATTTGATCTTTTTTCTCATCTCTTCCCGTTCGAGACTAAACTCCATCCAGCAAGAGGCAGCTCCGATACTTAGAAATTGAATTATAGCAAACCAAAGGACCCCCTTGATCAGCTCGACTTCATCCTCGTCCAGTCTGCCGTTGGCCCAGGAATGCATCATAAGAATAACCAGCATGATCACATTCATCCACACACTCATGAGCAAGTTTATCAACACTCGGGCCAGCATGCCTTTGAGCTGCATAAATTTTTTTCTCACCAAGAGAGGTACGAGATAACATAACAGCATGCTAATCAGCCCCACTCCGATGGAATCAGGTCCAACATAAATGCGGGCCATCATCATGAGTGTTATATTCACCAGTCCTGCTCCGGGACCAAAATATAAAACGGAGAGGATCAGCGGAACATATCGGAGATCCCAAAACAAGCCGTACCAGCTATACGAGAAAATAAGACAAAGCACAGAAGAGATACCCAGCACCCCTCCCATGAGCAATGGGGTCTGTTTCATATGTCGATAATCCGATAAAGCGCTGTACACCAGCAAGGGTACAAAAACCAGAAATATATTCACGAGCAGCTTGTCTGCCAGCATCTCGTCGTTCCCACTTTCCAAGTAATAATGATTACATACTTCTTCTATTCTCGACAAAACGTGTCTTTTCCTCTCTATCCCCTCATATCCGCTGAAAAAACAAGGCGATCCGGCAATGTACCTCCACGTTGGCCCACGCAATCCGAAAATCCGCTTCATAATATACGGTGTATCCTACATCACAATGACCGAGAGGAGAATGAGCATGGGAGCAGAAGAAACAAGAGGCGGTTACGGTGGTTTCGGCGCATTCACAAGCACAGGAACGATTCTGGTACTGTTCATTTTGTTAGTAATCATCAGCAAAACGATGTTTATTTAAGCAGAATGACATCTGCGCCCACGGCTGACCCATAGCAGTACCCACGCAAAAAGGCTACTCTGCAAACAGCGCTTGCTGCTTACGGAATAGCCTTTGTTTTTACTTTATACACACAGGATCAAACTTCTTCCTCATCTTGACCGTCCAGACGCCATTTTTTCGCCTGAGCGCCTCGTACCAAGTATACCACCAGCACTCCACCAGCCAGCGTAAGCAGCGTGGAAATTAGCCCTTCAGTTCCTCTCAACATAAAAGGAAGCCACAGGACGACCGCAACCGGCAACAGCAGCCGGACAACAAAGTCCAGAAAAGACGCACGGCGGGTATGGGCAGGAAGCGGATAGAGCTGAAGCCATAGCGAATCCTTGTGGTACTGCCTTAGCGAAGTAATCTGCACGCCGATCAGGAATATAAAAAATAAATACACAGCGATACCGATCCAGCTCGTATGCATGATCCATATAATCAACAGGCCAAGGATACCCAGCCGTATGACCATCCCCACAGGCTCTGTGCGCACAAAGGTCTTGAACAGCAGGTAACGATAAGCTCCCTTTTTGTCCCACGGTATGTTACCACCCAACCAAGACAACCAGCGACGCGGAGTCACTCTCTGCGTAAGGGCCGGCACATCAACAAACCAGCCCAAAGTACGCATCACACGGGCAGCCTGAATGCCTTCTGTACGGATCAGGTTTTCCCATGCCACCAGCAGCTTGACCGGAAAACGCAGGACAAGCACGTACACCACACCCACCAGCACGATAAACGGCAAGCTGCGCAGCGGAGGCTGCCACAGCCATGCGGCTACCAGCAGCACTGCCAGCGCCCAGCGAAGCAGACGATACCCCATGCTTGCGCCGCGCGATACCATGCGCAGCTCCTGCCAGCCGCCATAGCTGAACAGCAGCTTCAGCAGCACGAACAGCAGTATGGTCAGCAGCAGTGGCTTAGGCGCAGTATCGCTGCGGATATACAGCGGCCACGCGATCATTAGCAGCAACAGCAGGCCGAATATTTTATACACCACGCCACGGATACGACTGGACTTAAAATATTGGTGCATCGCATGCTCCTGCGGGCGCAGGAAGACGATATCGGCTTCATTCAAATACGTACGGAAGCTTACATGAGCGACCGGAACGGCTACAATGAGCATAATCCAGCGGATGGGCAAATCCGGCGGGATATGCATAATCAGCGACGTATACCACGCGGCAAAGGCAATCAGCGCAAAGCCGAAGACGACCGCCAGGCCGCTCTGAATGACATAGCCGAGATAAGGCAGCACTTGTCCCCAGAAGGCAACACGTCTTTCTTTATGCAAGCGTTGCAAATCCATGCTCATTCCCTGCCCTGTACCAGCTCATAAAATGCATCTTCCAGCGGCATGCCCGGCTTACCCGCCTGTGCTGTCACTTCGTCCAGCGTACCCTGTGCAATGATGGCACCCTGATGAAGCACAATGAAACGATCACAATAATTTTCAATCGTGGACAAAATATGAGAACTGAGCAAAATGGACGAGCCCGAGCGCTTCATTTCCAGCATAAAATCAAGCAGGGAACGAATACCGAGCGGGTCCAGACCCAAAAATGGCTCATCAATGACATATAGCGGCGGTCCCGCCAAAAATGCGCACATAATCATCACTTTCTGGCGCATCCCTTTGGAGAGATGCATCGACATGCTTCCGCTCTTATCCCGCATACGGAACAAGTCCAGCATTTGGTCACTGCGGGTGCGGAAATCAGCTTCACTGACTCCATACGCTCTGGCGGTGAATTCCATATGCTCTATCACGGTCATTTCGGGATACAGCTCTGGAGACTCGGGTACAAAAGCAATGGCTCCCTGATACTGCTCGGGATTTTCTGCCTGCTTATGTCCCTGCACGCGGATTTCTCCCGCCTGCGGTGTCATCAGTCCCAAAATATGCTTCATCGTCGTACTTTTCCCGGCTCCGTTCAGACCGATCAGCCCCACCATTTCGCCCGGCTTTACATCCAGAGAAATCTGGTGCAGCACCGGGCGCTTGGCGCTGTATCCGCCTGTCAGTCCATTAATTTGCAATACAGGCTGTTGTTCCATGGCTCCCCCTCTTCTCACTTATCCGTTCGGTTTTGACCCTTTTTCCTTCAGCCATCTTGGTGCTCCCTTGTTTTTACGATCACGCTCGCGCTGCGCTTTCCCAGCTTTGGACAAAGCTGCTCCTTTGCCCTTACCTGGAGCCGAGCCATTTGCCGTAGTTCTGCCAGGACGACCGTTCTCACCGCGTGCAGGTGCCTTGCGGCTTTCCGAGGCTGCTCCGTCAGAAGTGGGTCTGGCTTCGGATGGCCTTACAGGCGCACGCTTGGCATCCACCGGACGCGGCACGACAACCCGCCCTCCGTGCAACGCACGCTCTGCAATGTCGATGCCCAGTTCACGGGAAAACTTACGCATGATGAATGTTTCGCGGTCGGTAACAACCGACGCAACCAATCCTTTGCGCCCCATTCGTCCGGTCCGTCCCGCACGGTGAACATAAGCCTGACTGTCCGTAGCCGGATCAAAATGGATCACCATTTCCAGTCCCTCAATATCCAGACCACGGGCTGCCACATCGGAAGCAATCAGCACCTTGAGCTTGTCTGCACGAAACTGGGCCAGCACGTTGGTACGTGTAATTTTGTCCGCATCACCGTACAGGGATGCTGTAGTCAGTCCCATATGCTTGAGCTTGGCCTCAATCTCCCCGATAGCATTGGTGGTATTGACGAACACCAGCGCTTTTCTCGGATTAAAATGACGCACCAGTCGGCGCAGCATGTCCACCTTATCCCGTTCTTCGGATACAAAGTAATAGTGCTCCAGACCGCTGGCCGTCTTCTGGTCGGGATCAATCCCGATTTCCACGTAATCCTTCATTTCCCGCTTGGCCAGCGCTTGAATTTCGTCGTTCAGCGTTGCGGACAAAAATACTAACTGACGGTCACGCTGGGCGGTGCCCAGGATGTTCGTGACATCGCCTGCTCCGCCGAGCTGGAACATCTGATCCACCTCGTCGATGACGATGGTTGTAATGTTGTGCATTTTCAGCTTCTTGGAAGCGATGAGTTCCCGTACACGTCCCGGTGTCCCGACCACAAGCTGCGGATGGTCCTTCAGCTTCTCGATCTGGCGCTTGACTGCCGCTCCACCGATCAGGCCGAGCACACGGATGCCGCGATGCTCCCCATAACGCTGACCTTCGCGTACAATTTGCATCGCCAGCTCCTGACTGGGAGCCAGGATCAGCTTTTGTGTAGCCTTTTTCTGTGGATCAATGGCTTGTAGTAATGGCAGCAAATAAGCCAGCGTCTTCCCTGTGCCGGTCTGCGAACGAGCCAATACATGCCTGCCCTTCATCATTTCTGGTATAGCCTGCGCCTGAACCGGCGAAGGCTGCGTAATCTCATGCTCAGCCAGCTTGGTCAACAGATCTTGTTCAATGCCGAGCGATTCAAAATTCAATGTCATGAAAAGGTCCAACCCCTATACGTAAATTCGTTACTCTCCATTATATGCGAAAACAGCCCTGCAACCAAATGCAGATATTTAGTCCCGCCCTCCTTTGCTACGAAATAACAAAAAAAAGACGTCCCTCCACCATCACATGGTTTGCGGGACATCCTTTATTTTTTGTTCATCACGCCATGGCCCAGTCTGTCAGTCAGTCTGGGAGCAAGCTGATACAGCTTGAGAAAAGGAGATATCCACCGTGGCAGATTAACCTCCTCCTTGCGAAGCTCCATCGCTCTCACGATGTGCTGTGCCACCTTGTCCGCCTTTAGCATAAACCAGCCTACATTACGGACATATCCGCCCGAAGGATCAGCGAGGTCAAAAAAAGGTGTGTCGATCGGTCCGGGATTAATCGTCGTTACCGTAACTCCGCTCCCGCGCAGCTCCTGCCGAAGCGCATTGCTGAACCCTAGCAGCGCATGCTTCGTTGCTGTGTAGGAGGACGATTTGGCTGTCCCGATTTTGCCAGCCATGGATGCCACATTGACGATCTGACCTGTACCTCTTGCCGTCATTTGCGGCAGAAATGCCTTGATACAACGGACAGCGCCCATATAGTTCACATCCATCATTTGTTCAAACTCTGTCAGGTCTGTCTCATGAAAATACTCAAACTTCCCGTAACCTGCGTTGTTGAGCAAGATATCGACCCGTCCGTACTGCTCCAGCACACGGGCAGCCACGGCCTCTACCTGCTCCTGACGAGTGACATCCAGAGGGATCAGCTCATGCCTGCCGCTAATTCCCGCCGACACTTGCTCCAACCGTTCCTGCGAACGCGCTGTCAAAATAGGAATCGCGCCCTTTTCGCTCAGCAACCGTGCGCAAAGGGCGCCAATTCCACTGGATGCCCCTGTAATGACAACCACCTTGTTTTGCAATGTACTCATGGTCATCCCTCCATATTAAAGAAACCTGCTTCTTTAATATTAAGAGATCATCACCTGAATATCCAGCTCGCCAATCCCTTCCACTGTGAGCGGAATATAAAGGGCACGCTGAGGTACGAAGGAGGTCAAGTTTTCCGACTTCATGACCTGCGGAGGCGTAATGTCGACTACAATCCCCTGATTGGACAAAATCGTGCTGGCATTACCGCTGATCATATTGCCCAATTCCGAAATGGCGCTTTTGCCCATCTCATCAATTTCAGTCAAAACGAATCCGCCCATCATCGCCGAAACCATACGCAACGCTACCTGTTCATTCAGGCCGAACACAATATTTCCGCTAAGCTGTCCGGTCATCCCGATCATAATCCAAATATGGTCGTCTACCAGCTCGACATTTTTCACACCAAGATCGCCGGGTGAGGGAGAGATTTGAATCAATTGTTCAATGACCCGCCGCGCCGACTCCAAAAAAGGATTTATCACTTCTGCCTTCACGATCATTGCGCCCCTTTACGATGGGCTTTTAGACACACAACAAAAGTCCCATTTTAATTAGAATTTTATTTTTCAAAATGATGCATAACGAATCAACCTTCAGTAAAATACTCTCTCTATCACTTATCGACAGCTATCTAGCAATTTTTTATAGCCGAATCACAAAAAATGTGAATAATGTCCTATTCCATCACTTTCCATCGAATTCAAATGGGTTACTTTTGATGTATAGCAGGACTTTAGTCTTTATTTTCCAATATACCATACTTCACGGTGTTCTGCTTCGATTCATTGCCCTTCCCGCTCGAATAACCTATAATTTAATGAAATAAGCATAACGATGGTTTTACATATGCACATGTGGATTTGTGAAAAATCCTCAGGCTGTACTGCTGCGACAGAATTAAGAAAAGAGAGGAGGAACTTCATGAACATCAGTCAACTTGAAACACTTATCATGATTTCCAAAACGATGAGCTTCCGCAAAGCCGGAGAACTTCTCAATTTGACGCAGCCGGCGGTATCCGCCCAAATCAAAAGTCTGGAGGACGAGTTCAAGACCATTCTGATCGACCGCAACCAACCCGTCACCCTGACCGACCGAGGGGCTGTTTTTTTGGAACATGCAGAGCGGATCTTGAGTGTTGTCGAGGAACTGCGGCAAAAATTGTACGATCTGAACGAAACGCCGCAGGGTCATATTGCGCTGGGCACTACGACGTCTATCGCCATTCAAATTTTACCGCGTGTACTTTCCTACTTTCAGGATCAATTCCCGCTCATCAAAACCTCTATTCAATCCATGGCTTCCTCCATGATTTATCAACAGGTGGAAAACGGGCTTATTGATGTTGGCATCGGTTACTTGATCGAACGTAATCCAAATTTGAGCACTTCGATTTTGTATTACGATTCCTTTGAGCTTGTCGTATCGCCCACTCATCCGCTGGCCTCCCAACCGCATGCTACCATTGAAGCCCTTCGGGAAATTCCACTTATTCTGCTCTCACCCGATACGGTAGGACGAAAATTCGTGGACGATGTATTTAAAAAACACCAAATTGTGCCTCATGTCGTGATCGAATTGTCCAGCAGCGAGGAAGTCAAACGGATGGTCGAGATCAATCTGGGCGCTGCCATTATATCCAGGCTGTCGGTCACTCCCGAGCTACGTGCGGGTACATTGAAAATGATCCAGATTACCGAGCTGGAGGTTAGCCATCCGGTGGGAGTCATTTATAAATCCGGCCGATATCTGAACTCCGCTATGCAGCAGTTTCTAAGCGATCTAAAGGGTATGCCGGAAACCAATTTTATCAGTTCTGAATAGCGCACTCCGCTAGGAACACCATACGAAATACAAACCTTAAATACGAGAGGACGACATCCTATGAAATTTGATCTGCACACCCATCATTTCCGCTGCGGTCATGCAGACGGCAATATTCGGGACTATATCGAAGCAGGTATTCAGTCCGGTTTACAGGCAATTGGTATTTCAGACCACTCCCCCTTTTTATGCAGTGAGCAGGATCAGGCTTTTCCGAAAATTTATATGGCGAAATCACAGCTTGCCGAGTACGTAGAAGAGGTACAGCAGCTACAGAAGGAATACGAAGGCCGTATTGACGTGCTGCTCGGATTGGAAACAGATTATTTTCCTGATTTTGCAGAACTGTACCGTTCCACCCTGGCCCCTTATCCGTTCGACTACCTCATTGGGTCGATCCACAACGTTGAGGGAGACAGCATTTTTAATCGCAGTCGTTGGAATGACGTAAGTGATGCACGCAAAATCGAGGTCAAACAAGCTTACTATGCGCTCATTCAGGAATCTGCGCGGAGCGGTATGTTTCAGATTTTGGGTCATATCGACGCGATGAAGGGGAATTTCCCGGCTTTCTCAGATATTCCTGCCGATGAAGCGATTGATGAAACCTTGAAAGTGATTGCAGAATCCGGTGTAGCGATTGAAATTAACACTTCAGGTAAAACCAAGCTCAGCGGCGGATGGTACCCGTCCGTTTCTATTTTAGAAAGAGCGCATCATTTTGGTGTAGAGGTCACTTTTGGTTCAGATGCCCATAAACCTGCTCGGGTAGGCGATGATTGGGACGAAGTGAAGGCGATGCTGAAGGATATTGGCTTCCGCGAATGGGTTTATTTTAAACAAAAACGTAAAATTCCAGTACCGCTTTAAAATTTGTTTAGGGTGGGATTTGCCGCTCCGCTGCCAACCACCTTAAACCGTACGGCTCCATTATTTTAAATAAACGACATCTATGTGTGAGGAGAATTACATATGTATCCGGAAGACCCGATGGACAAGATCAAAAAGCTAAAGCACGATATCACGCGTTTTATGCTGATCTATAAATTTGCGCTCGACGAGATGGAAACCAAGATTGAAATACTAAAGCAGGAATTTCAGGCGCTGCACGATTATAGCCCTATTGAGCATACCAAATCGCGCCTCAAATCCCCTGAGAGCATCATGAACAAAATGTTTCGTAAAAATAGCGAGCTTTCCCTTGCTGCCGTCAAGGATCACATTAAGGATATTGCGGGACTACGCATTACCTGCTCTTTTATTTCGGACATTTATGATGTAAGTGACATGTTACAGAGACAAAGTGATTTGAAGGTGCTGGAGGTCAAGGACTACATCAAAAATCCCAAACCAAACGGCTACCAAAGTCTGCATTTGCTGATCCAGGTTCCTGTATTCATGTCCGACTGTCAGGAGTTGGTCTGCGTGGAGGTACAAATTCGGACCATTGCGATGGATTTCTGGGCCAGTTTGGAGCATAAAATCTTTTATAAATACAACCAGTCCGTACCTGAAAGCCTGACACGCGAATTAAAAAATGCGGCAGATTCAGCCAATGCGCTTGACCTCCAAATGGAACGTCTCCACCGAGAAATTAAAGAGATTAAAGACGCCCAAGGGGAAGACGACTCTATTGAAGAGATTCGGAAGATTACCATTAATAATCAGCAATTTTCGGTGCCAGCCAACTTTTTGAAGCTGCTCGGGGAGTAATTGGACAGACTTCGTTGGTGATCCACCACTACGCGAATGATTTGATCTTACGATCGCTGTTGCAACGGGATTCTCAGGATGGTATAAGCCCTTTAAAGGGTAGAATCCCATTGCAAAGGCGAACGCCTTTAGCTGATGACGTTCTCTTCTAAACTCAAACTTAATCCTTCTTCATCATTGCTGGAGGTCACTTGGTTCGCATACTTTTTAACTTCGTCAGGCGCATTCCCCATTGCGATGCCCAGCCCAGCGAATTTCAGCATATCAATATCATTGAAATTGTCACCGATTGCCATGATTTCTTCCTTTTTAAAACCATAACGGCTGATTATCTGCTGAATTGCTTTAGATTTAGATGCATCTCCAGACATAATTTCCAGATAAGTGTCTTTTGATTTGTAGATGGTTAGAACGGCGTTGTCTTTCTTTAATACTTCTTCAAGCTCTTCGATTTCTTCAGACGGACCCATACAGAGAATTTTATGCATTTCAGGGTTTGTGTTTATGAAGGTTTTAAGGTTCGCCTGAGTAGGCTGAGCCCCTGTGATATTTTGCTCTTGAACAATCCATTCGTTTTGTGGATTTTCAACAATCCATTGATCATGGCTGTAGATGTTAATATGAATGTTTGAGAATTTGCTTTTTACAGCCTCATAAATGCCAATAACATTCTCTTGAGGCAAGCCTTTGCTGAAAATAGTGGTATTACTCCTACAGTCTATTACCAGAGAACCACTGTAGCAAATAATGGGTGAATCGATTTCCAATTCTTTTTGGAGTGGCAAGATTCCACTTGGCATTCTAGCAGAAACAAGGACAAATGGTACACCCAGGTTTGTTGCTTTTTGGACTGCAAGCTTTGTTTTCTCGGTTATCACATGATTTGAATTAATTAAAGTCCCGTCTATGTCACTGAAAACTGCTTTTATCTTTGTCATATTTGCCCCCCTCGAAGTAATCTTTAACTGCCTTCCCTTCATTAATAAGTCTGATCTCAATGTTATTTTCCTCAAAATTCCTTCTAAAGCTATCTGGTGGCTTTTCATTTGTAATGATCATGTCAATATCACTAAAATTAACACCCTTATAGGAGCTGATTTGATTGAATTTCCGTGAATCCGCCAACAGAATAACCTCTTTTGATCGTTTTGCTACTAAATCTTTGATGACCGCATCTTCAAAATTCGAAAAATAGATGCCATCCTTTAAAATACCAGCTGCACCAAGAAAAACTTTATCAAAGTAAATATCATTTAACTGAGATGCCACATTAACATCGAAAAAAAAGCGATTTTCAGGATTAAACTTTCCACCCAGCAGGCATATATCGACCTCATTGTTGTTAGATAGTGCTTCTGCATTATCAAGGGAATGAGTATAAACTGTAGAGCTTGTATTGAGATGATCACAAAGAAATTTCACTGTCGTTGAGACGTCCAGAAAACAAAGGTCACCTTTGTTGATATAAGAGGCAGCTATTTTTCCAATTTTATATTTATCTTCAGAAGAAGCATGGACTCTTTCCTTATATGCTTTTATTTTGTCTTTAAACTGAGGTAAAGCAATACCTCCATGGGTTCGTATCGCAGCACCTTCATCCACTAATTTAATGAAATCCCGCCGGGCAGTGTCTCTGGAAATACCGAGCATATCGCATATCTCCTGATTCGAAATCATCTTTTCTTCCTGAAGCCTCTCAAGAATTTTCACTAACCTTTCTTCTTGATAAATAAGCATCACCTCCATAAATCAATTATAAGCATTATTGCACGATTTGTTAAGTGATATTAAGCATTTTTTTGTAAGTAGTATGTACTTATCTATTTATCGCATCGTATCCTTTGCATCCTTGTTTTCGTCTACCTTAATATAATGAAAACAAGTCCATAAGGAGTGATTCATGAATGAGAAAGATACTTGTATTAGGTGGAACGCGATTTTTTGGCAAAAGGCTGGTGGAACGTCTGCTGGAGGACTCTGAGAACAACGTTACGATCCTTACACGAGGTCAAACAAGCGATTCGTTCGGTGACCGTGTCCAACGGATTATTGCAGATCGTAACGATGCGGAAGCGCTGGCTGAGGCGGTAGGTGAACAGGTTTGGGATGTTGTCTACGATAATATTTGCTTTTCTCCAGATGAAGCCAGAGAAGCGTGCCGCATTTTTGATGCTAAAGCCAAACGGTATATTCTGACCTCCAGCTTATCCGTCTACGATCCAAGTCCGGAAGTGCTGACCGAGAGTGTCTTCGACCCCCAGGCTTACCTGGTTCGCAAAGGCGGCAAGGACGATTTTACATATCAGGGGGCTAAACGGCAGGCAGAAGCGGTTTTCATGCAACAAGCTACGTTCCCGGTTGCCGCTGTTCGTTTTCCGATTGTATTAGGAACAGATGATTATACGAGAAGACTTCATTTTCATATTGAGCATGTTCGTGATGGAATAAAAATCGGCATACCGAATCCGGCAGCGCACATCTCGTTTATCCGTTCTGACGAAGCCGCAGATTTTCTGCTTTGGCTTGGTCAATCTCATTTGACAGGACCCGTAAATGCTTGCTCGGACGGTACTGTGAAGATTGGAGAACTCATTTCCACCATTGAACAGTTAACTGGAAAACAGGCCGTGATTCAAGAAAAAACAGCCGACGAGCATATGTCTCCATTTGGTATTACACAATCGTGGTACATGGATACAACTAAAGCCCGATCAGTGGGGTACTCCTTTCTTTCCCTGACCGAATGGCTTCCTGAGCTGATAAACGACCTGAACCGTACCTATGAATCATAAAAGTAACTTGTAAATCGCACGTAGCTACAATAAAAACAAGACAAAAAAAGAGGACCCGAATCATCGGGTCCCAGCAACATATATTATTCAAAAGGGGGTCATGTCTGTATTGTACCCGTCCTGTGTTAGAGTTGTTTTGCAGTTATATTTCATCTCTGTAACAAAATATTCCACTACCGTTTCTACGCATAATCCCCTTGGGTAATCGAGAACACCAATACACTCGGCACTTCTCCTGAATGATCATAGGCACTGATTGTGCGCAGCAGGCGCATCTTATTTTTGATCAGCACACGCACGGAAGCCTGATTATCCTCTTGGCAACGGCCTTCGATCCGCTTGAGCTTTAAAGCACCAAAACCAAATCTCAGCATTTCCTCCACGACCTCTGTAGCCAGCCCCTGTCCCCAGAAAGGACGGTCCAAAATATAGCCTAGCTGCGCCTCACCCGCTTTTTCATTCCATTGCTGAAAAGAAGCGATACCCAGCAGCGGCGAGTGGCTGCGTTCATTAGGTTCATGGAGTTCGTTGAGTTGGCCGGGTTCGTTGTTTGCTGCTGTATTTCCCCCATGCCATTCCACCGCAAAATGCAGGGAATCCAGAGAATCCGCAGCTACTCTGATTTGCGCTACCAGACGCCGCATCCGCGCATCGACTGGCTTGCGAATCCGGTTCACATACCGGATAACCAATGGATCGGACAGCATCCGTTCCAGCGCGGGGTAATCCCCCGCTTGTAGCTGGCGCAACCGGACACGGTTAGTATAAAGCTCCGGCAGCCCTGAACGAAGCATTTCTCTGGTCAGCACAATGATCCCTCCTGCGGATGGATTGGCTTTTTGCAGCGAATAGGTTGCACAATCAATCCAGGTCCTGAATTCCCCGGTAAATGCCTGTGCGCAGCTCACGGATATAATACGGCAAAGAAGGTACGCCGGCTTCCTCTGCCTGTTTTACCGCCAGTTCTATATCGTAAGGCACACGTACAAATTGAATGGAAAAAGGTGCAGGCGTATCTTCTCCCAGGTTTCCCTCCAAAATGCAGTAAGAAGCCTGCGTTACATCCAGCGGATTCCCCACACTGCCGACATTAAAAAGCGTCTTGCCCTGGAAATGCTGAATAAAGGCATTATGCACATCTCCATACCCTACAACATCCGGGGCAAAAGCGGCTTTGCCATTTTCCTCAGCCAACGGGTCGAACATGGCGAGTCTTTTCTCCGGTTCATCCCATGGCTGCACGCGATGATATACACTTTGCGGCGAAGCATGCAAAAGCCGGATACGGCGTCCGCTCATCCTGAAATCATAATGAAACGGCAACTGTGCCAAATATTGTAGCCGTTCTGTGCCCAAGCGCTCGGCTTGCCAGCTAAAATTGAGATCATCCGTAATGCTAACCAGCTCATCCCAATTGCCCCGCACGACCACCTCGCAACGTTGACGGACAGCCTCCAGAACCTCGCAAGGGCTAGGCCCTTTGCCGATCAGATCCCCCAAACAAAACACACGACTAATTCCTCGGGAAGCAATATCCTCCAGCACCGCCTCGCAGGCAGGCCAATTGCCATGTATATCTGAAATGACAGCAATACGATCCATCTGAATATCACTCCTTTGTCCGAAACAGCTACACATTACACTAAACCCTTTTTATGTAGTTACAAGCCCATACTGATGAAAGTAAATATATAATAGCCTATTGACCGGATTTCAGTGTAATGACACTCAGCTCTGGCCTGCATAGCACACGAATCGGCAGATGGGTCATGCCAATGCCCCTGCTGACATACAGCGGCATCCTGTCGCTCCCCACATGAAATAATCCCTGAATGTACTTGCGTCCACCCGGAGGCGGCATCGGCGCTCCAATGACAGGCAAGCGCACCTGTCCTCCATGTGTATGTCCCGACAGTTGAAGATCAAAGGACATTCGCGCCGCCACATCCGCATAATCCGGCTCATGCATAAGCAGCAGCTTGCACATTTCATCAGACAGTCCGTGTATGGCACGCCGCGGATTGGGCTTGCCCATAATGTCATCCTCTAACCCAACAATCGCCACACGCTGCCCGGCTCGCTCTACAATCGCGTGTTCATTTCTCAGCAACGTAAACCCGGTTTTTGGATATAGCTCCTGTACCCCGGCTGGTAAACCTCTATAATCGTGATTGCCGAGAATGGCGAATTTACCGAGTGTGGCATGCATCGAAGCCATGACCGGAACAGCGGCTTTCATAGATACGGCATAATCATCTACAATATCACCTGTAAAACAAAGCAAATCCGGTTCCAGTCCTGCAATCCGGTCGGCAAGCTCCCGCAGGTCCTGCTCATCCATGTGAAAGCCCAAGTGTACATCACTAAAATGTACGACTCTGATACCGTCAAAAGCCGACGGCAGACGGGGCAAAGATAGCGTAAAACGTGTAATCTCCAAATGATTAGGCTCCCATAAGGAAGCGTACCCTCCGGTTAAAAGCGCGGTTCCGGCTGTCGCTAAAGCGGCTTTTTTCAAAAAACGGCGGCGCGAAGGATTGGCTGGCTCATTTGAAATGGAACGCCGCGAAGAACCGGGAGGGATAGCGGCCTCATCGTGTGGGGCATCCTGACTCTCGCGGCGGGTTTGCGGCGTCTTCTCCATATGCGTGCCCCCTTGCTATCTATTCAACTATTGTACAGTTCAGATATCTCATGATTCAAATATCTCATACTTTTAGCCCTCTAGCGGTTGGTGGCTAACCATCGTTCTGCGTAGTCTACCAAATCACGCTGCCTCGCTAAAAAACACGATGCATCCCCGATGTTCACCCGCGTAAAGGCTGTGGGACGATCCCGCTCAAAATCAAGCCCCAGCTTGTCAAAATCATCCGAGGATATATTAAAATTCTGAAAAGATACCCATGCCCTCTCCCCGTTCACCATCATCGGGGCCTGATGGGTCGTTTCTTCACGTCCATTGTACGTAATACGGTATTCCGCCAAATGAAAGGACGTGTTGCTCTCATGTCCACAGCCCAGCAACAGCACATAGGCGTCTGTCTCATATAGCTTCGCCAGTGGCGATTGTTCACCCAGCCCGAAATCAAGCTCATGCCCTTCCAGCAAGTGTGAGGCTGCAGGTCCACGGGCCGCAAACGAAACATGCGGGTGTCCGCTGCGCAGTGTTCCCGGCAGGCCACGAAACGTTTCCACAATAATACCCATCCCTCCGGTCAGCGTCCAGGCCGGATCATAGGCGGGCATTTCCTCGCGTACAAGTTCCCACCATGACTCACCCAGAGGCGGGTTCATCCATGTCGACGGATCGGTCAGATCATGGGACTGCGTCGGCGTGACCAGCGTTCCTTCCGGGCCAATCGCATCGGTTAATGCCAAAAGAATCGCAGAGGCCCCGCCCGGAACAAAACTGCCAAAGCTGCGCATCGACGAGTGCACAAGCAACGTCATGCCTTTTTGAACCCCCAGCTTCTTTAATCCTTTCAGCACATCCGACCCGGTAACGGGCCGACGCGTCATCGGTTGTACAGTCACCTGTCCAGCCTCCTTTTCTCCAAAAACGATACACAATACCATAATTATACCATAACTGCTGCCCCACTCTCCTCCCTCCATGGTAACTCCTATCTGTCCTGAGCACAAAAAAACAGGCTTTCTCCCGTTCAGGGAAAAAGCCTGTTTTTAAATCGCCCACTGGCTAGTGCTATACGGTCAACCAGCGCTTGAACATATGCTTGGTCGTTTGCTTGTTCATTTCGGCAATGGAGGTTGTCAACGGAATGCCCTTCGGGCAGGAACGTACGCAGTTTTGCGAGTTACCGCAGCCCTCCAGCCCGTCGTCCGTCATCAACGCATCCAGCCGCTCCTCCTGATTCATTTCCCCAGTTGGATGACTATTGAACAGACGAACCTGAGATATCGCCGCAGGTCCAATGAATGTCGTTTTCTCGTTAACATTCGGGCAAGCCTCCAGGCAGACACCGCAGGTCATGCACTTGGACAGCTCATACGCCCATTGACGCTTCTTCTCTGCCATTCTGGGGCCGGGGCCCAGATCGTAGGTACCGTCAATCGGAATCCACGCTTTGACCTTCTTGAGCGCGTTAAACATCCGGCTGCGGTCGATGACCAAATCCCGTACAACTGGGAACGTGCTCATCGGCGCAATGGTAATCGGTTGCTCCAGCTTATCGACGAGCGCTGCACAAGCCTGACGCGGCTTGCCGTTAATCACCATGGAGCATGCTCCACACACTTCCTCCAGACAGTTCGACTCCCAGCATACCGGGGCCGTCTCTTTACCATGACTGTCCACCGGGTTACGCTGAATCTCCATCAACGCACTGATTACATTCATCCCCGGTCGATAAGCCAACTCAAATTCTTCCGTATATGGATTCGCATTAGGTTCATCCTGACGGGTCACAACGAACTTTACGGTTTTATCCGATTTCACTGCTTGCTCCGACATCTCATACACTCCCTTCTGTATCTTCCTTAATTACTTGTTCTTGGAGTAATCCCGAATACGCGGCTTGATCAGCGAAACGTCCACCGCTTCGTACGAGATTTGCGGTCCTTCCGGTGTCCAGTCCGCAATCGTTGTTTTCAGGAAATCCTCATCGTTACGGTCCGGGAAGTCCGGTTTGTAGTGGGCTCCACGGCTTTCGTTACGCAGCAGCGCCCCTTTGGTCATGGCCTCAGCCAATTCCATCATATTCCACAACTGACGTGTGAACGCCGCACCCGCATTGTTCCAGCGCGAAGCATCATTGATGTTAATGTTGGAGTAACGCTCCTTCAGCTCCTTGATCTTGTGGATCGTAGCTTCCAGCTTGTCATTATAACGAACCACGGTCATGTTGTTCGTCATCCACTCGCCCAGCTCTTTGTGAAGGACATAGGCATTTTCTTTCCCGTCCATATGCAAAATACGCTCATACTTCTCCGCCTGCTGGTTGACCGCCGCATCGAACACGGAGGAAGCTATATCCTGTGCGGATTTTTTCAAGCCTTTGATATATTCCACAGCCTTCGGTCCAGCCACCATACCGCCATAAATAGCTGACAGCAGCGAGTTTGCACCCAAACGGTTCGCTCCGTGATACTGGAATTCACATTCTCCGGCAGCAAACAGCCCCGGAATATTCGTCATCTGATTGTAATCGACCCACATGCCGCCCATCGAATAATGCACAGCCGGGAAGATTTTCATTGGTATTTTACGCGGATCGTCACCGACGAATTTTTCATAAATTTCAATAATACCGCCCAGCTTCACGTCCAGCTCTTTCGGGTCCTTATGGGACAGATCGAGGTACACCATGTTCTCGCCATTAATGCCGAGCCCATCATCGACGCATACACTGAATATTTCACGTGTCGCAATATCACGAGGGACCAGATTTCCATAAGCAGGATACTTTTCTTCGAGGAAATACCACGGCTTGCCGTCCTTGTACGTCCAAATACGGCCGCCCTCTCCCCGTGCCGACTCGGACATCAGACGCAGCTTGTCATCCCCAGGAATAGCCGTCGGATGAATCTGGATAAACTCGCCGTTGGCATAGCGTACGCCCTGCTGATATACCGCCCCGGCAGCCGTACCGGTATTAATCACGGAATTCGTGGTTTTACCGAAAATAATGCCAGGTCCGCCCGATGCCAAAATAACTGCATCCGCTGCAAAAGTCTTCACTTCCATCGTGCGCAAATCCTGCGCACAGATGCCGCGACAGATACTCTCATCATCCAGTACAGCCTGTAAAAACTCCCAGTTTTCATACTTGGTCACCAAACCTTCGGATTCCCAGCGTCGTACCTGCTCATCAAGTGCGTACAGAAGCTGCTGCCCTGTCGTCGCTCCGGCAAAGGCTGTCCGATGATGCTGCGTACCGCCGAAGCGGCGGAAATCCAGCAGTCCTTCCGGTGTCCGGTTAAACATGACACCCATGCGGTCCATGAGATGGATAATACCCGGAGCCGCTTCGCACATCGCTTTTACCGGGGGCTGATTGGCCAGAAAGTCGCCGCCATAGACCGAATCGTCAAAGTGAATCCAGGGCGAGTCGCCTTCACCCTTCGTATTCACCGCGCCGTTGATGCCGCCTTGAGCACAAACGGAGTGGGACCTTTTGACCGGAACCAAAGAAAATAAATGAACGTGAACTCCTGCCTCTGCCGCCTTGATCGTAGCCATTAGACCCGCAAGACCGCCGCCCACGACAATAATGTTGGATGCTGCCATTTCTGCTCACTCCTTTTTTCAGGATTTTATTTTATCGTTTGAATACCTCGTTTACAGTAGCTGTTGAATTGCGTTGCATTGTACCCATGCGGTTGCCGTTTCCTGAAATTCCGCGCTGCGGAATGCCAACAGGGAAGCGATGAAGCCGATGGATATAACCACGAACAAGGTCATGCAGATATAGGAAGATACTTTTTGCGCACGTGGTCCCACCGTAATTCCCCAACTGACCATAAATGCCCATAGTCCGTTAGCAAAGTGAAAGGATGCCGAAACGACACTGATTAAATAAAGGATAAAATAGACTGGATTCGTCACAATGCCATGCATCACGCCGCCTAGCTCCTCATGTGTTACATTACCCAGAGCCACCTGAAAACGTGTATCGTATACGTGCCAGATAATGAACACGAACGTAATTACACCGGAAATGCGCTGAAACAGAAAGCGCCAGTTACGCGAATAGCCAAAACGTTTGACATTCGGATCAGCCTGGTAAGCGATATACAAACCATAGATTCCATGGAACAACAATGGCAAGTAAATAAATAACGTTTCAAGCACAATAACAAGCGGCAGACCATTTAGGAAGGCCACGCTGCGATTGAATCCTTCCTTGCCGCCCTCCACCGCTGTGAAGTTGGTCACCAAATGCTCTACAAAAAACAGAGCCAGCGGGATGACGCCAAGAAGCGAGTGCAGCTTTCTGGAATAAAATCCTCTCATCTAGGTAATGCTCCCTTCTCCCAATAATAGCGTTTTCAATAGTAATATAACATATAATATGACAGTTTCCGACAGGAAATGTCCAACAAGGTGTTCCTTAAAAGAGAAAACAAAGGTGTGAACATCTTGTGTCGCTTTCATGTTACTCCTTTTCGGCTTATAATGGAATTGCAATATACGTATTAATTGTTATGTCTTTTTTGCATATAGAGAGGAAGTGGATGATTTGTTTGAGGATTTGAACGCTTTTGCCGTCATTGTCGAGCAATCCAGCCTGAATAAAGCCTCCAAGCTGCTTAATCTGTCCCAGCCCGCCCTGTCCCGCAAAATCGCCAAGCTGGAGGAGGATCTGGGCGTAAACCTCTTTGATCGACGGGGCAAACGACTCGAAATTACGTCGACAGGCCGATTTGTATATACCTTCGCACTGGAGCAGCGCCAGCGCCAGCTTCGTTTTTTACAAAAGCTGTCCCAGCACAAAAATGAAGCTCAGAGTATGCTCACCCTTGGTGCAAGTCTGACGACACTCCAAACGACACTGCCTACTCTTGTTGAAGCTTTCATGAGCAAGCATCCCCAAACCGAGCTGAAACTGCTCACAGGCAAAACCCATGAAATCGTCGCTTTTGTACGCGACAAAAAAGCAGACGCCGGTATTGTCGGGTCTGCCATTCATGAGGCCGGCTTGCGTTGCATTCCACTGTTTGACGATCATTTGGAGCTAGTCGTTCCGATCGGACATGAATTAACGATGAAGACGGGAACCGCTTCGATGAAAGACCTGCAAGGATTGCCAATGATTATTTTTTCCAAAGGAACCTGGTACCGCAGTCTGACCGATGACCTGTTCCAGCGCAGCGGCATCATGCCAGATATCCGTATGGAAATTGACTCGTTCGAGGCGATTGTGCGCCTGCTGCCGACCTGCAAGGCTTCCGCATTGCTGCCCAAATCCTACTTGCGCAGCGAGCTGCTGCGGGATAATGGGCTAACGGCGCTGTACTTGCCTGATTTGAAGGAGACACGGCGCACCACCTCCCTTATCTACTCGGAGACGACCGATCTGGGGCCGACAGCACGGCGCTGGATCAGCGAGACGCGTGCATCGTTTGCGGGCTATCGTATGGTGTAGCGGAGATCAGCCTTCCTCGTTCACGTTAACGACCTCGTCCTCGAAGCGGCCGATATTGTCATTGGAGCCGATGATAACCATAATATCGTCCGCTTTTAGCCGATCCATCGCTGTGGGTGCAATCAGGATACCGTTCGCCGTATGAAGCGCTACGATGCTACAACCAAAGCGAGTGCGGGCATTCAGCTCAGATAGCGTTTTGCCATGCAGACATGCAGGAACGTTGAGTTCCACAATTCTGTATTCCTTGGACAGCTCCAAATAATCAAGCAAGTTAGGCGTAACCAGTTGGTGCGCAACCCGTATCCCCATATCCCGCTCGGGATAAATGACCCGGTCCACACCGAGCTTTTCCAACGCCCGTCCGTGCAGCACAGAAATCGCTTTGGCAACGACTTTGCTCACACCCAGCTCTTTTAGCAAAATGGCAGCCAGGATGCTAACCTGAATATCATTACCAATCGCAACAATGCCGCAATCGAAATTGCGAATACCTAGCGATCGTAACGAATCCTCGTCTGTAGCGTCCGCTACGACGGTATGCGTCAACAGCTCACTCATACTATCCACAATATCCTCATTCTGGTCAATGCCAAGCACCTCGCATCCCATATCCACCAATTGCAAAGCCAGGTTTGAGCCAAAGCGTCCCAAACCAATAACCACAAACTGCTGCGTTTTCATATCTACTCGAAAACTCCCTTATCCTATAATCATTTTGCCTTCCGGATGACGATATAATTCCTTACCCTTTTTCGGAGTCAGTGCATAAGCCAGTGTGAGCGGACCCAATCTGCCGGCAAACATCGTCAGGGTAATGACCAGCTTGCCTATAACCGTCAAATCAGATGTTAGCCCCATGGACAATCCCACCGTACCAAATGCAGACACCGTCTCGAACAATATCATCAGAAAATGATGATCCTCGGTTGCCGACAAAATCATTGTCACCCCAATGACAAACAGCAGCCCCAGCAGTGTAATGGTCAAAGCCTTGTAAATTCGTCCCTGCGCAAGTCTGTACCTGAACAGCACAATATCTTCCCGCCCTCGCAGCATCGAAATCACCGCTCCAATGAGCAGGGCGAATGTTGTGGTCTTAATCCCGCCTCCAGTGGAGCCAGGGGAAGCCCCAATAAACATGAGTATGATGATAAAAAACTGCGTAGCCTGTCGTAAGCCTGCAATGTCCAGCGTATTGGCACCTGCGGTGCGGGGCGTTACGGATTGGAATAAAGATCCCAGCAGCTTTCCACCCCAATCCAGCGAGCCCAGTGTCTTCGGATTGGTAAACTCGAATACAAAGATGACAAGCGTGCCGACTACAATCAGAGCAGCCGTCATGCTGAGTACCACCTTGGTATGCAAGGACAGTCTCTTTCGCTTGCGGTATTCCACCAGATCGGACATGACCACAAAGCCGATGCCACCCGAAATAATCAGAAACATAGCTGTAAAATTAACAATCGGATCATATACATAACCTGTCAGGCTGCGAAAGTGACCAAATAAATCAAAGCCTGCATTGTTAAACATCGAAATCGCATGCCAAATCCCAAAATAAATCGCCCTGCCTACGGGCATATCAAAGGACCAGCGAACCGAGAATATCGTAGCGCATACGCCTTCAATAACCAGTGAGTACAGTAATACCTTACGGATTAACCCGACAATTCCCTCTACAGAAGTCTGATTCATCGCTTCCTGCAAAATGAGACGCTCCCGCAAGGAAATACGACGCTTGAACACCAGTGCAATCAAGGTAGCCATCGTCATAAAGCCGAGCCCACCAATCTGGATCAGCGCGACGATAACCACCTGTCCAAAGGTGGTAAAGAAGGTGCCAGTATCCTTAACAACAAGACCTGTTACACAGGTTGCGGAGGCGGCTGTAAACAAAGCGTCAATAAATGCAAGCGGCTTTCCCGTTGTATTGGAAATCGGCAGCATTAACAACAAGCTGCCTATAAGAATGATAATGGCAAAGCCCACAACGAATATCTGCGGTGGAGAAAGCCGAAGCCATCTTGCATTGGGATTCATCTATTTATCACTGCTCCTACTTGGTGAATTATGAGCATGGAGACGCTCCGGGTGCAGATTGTTCTTCCGATTGCTGTTACCCCCGGATTTTTTTCTGATTTTATAAGCACTTTTAATGGTTAAAATCCGGTGGTAAAGGCAAACGCTGGCGCTTCTTCAGAACAATTCTGCCCCCTCCGCTACTGCCAGCTCATAAAATCACCAATCTCTTTTCAGTTTCTTTAGTCCGTTTTTTAGCAAACAGAAAAGTATCCGCAGAGCAAGATACTTTTACCTATCAGTACTCATCACACTTCATACCTCACGAAACGTTTAGTGACTTTAAGGCGGGCAGCAGCGCAGCGATCCATTTGAAAATCTGGAGAAGCGGTAGCGCTCGCCTTTGTCTCTGAATTTTAACCTTAACAGGGCTTATCTAATCCAATAAAATTCAGAGACAACAGCGATCGGAAGATCAAATGGAGCGCGAAGCGGACTTAACTCAGCAACGTTTTAATTATCCAACTTTTATTCGCACAAAAAAAGACACCGGAAATCCGAGTGCCTGACTTGGTTCCTGCTCACAGCCTACGAGGTTAGCTGACGGATTCGGGCTGCACAGTATGCCCTATTCACACTTCCGGTCCGGGACCGGCTGTAAAATTCACCCCAGTAACATGGTTCCCCCGTTTTCCTATGGAAATTCGGCTCAAATGTATATCGTTACCTATATATTTCATATGCATTGTCTCAACAGATTATAATCCTTCTATATACAGAGCACAAAACCGATTTCTTCGAAATAACGTTAAATTAGCGGTAATTTGAGAATAGTCCACCTTTAATCGCAGCTTATCTTATTTTATTGAAACTTTATAGTGCTTTGACTCCATTTTCATGAATATCCTAGGTCTGTTGGCGGGAACCTGTGCAGTATGATATCTTTAATGGATGTTCTTATTTACAGATTAAGGAGGAAACTCATGAATCCTATCGGGAAACCGGTCGTGCTCACGGCCAACTTCAAAAGATTAGGCTTGCTGGGCGGGATTGGCCTGATTTGCTTTTTTGTCTTTCAATTGCTTATTCCCTCGTTTAGTAATCCGAATCCGGAAGCACTGACGAATGCCAAGGTCATCAGCAAGCAGGAAGCGGTCATACACGCGCTGGACTTCGCCCGCTCCGAGCTGGGCTATACCGAATCGCAGCCGGAAAAGCCTGTCGTGACCTATCAGGCTGAAACGGACCTGTACGGTTATTTATCCAGAGAAAAGCTGCTTCAACAGTATGACCGTACATGGAAAAAAAGTTATCCTTACGAAACCTTCCGGGTCGATTTGCCGGAACCTTCTTCCAAAAGCAAAGTGCAAGTTCATGTGGATTTGTCCACAGGCAAAGTCGTCAGCTTTAAACGAATTACCTCCAGCACCAGTTACACACAAGCTGATATTTCAACGGATGAGCAGGCACGTAGCAGGCTTGTACGCGCAGCCGAAGGAGACATGACGTTGGAAGCAAAGGAGCAGGCAGCGGCAGCCTGGGTAAAACGCTTTGGCTTTAAACCATCGGACTTGAAGCTTGCGACATCCGAAGGCGAGGGCGGTTTGAAGTACACCGTAAACGACAAAAAAATCGGCTCCTCTGTGCTTACGCTGGCGTTTACGTTTGAAGACGGAAATGTTCGCTCGTTTACACAGAGCTTTTCCGCCCCATCGTCCTATACGGATTATGTCAAAAAGCAAACGTACTGGGCTAACTGGATGACCTACGCAGGCTATGCTTTATTTAGCTTGGTGTTAGGCATACTTGGCATCGTATACGCCTCACTCACACGACGCCACACTTCCTTTGTACGGGGCATTGTGCTGTCCATTGTATATTTTGCTGCCAGTATGGCAGGGACATTTAACATGCTTCCTATACTGCAAGCAGAAGCAGGCGGTCGGGGAGCGCTTATATTTCTTATGATTTTGCAAATTTTTATTACTTTCGTAATGGCCGTATCGCTCTACTTCTCCTTGGTTGGCGGTGACGGGCTGATGCGCAAGGTTGGACTGAATGCCTGGCCACGCGCCAAAGAGCCGGGCTACGGGCTGTATGTGCTTCGCAGTATGTATGTGGGCTACTTGTGGGCCTTTATTTTACTCGGTGTACAATCCATTTTGTTCTTTGTGCTGGAGCGTACGTTTAATACGTTCTCCACAACAGATGCCACACAATCTCCTTACAACATGGCCTATCCATGGTTACTGCCGATTATGGCATGGATGGCAGGCATTGGAGAGGAAGCCGTATACCGTCTGTTTGGTATCCCGATGGTGAAAAAGATGGTGAGAAATACTTTTGTTGCCTGTCTGATTACCACGCTGATTTGGGCATTGGGGCACACACTGTATCCAATCTATCCGGTCATTTCCAGACCTATCGAGCTGACCTTCCTTGGATTGCTGTTCAGTTTTGTATTTCTGCGTTACGGCTTTATTGCCGCCATGTTCAGCCACGTTATTTTTGACAGCATTCTGATGGGTCTTAGCGTGATGAGTCTGGGAGACACGGTAAACCTGACCGCAGGTTTGTTCTGGATCGTATTGCCGGCCATTGTGGGCTACATCATTTACTGGTTTAGTCCAAAGAAGCCAAATCGAGTCATGTTTGAGCCCATAAAAAAAGAAGAGCCGTATTCTACGACTCCTCCTCCCGAAGGGCAGCTATAATCTGACGCGCAAGCTTATCACCAATAGAGAGAGGCCGGAAGTCTTCGACGCTGGCCTCTCTTATTTTTTTAAGCGAACCAAAATGCTTAAGCAGCAGCTTACGCCGCTTCTCGCCAATTCCCGAAATCGAGTCCAAACGAGAGGTTACCATGGATTTGCCCCGTTGCTCACGATGGAATGTAATGGCGAATCGGTGAACCTCATCCTGAATCCGTTGCAGCAGGTAAAATTCTTCACTGTTGCGGGCCAGTGTCACGGCCTCGGGAGAATCCCCCACCAGTAGTTGAGAGGTTCTGTGTTTGGCATCCTTCACCAGACCACACACAGGAATGAACAAACCCAGTTCATTCTCCAGCACATCCACAGCGGCCTTAATCTGTCCGCGTCCACCATCGACGACGATCAAATTCGGACGCTCCAGATTTTCCTTGAGCACACGTTCATATCGACGCCGAATGACCTCACGCATCGTTTCATAATCATCCGGCCCCTGCACCGAACGGATTTTATATTTACGGTATTCCTTCTTGGCAGGCTTGCCATCAATGAACACAATCATTGCCGAGACTGGATCGGACCCCTGTATATTGGAGTTATCAAACGCCTCCACGCGATGCAGGCTATCCAGCCCAATCGCACGCCCCAGATTGCTTGCAGCCTTGAATGTCCGTTCCTCGTCCCGTTCAATCAGCTTAAACTTCTCATCCAAAGCGACCCGTGCATTTTCCGTAGCCATCCCTGTCATTTGCTTTTTCAGTCCACGCTGAGGCACCAGTACCTTTACATCCAGCCATTCAGCCAGAGCTAGAGCCGCCGTAGCTGGTTCCTCCAGCCCGCCTGACAGTTGGGTTTCAGTATGGTCTCGATCCGTTGCTTCTCCATAAGAAGCACGCTCTTCGGCCACCAGCAGTGCATCCGCGGAACGCTCGAACGGCTGCTCTTCATTTGGCACATCCGATAATGTCCCTGCTTCTTGTACAGCATTGTTACTGGTCTGTGCGGTTTCCTCGGTTGTTGCAGTGTGAGAAACAGCTTCCGTCACAGCCGATTGACCGACATCCCCCTGTTCCGCCTGCTTCATCAGCTTCGGTGTATCCGGCAGCAATATTTCCTGCGGCACCGCCGGGTTATCACTATAATATTGCGTCACATAGGACATAAAGTCGCTGTAGGCCTCGCCGTAAAAAGGAAACGTAGACATATGCCGCTCGATCATTTTACCTTTACGAACATATAAGATCTGCACACACATCCAGCCCTTGTCTACCGAAAATCCGAATACATCGCGGTCCTTCGCATCGGCTGTCGTGATCTTCTGCTTTTCCATCATCGCGTCAATGCTGATAATCTGGTCGCGTAGCTCCTTGGCACGCTCAAAGTACAGCTCCTCTGCGGCCTCCTGCATTTTGCGTTGAAGATCCTTTTTGATTTCCTCATGCCCGCCACTCAAAAAAGAACCGATCTCCTGACCAATCTGTTCATACGTTTCCTTCTCAACCTCTTTCACACAAGGGCCCAGGCATTGATGCATATGATAATAAAGGCACACTTCCTTCGGCATCACACCGCACTTGCGTAACGGATACATGCGGTCCAGCAGCTTCTTCGTCTGATGTGCCGCGTAGGAATTAGGATAAGGGCCAAAATATTTTGCTTTATCTTTCAGAACGCGCCGGGTCACCTCTAACTTGGGGTGCTCCTCGTTCGTAATTTTCAAATACGGAAAAGTTTTGTCATCCTTCAACAGCACGTTATAGCGCGGCTGATGCTTTTTAATCAGGTTGCACTCCAGAATGAGCGCCTCCATATTACTGCCCGTAACGATATATTCAAAATCACGGATATCGGAAACCAGTCTTTGCGTCTTGCCGTTATGGCTACCTGTAAAATAGGAACGAACCCGGTTTTTCAGCACTTTGGCCTTGCCGACATAAATGATGGTGCCCTCGCTGTTCTTCATCAAGTAACAGCCCGATGCATCCGGCAGCAACGCTAATTTGTGCCGTATGTTCTCCAGCGCCTTCTCCTGATTCCGCAAGTCCTCCGCATAAGATTCCATTCGCCCGGTTCCTCCTTCCATTCTTAAATGACTTCGACTACTATATAATATACTGGAATAATACACAAAAACGCCCCCGGTATTTACAACCGGAGGCATTGACCGTTCATGCCCGCTCCCCAAGCCCCCGCAGGAGCATGGGTCACATGCGATGATTACTGGTGTTTGGTAAGCATGCTTTTCAGTGCTTCTTTGGAGTTCAGACCCACCACTTTATCAACGGGCTGTCCGTCTTTGAAGACGATCAGGGTAGGAATGCTCATAACGCCGAAACGGGAAGCAGACTCTGGATTTTCATCCACGTTCACTTTCGCGATTTTGACGCTGTCGCCAACTTCTGTGGAGAGATCCTCCAGAATAGGAGCGATCATTTTGCAAGGACCGCACCATGGCGCCCAAAAATCAACTAAAACGGTTCCTGTACCTTCGACTTCTGCGTTGAAGGATTGGTCGGACACGTTAACAATTGCCATTGTATGTTCCTCCTTTATAGAAAAGTCAAGATTATTATAACCTGTAATTTCTTTTTTGACACCTTTTAATTATATCACAATAGTTTTTTAATTGTAAGATATCAAAATAGCAAATTGATTTACAATGATCCTCGCTGATTTTTCCCTTTAACGGTAATAACATCTACAAAAGGGCGAATCCGGTCCATCAAACGCTGTCCCTTGTACAATTCCTCACCGTCCTTGCTCGTAAAGCTCAGATGCTTCTCCAGCCCTTGCAACGAATAATTCGAAGTATAAAAGGTAGGTTTGCGGTTCATTCGATAATTTAAAATCGAGCCCATCACATGATCCCGTACCCATGGACTCAAATTTTCGGCTCCAATGTCGTCAAATACGAGCAGATCACAATTTTTAAGCATTTCAGTCGTTTCCTTCAGCTTCTGCCCTTCCTGAATCATGGACTTTAAGTCCTCCACAAAATCAGGCATATACACGATCACACCGTTCAGTCCGGACAAGGCCAGCTCGTGCAGCAGATATCCCATTAAAAAGGTCTTACCCGTACCAAACGTACCCTCCAGGTAGAGTCCTTTTTTGGATACGCCCTGGCTTTTCGTTTCTTCGATGTAACGGAATAGCTGTGTGACTGCGGGCATACGTTGTGAGTCCTTACGCGCAATCTCAAGGGCATTATAGCCTTCCAAGAGCGCACGCTCATCCACATAAAAGCTTTTAATCCGCTGACGCACCCGCTGTTCGTGCTGTGAAGCTACCAGTTTGGCGCAAGGGGTACGGATGTCCACCATTTCGGCTGTACCATTCGGATATTCCACGCCCAGTTTGCAAAAATGTCCCTGAAAATCGTTAGGACACTGTTCGAGTCCCGGACAGTTGCCGCAATTCTTACGATCCCGGGTATACTGAAAAAGCATGCTCATGTTTAATCGCAGTTGTGCTTCGTCAATATCGGGATGCGCAGCGCAAAATTCCTGCACCAGCGGATCATTGAGAACCTGATCGGCCACATTGCGCGTGCGCTGGCGAAACGAAGGGTTCTGCATCTGCTGTAGCAAATCGCCCAATGATTCCAAGAACGCTCCTCCTTTCTAAAATGTGTAGAGCTATCCACTACACCTTTTTCTGTTTACCGGATTGCATTCGTTCGGCCAGGCGCAGCAATTCATCCAGTTCTTCCTCGGATACGGATTCCTCGGAGGGGTGATCCTGTACGATGGGAATGGATGGCTTGGATGGGCCGTTGTTTTTAGCATACGAACGGGAACGGCCGCCGGAAGGAGAAGCAGCAGACTGCTTGCCTTTTACCTTGGCTTGATCACGTATATATTGAACAGCCTTTTCGTAGGTACTTACCTGCTTTAACAGCATATTGGAAGCGACAGCCTCGACAAAGTTGCGGTTAATCCGCTGATCGCTTCCTGATACCAGCAGGGACATTAAATAATGGATAAGTACATTGATGACTTCACCGGGCAGCTTGTAGCTGATATCAATCTTTTCGAATATATCCAGCAGGTTACCGGGAACCGTGCCGGGGAAAAAGGTTTGCAGCAAACGACGATAAGGCTCGTTGCGCAGCATCATATTATATTGGTGAATGTCGCATTTGGCTGTGAACTGTGGTGGAACCTCCACATAGAATTCCATCTCCACGGCTTGCTCCGCAGGCGGCTCTTCCGGAGTGGCAGCTTCTCTCTGACGCAGGGCAACCACTTTGGCGGCCTGCACCTGCTGTTCCTCCTGACGCTTCCGATCCTGTCTGGAATGCTGGCTGGCCCGGAGTTGAAGCTCGTCTAGCAGCAAATCGCCCGCTTCGGTAAAAATGCCGTCCTCATCCAGCAAGCGGCTGATGTCCTGTACAGATAAGTCAAATTTGCGAACAACGTAATTGACCATGCCTAGCTGCTCGTGTTCAAAACGCAGACGCTCCACATGCTTGCGGTTGACGGATTCGCGCGGAAAACGGAGAATGATGTCCGCATAATTCAGCCCTTCCTCCGACTCTGCGGCCAAAGCCCCATTGTGACGGCCCGAAGACACCTCGGACAGCGCCTGCTCCAACTCGTAATCAATGACATGGGTGTTCAGCTCAAATAACTCGTAAAACGGAATAGATATATTCTCTTTATTATAGGAAGATTGCGACCATTCCGCAGATTCGCTGCTCCACAGCGATTCTCGCAGAGAAAGCACCGCAAACTTGCCAATTTTGTCTCTCAACAAAAGAGTAAGATGCTGCGTCCTAAAAAAATCGGCAGGCGCAAGCGGTGGCTGCATCTCATATTCATACATATAGTCGTCCGTTTCCGGTGCATACAGCCTGGACGTCTGCAACAGACCGACAGCCTCCAGCTTGGAGGTCTGTTCAATTAGATACTTGCGTCCCTTCTCGCTTGGCTCCAGCCCTAGTGTCAGAAAAAGACGACGCTGCTGCTCCAGCGGCGAATAACCAATCTGTCCGGCTGGCACATGCTGGAACAATAGCCGATACAGGCTGACCGCAAATGCGCCTACCATCGGCTGATAGACGCTTCCCAGCATCAATTCATCCAGTGCGCTCAAGCCGAATTCCCGATAAACGCAGTAGCGGTGGTTCTCAGTATAGTGCAGCAGGTTTTTCATCCGCATTCCAACATTCTTCCTTTCCTGACATAACGGTCTCCAAGATGTTTTTCTATTCTATCATACTTGACCCCAACTGAGACCAGCAAAATAAGTCCAATTGTCCTCCTTTTTGGCAGCCTCATTCGTCCGTGTTCCCCTTTTTTCGAGAATACTAACTATTTTACGACTTGTGACCTGCATCACGGAAAAAATAAAATTCTTCACATTTCTTTCATTGGTGAAAATCCTTTATTTGGGCTACAATATAATAGTTAAGCATTACACATTTTTCATTCGCAGGACATACTTAAAACGCACATGTTTCGGCCATGCCGATGATTATTTACAGATTTGAAAAAGGAGTGACCATTGTGAACCAACATCAACCTCAACAACCCCCATCAACGCCAAATGAAGTAGCATCCACGCTGGAAGGCTGGTATGCACTTCACGATTTCCGATCCATCAACTGGACGGCATGGAAAACAGCAGACGATGAAGAACGCGCCGGAGCGCTGGACGAGCTTCAAGAGTTTATGAAGGAATGGAGCGTTACCGAGGAAGCGGGTCTGGGCAGCTCTGCCGTATATACTATAATCGGACAAAAGGCTGATTTTGTTATGTTACATCTACGCGAAACGCTGGAAGACCTCAACAAACTCGAAAATGAGTTTAACAAAACCACCTTTGCCAAATATACGACTAAAACCTACTCTTACGTGAGTGTGGTGGAGCTGAGCAACTATTTGAGCAAAGAAGAAGATCCGATGCAAAATCCGCAAATTGTTTCACGCCTGAAGCCTGTTTTGAACAAGGCTCGTTATATTTGCTTCTATCCGATGAACAAAAAACGCGAGCTGGACGACAACTGGTACATGCTTTCGATGGATGAGCGCCGCACTCTGATGCGCAGTCACGGTTTGATCGGACGCAGCTATGCTGGCAGAGTGAAGCAAATCATTTCCGGTTCTATCGGCTTCGACGATTGGGAATGGGGTGTCACGCTGTTCGCCGACGACGCACTTCAATTTAAAAAGCTGATCTACGAAATGCGTTTTGACGAAGTCAGCGCCCGTTACGGCGAGTTCGGCTCCTTCTATGTCGGCAGCGTCCTGAACGAAGAAACATTTGAAAACATGTTAAAGCTATAAAACGTAAATCATCAGAACCCTTTTAAAATAAGACTACCAAGGATTTCGTGAACTCCCGCTTTAGGGAATGCGGAATCCTTTTTATATGCTGCAAAGCTGCACAAGATGAGAAAAGGCCCCCTCACAGGCGCCTGAAAAATCATATTCTTTGATATTAGTGTAACACAGGTTCAACCACTAACACTGCATCCTTGCTTTTTGCCAGCTTTCCTTTCTCCAGAGCAATCAGAATAAAGATCAGAAGCAACAAAGCACTTAACAGGATCAAAAATCCTCCAACCTCAGGAATGAAATACTTCAAGCCTCCGCCCTTGAATCCCATCCCTCTCAAAAACTTGAAATGCCAGGTCAATGGAAGAATATTACTAATATATTGCAGCGATGTAGGCAGCATAGCTACTGGCAATTGAGCACCGCTCAGCAAGAACGAAGGCAATATAATCAGCATGAGACGCGGAGAGGCTTTTCCCGGGCTCGCCGCATTCCACCCCAAAGCCATCGCAAACAAGCCTAGACTAATCATGTACAGTAGAAACGGAATACTGATCTCCCATACATTCGCTTCAAACCGAAGTCCGCCGATCCGCTTGAGCAAACCAATGGACAAGTAAAAGGACACACATCCTACTAACGCATACGGTAGCACCCTTAGAATCAAACCGTACGAATGCTGTAGCTCCTCTTTTAATCTGCCTTGCTCCCGCAAGCGTGGGACAATGGTCAGTGCAGCAGCACCAATCAGTGAAATCATGACAGTATTGATGAATCCCATAACCGAGGTCATTAAAGTAGCATTGGTGGGATTATACAGCAGACGTTGCTGGAGTAGCATGTTGGAAGTAAGTCCTGTTACCTGGCTGTCACTCATCCCCATGCCCTTTAGTCCACCACCAGCCAGTATTGCATTTTCCGTGGCAAAGATCTCTGTGACCGCCGAGCGCAGATTCCCTGTGGCCTGACCTACCGTGTTATCTACATAAAAGCCGATGTTGCTCTGAACTCCCTTAAGCCTATTTTCCTCCAGACCTGCCGGAAGATAAATCACTGCAAAAAATTTTTCATTATATAGGAGTAAATTCGGATCGGCTTCATTCTCTTGTACATAACGTACGTCAATATACTGGGATGCATCCAATTTATTAATAAGCTGTCGGCTATAATTGCTATGATCTAAATCGACTACAGCGACAGATGCATCATTCAGCTGATTATTTTTGAAAACAAACCCGAAGGCTACCGCCACAAGAATCGGGACGAGCAGCAGTACGAACACCATCCTGCCGCTGACCAATAGCTTCCATTCTTCTATAAACGCCTTCATTTCGTCACAACCTCTATCGTCATTCCAGGTAATAATTCAGATGTTCGCGGGACATCTACCCGCACCTGAAAGGAACTTATATCCGACAAACCTTTATCCCGGCTCATTCTCATGTTGGTATATTGCGGAGCAGAGGTAACGTATCTCACCTTGCCTTGAATATTTCTGTCTAAAGCTACAACATATGAAGCCACATTTTCCCCTGCTTTAAACTGTGAGATGGAATCCTCATCCACATAAATATCATAGTATAGATGGTTGGTTTCAATAACGACGCCTGTTGCCCCCGTAGCAACGATTTCTCCCATCTTGGGTACAATGCGGGACACTTTACCGTCTGTAGATGCCTTCAGCACCATACGTCCACGCTGCAATTCCAAGGTTTTGAGTTGAACGCTTAATGCCTGCTTTTGTTGAGCCAGAAGATCCACGTTGTATTCACTATTTTTAACATCTTTACGTGTTTGGGAGGTCTGGGTTAATGCTTCCTTGGCCTTTTCTGTTTTGATGCGGGCCTGTTGGCGTTCCTCTGCGGTTGCACCTGCCTCCATTTTTTCCAGAGCGGTTTGCTGCTGGGCGATACTATTTTTAGCAATGTCGGATTGTTTGCTGGCCGCAGTAATCTGATTATTGGCAATCTCCACCTGATCCCGGGCTGTATCCAGCGCAATTTGGGCATTATCCAGTTGGTTTTTGGCATTATCCAGTTCTGCTTTGGTTCCGGCACCGGCATCGTACAACGCTTGGAAACGGTTGTAATTCACTTTGGCCAAGTCAAGAGACTCTTGCCTGGATGCTACTGTTTTTTGTGCAATCTCCGCATTTGTTTTAGCTGTCTCCACTCCTGTCAGAGCTGCATCCAACGATTGCTGTGCTGCTTCAATCGCCAGCTTTTGTTTTTGAATGTCCTCTACACGTGTACCTTGATTCAACAGGGATTCTCCCGCTTGCGCAGCCTGAATATCGAGTTGCCCCTGTTTTTCTGAAGTCGAAATTTTCTCTGACTGATTTTGCAGTCCGTCTTTAGCCTGCTTTATTTTCACATCAGCCTGCGCGATATCTGTTTTTAATTTCTCAATTTGCAGGTCCAGGTCCACAGGATCGAGGGTCATGAGCACATCTCCTTTTTTCACTTGTTGTTCCTCCTTCACCTCAATGGTGTTCACTCTTCCCCCAACGCCCTGAAAGGCAGCATTTACGGTATCTGCCGTAAGCAGCGTGTTTTTTTGTGTGGCAGCCATACTCACAGCATCCTTGCCGCTCATAGCCATCAGCGTACCTCCAGTACCTAATGCGACAACCAGTAGAACGTACACGATGATTTTTTTATTCATTGCAATAAACTCTCCTTCATGATGATTTAGCGAATGATAAGCGGAAAATGATTGTTTAAAAAAACAAGTACGCAACCTGATAGTACGACGTCTAACTATCGGCCTCGGGAAAGGTATTATTCCCGTTTTATTCTCTCCAGACCTGTGGAAAGCTTCTGTAGCATCCCAGCGAAGTGAACATGATCTTCCTTCGTAAATTCCTTCAATAAATCCGAAAAAAGCTGAATGAACATCGGAATTCTTTCCGTCATTAACTGTCTTCCTTCCTCAGTCAAGTAGATCGCAGTCATACGGCGATCTACCAGCGTACTTCTTCGGATGATACCGTCACGTTCCAGCTTGTCGATTACACTGGTTACGGTTGAACGTGTAACTCCTGAATATTCGGCCAGTTCAGATGGAGTCAACGCACGTTCATGCAGATACAGCGGAATTAAAATTTTCAGACTTCCAATCGATAGTCCATATTCGGACAGTCTGGAGGACACACCATTGTATACTTCATGAGCTGTCTGAATGAAAAGCGCTAGCGTACTCAACGATTGGGGGTCCACATGGGGAAATTTTTCTGCCAATAAATTTATCTTTTTGGGATCACTCTTGAAGTTAAAATCAGAATACAACGTGAAGGCCCCCCTCTGTAATTAATACCCACACTATACGTCGCCGTATAGTTATGTGTCAATACCCTTTTTAAGGGTACATTAATAAAAAAGGTTTCCAAGCTCCCTGGCCAGGAGTCACGAAAACCTTTTTTTCTAACCTTATTATTAACCAGCTATACCCGTTGAATTACCCAGCAGATATCCCCAATCGTTTAACCAAATCAGCCAGATCCTGACCTTTGAGCGCCCCTTCCACCAAAGCCGGCAACAAGGCTGGCGTGCAGGCAAAGCTTGGTGTACCGTCTCTGGACAATTGCTTGGCCAGTCGCTTGTCATAGAAGGGCTGACCTTCATCCGACAAGGCGAGCAAACACATCGTTTTGACACCGGATTCTCTCATTTCACGCATACGCCGTACGAGTCTGGCTTGACTGCCACCTTCGTATAAATCGGAAATTAAGATGAATAGCGTCTTTTTGGGTTCTTCGATAAACTGCTCACAGTACGCAACCGATTTATCGATATTCGTCCCGCCACCAAGCTGAATACCAAACAACATATCGACTGGATCATTGGCACATTGCTCCGTCAGGTCGACGACAGATGTATCAAAAGCGACAACTTGCGTATCGAGTGCAGGCATACTGGCGAAAATGGAAGCTGTAACCGATGCCCAGATAATAGATTCCGCCATCGAACCGCTCTGGTCAATGTCCACGATGACCTTCCACTCCTTGCTGCGACGGGCGCGATCAAAGTAATAAAATTTTTCAGGCACAATCTGACGACGCTCGACGTCATAATGCTTTAGATTACGCTGGATGGTCCGTTTCCAGTCCAACCCGCTTAATGAGGGCAACGGGGAATGCTGTCTGCGGTTAATGGCCCCAGTGACCGCTCGGCGTAAATCATGCTCCAATCTTCTGACCAGTTCATCTACCACAGACTGAATCAGCAGGCGGGCCGTTTCCTTCGTTTTCTCAGGAATTTTCCCTTTTAACGCCATTAATGTACCAACCATGCTAATGTCCGGCTTTACTTGTGACAGCACTTCCGGCTCAAATAATAGCTGCTTCCATCCTTTGCGCTCCATGGCATCATTTTGAATAATGGATACAACATCCTCCGGGAAAAAGGTACGTACATCACCCAGCCATTTGGACAAGCGTGGAGCCGATGCCCCTGTACCACTGCCCGGAGCTCCCCTCCTACTTCCGGAGCCACTCTGTTCTCCCGAATAAGTGGAGGTATCATCATAAATGGCCGCTAACGCCTGATCCATAATCTGCTCGTCTTCCGTCAGTTCAATAGCTTCCCCACCGCCACTGTTCCGTAACGACGGCTCGGCCGTCTGTCCCAAAATGAGCCGCCAACGGGATACTGCACGACGTTCATCTACTGCATCCATTTCTTTCGGTTGGGATTGATCTTCTCCGCTTATCGTCATCTCTAAAAATCCTCAAAATCAAAATCATTCAAGTCATCAAGCATTTTCGCCTCGTCCTCCCTCAGCTCTTGCGTCAATACTTCCGCTGCCTGCTCTGTATTCACACCCCATAGCTCGCCTAACAGCTCAGCAATCATCGTTTTTTCACCGGAGTTAAATACACTGAAAGCTCGGCGCAAAAATACAAGAGCTCGTACAAATTCATCCTCGTCCAAAGCGCCGATATACTCATTTAGCTGCTCCCACAAACTCATGCGGGACAGCAGTACATATCGGTTACGCATGGATAAGCCTTCAAACCAGCCTGCCCCCAGATCAGCAGGTACACCCGGCGACAACCGACGCGATACCTCAGCAGCGCATTCTTCACGGGTCAGCTCATTTCGTTCCAGGAGCAACGCACAGGCAAAGCCTGAACATTTGGGGTTAAGGTCATCCTGTGCAGCGAGATGATGCAGTTCCTGTATCCATAACTCCTGGTCGACCTGCTCACTATGATCCAGAGCGATACGGTTGAGTTCCTGAATCGCTTCTACCATGTCCACAGCCACCGTATCACTGCAATGACTGGCATCAGTGAGGAACAGGCAGGACCTCATAAATAACTGCTCTAAAAGCGGTACAAGCAGCGAAGTATCCATTCGCCGGATGTCGCCATAACGAATAAGGGTCGATAATCCTTTAGCCGCAGCTGCCATTTGTATGACATCCTGCTGATCGGCTGCCAAGCGCTGTAGATTTTTTCTACCGTTTTCTAATTGAGCTACCATACCGCATTCGCAAGCAATCACAATCAGTTGTGAAGCCTCAGCAATCGTTTGGCAGGCGTCCAGCTTCTGCTGCATGACATAAGCGGCCGCGACCTCCACCGTTTCGCCCAGCAGCGTAGATTCAACAACCTGTATTTCGGTCTCCGGGGACCATTGTACTACCCAATGCTCCGCCCATGTCGCCTGCTCCTGACCCGCTGATCTGAACTGGGCAAAAGGGATGTCCAGCAACTTTAAACGATGTAGCAAAAAAGAACGGTTCAAGTCCAAATACGCGGATGCCTCAGAGCTGGCGCGTCGGTTCTCCCGTAGATCCAGCATCAAGTCTGTCGCTACAGTCGTTTTGTACTTGGTCAGCTTCAAGCTTTTGAATAAACGGTTCAAGTCATCCTGAAGCGGCGTCTGACTGACACCTTCCGCCAGCTGTCCAATCGCCGTCCCTACATTTAACTCTGACAAAGCTTCCGCAACGACAGACAGATCGCCATGACCAAGCAAGGTCTGAGCCGCATCACGCAAATCCCTCAGCACCGGGACGCTTCCGCCACGGAGCGCGGATAGGGATTGCGCCATTCTCACCGCTTCAATGACCTCGGCGGTGGAGCGATGCGTCCCTTTTTGCCGTAATTGTCGAGCAACAGATGATAAGTATTCATGAGGAAGCTCGTCTAATGTTCCCTGTTGCATCCGGCTCCACATCATTTCAAAATAATAGGGTGCATGATTTCCTGCCCCGTAGCCGGACATGGAGGATAATTTATAATACGAATAAGGCATGAGAGTTAGACGTGTGGCACGCGTGGGTAAACAATTCAATTCCTCATCCGTCATGCTGTGAGACAAATCAGCAAGAGCCGCAGCGTGGTAAGCACCACAGATGACGACAATACGCTCTGGTTCATGCCCCGCTGTGATGGCCTCTTTAATTTTACGGCGCATATACGATTCGCGAATCGCGTTATAAGCAAATTCGTGTACGGCTGAGACACGTTCATCTTCCTCCGTTAAAGCACGTACATGAGATGAAAAGGCAAGAATCGCTTCCCGATATGCCCCTTGATTCAAATTGTGTTCGTAATTACGCTCCCAGTACATATCATAGTCGTCCTCACCAGCCAGGACAGCAATTCGATCATAGATCGAAAAAGACGTTATATGTTCTGCTTGAACTGGAGTATTCGCATCTTTGAGCGTCTGTCTTCTCAGATCTTCCAGTCCGATCATGACGGATGAAGGTAAATCGATAAATGCACACATCGCATGATGTGCGTTGGCCCATTTCATTGCTTGATATTCTGGTGAGTAGGAAGCAAATGGCCATAAAGCCGTTCGTACAGGCAAATCACTTGTAAAAGCAAGCAAGGCTACAGGCGGGCGGGTTGCCTGCTCAGCCAGATGCCTGATTTCTTCTGTCGCATCGGACGGTCCCTCAATGAGAACAGCAGTCGGGCGAATATGATTTAATTCATCCAGTAGATGCTTGGCACCGCCGGGGGAAAGATGCCGCACGCCAAATATATGCACGCCTACTTGCTCTACGGCTCCGCCATTCATGCTCACCCGTTAATCTCCTTGCATGCTTTATACAGTCCGCGCCACTCCGCACCCCGTTTTTTCATCACCTGATCCAAATATTCTTTCCATACGAGCTGATCCTTCTCGTCATCCTTGACGATTGCCCCCTGAAGCCCTGCTGCCAGATCTTCATCCGTCAATTCTCCACTGCCAAAGCTGGCTGCCAGTGCCATGCTATTTGTCAGCAATGAAATCGCTTCTGCCGTCGAAATGACACCTGTGGGCGATTTCACCTTATCCTTTTTATCAATTGTCATACCGCTGCGTAATTCACGAAAGATGGTCACAACTTTATGTAAAGCTTCGTCTGCTGGAGCAGCCGCCTGTAAGTCATAAGCCGATGCGATTTCACCGACTCTTTTTTTGACAATCTCCATCTCGGTTTCGAGAGTAGAAGGCGCAGGTAACACGATAATATTAAAGCGGCGCTTTAACGCTGCCGACATTTCATTAACCCCGCGATCACGCGTATTGGCTGTCGCAATAATGGAGAAGCCTTTACGTGCATTCATCTCCTTGCCCAGCTCGGGTACCGAAATTGTTTTTTCAGACAAAATGGAAATGAGCGCATCCTGCACCTCGGAGGCGCATCTGGAAATTTCTTCAAAACGCGCAATCCCCCCCTTCTCCATTGCACGCATAATCGGACTTTGCACCAACGCTTCGGGCGTCGGTCCATTCGCCAGCAGCATGGCATAGTTCCACGAATAGCGTACATGCTCCTCACTTGTACCTGCCGTGCCCTGCACCACCAGACCGGAATGACCGTAGATCGCAGCAGACAGATTCTCGGACAGCCATGATTTGGCGGTGCCCGGTTCTCCGATCAGCATCAATGCCCGATCCGTCACCAAAGTAGCAATCGCCATTTCAATCAGACGTCGGTTGCCGATATATTTGGGTGTGATTTCAGTTTTGCCCGCTTTTCCGCCTGTAATAAAGGTCAGCACCGCTTGAGGCGACATTTGCCACCCTGCCGGAATTCTCCCCTTATCATGCTGACGCAACGCCTCCAACTCATGCTCATACAAATGCTCGGCTGGTTGCCTCATCATATCCTGCAATGGTTCCTGTACATTTTCCGTCATGCTCTCATCCCTTTCAGTGTTTCCGTTATATAGGCAAGCTGCTTTTTGGCTTCATGATAATGTCGGGACTGAGCCTCTTCCACCTGTTCTGCTGCCTCAGGAGGCATCTGTAGCAGTTGGTTAAACCAATACGGCTGCAATATATAGCAATCCTTGTTACGCTTATCTCCCAAAATCGTAAGCAGCAAGTCGTTTTTCTCCTTGGCCGAAATACCCGTCCGCTCCAGTGCCTTCAACAAGAGATAGCTCCAGCGATTGCGGAACTCGGGATTTTTCTTTAATTTATCACGTAAAAATGTCTGACTCTCCGGATGATCCGCACGTGCAAATCCGGCTGCCAATTCCAGCTCGTCCTGTTCGATCACCCAATCCAGCCAACGGGGGTCCCAACGCAGTTGAACTTCCTCCTGCGGAAGAAGCTCCCATACATTCAACAGATGCGGATAATCATGATCCTCAAAAGGCAAGGAATAATACTCGCTGATTTGTTGAATGATGTAGGAAGATAAGGTCTGTACCAGCTTTTGGCGTCTTACCTTGGCTTCCATGTTCACTCTGGATTTCCATTTCAAATCTACATTTAGCACATATCGTTCATATAACTGTGTCGGGGATAACAGCCGATAGGCGCAACGGAAAGCATGAGGCAAATAGTGAATACTGCGCTCTTCCATCTGAAACAGCAAGTCCAATACATCCTCTGAACCTATGTTTTCCGTATGATCCAGCGCATGATTAATGAGTACATGCCAGCCAATCGCATTAAAATGCTCTGAATCTTTTAATACAGATATATATATTTCATCCAGTAGCGGACTGGTTCGATCTATAAATACAGCACACAAGTGCTCTATCTTTTTCGAAAGCTTGTCCAACTTCTTCGCATCGGTTTTCAGCTCAAAGGACGCGTGCAAATCCTCCTTGAAATCCAAGGCTAGCTTTTCCTTAAGCGCTTCAGGCAAATGGGCACGTAGCGCCAGCGTCACCAACTCGATATCTTTACTGGAAAAGGCTTCGTATAATCGTTCCTGGGCTGCAATAGAATCGCTCTGTGCAAGAGCCGCATAAGCGGCTTCACGGATAGGCTTCTTTTTATCTCCGCTCCACTCCAATAACGACTCCACATACGATTCCTGACCTGCCAAAAATCCGATAGCCGTCGTTCTTACATCATTGGAGCCGGATGCTGCCGCCTCATAAATTACTTCCCGTGAGCCTTCCTTATCAATACTGCCAATGACCGACAACTTGCGTGACTCCAGTTTACCACCGTGCGCATCAAGGGTTTGCAGCAGATGGGGAACGATCGGTTTGCCATACGAAGGCAGAATCTTATTCATGGCGAACTCGGCAATTTCTATATACGGGTCTTCAAGTGCTCTGATCGCCAACGGAATCAGACGTAAATCCTGAAAAAGACCTTCCTTATACGCTTTCGTCACAATCTCATACCGTCCGCCCCCGGTCGTCGTCAAAGCTTCCTGTACGGCGGCTATTTGCCGATAAGAATAAGCGCTGGAAGTATCCAGCGAACGGGTTTCCACCCTTACCAGCTTCCCTTCCGTTGCTGTGCTTCCCTGCGTCCGTAATACTGAAGTGAGCAGCAAAGCAAGCTCCTGCAAGCGTCTTGCCGACAACGTAGAAGCTTCGGCTTCCGCTGACGGATAAGATGCATCCGGCGTAATAAGCGCGGCTATTCCTTCGCCAATTCGCTTGAAAACAGGCGCTCTCTCGCCTAATTGCTGCACACGCGGCAGTAATTTCTTCAACCTGAAATCATCGGAAGCCAGTTCACTGCCTGCAATATATAATCGGCGTACTTCACTGTATACCTCCTGTAATAATACGGTACTCATAAGATCCCTCCTGTTATGCATAGTTGAGATAAAGCCGGATCAATATAATAGTCGCGTGATCTGCTGGTCCTTAATGATCGTCAAAGGCTGGAATACCAATCGGCCGGTATCCATTTGGTGCTCGAATACACCGAACAAAGTCATGTCTGTTAGTTGTGCTTCCGGTACATAAGGTAATAAATTAACAGTCCCCGGAAGGTTTACAGAAATATCAGCCAGTATCAGTTGCTGCCCCTGTTCATCCGCTACCACCCACGTACCATCCCCAGTCTGCTGAATTTCATTTGCATAAATCAATACAGCTGGATGAGGGTCTGCCAATGGGTTTTTGAGCTGATTTTTCACAATTTTCAGTACCTCACTGTAGCTATGCGCACCTTGCTCGGCAACGGCTTGTACATCCTCAGCCGTAGATCGTCTGCTCGCCATGCCGTCCCAGCGTACTCTGGGATTAAGGTCACCCGGATAAATGTACAGTGTGTCTACACAGGCCACATCAAAAAAGCTGTCTTCCTCCCGCATGCGCTTGGCTGCCTTATAGGGACGATATTGTAACGTCCGGCGTACAAGGCTTGTGGACAGCTCGAACCAGTACCCCAGATCCACATATTCCTGCCTGGCCGCATCGTCGTAACTGACAAAGGATAGCTGAATCAGTTCAGCCTGTTCCGTTACGCGGTTCACTTCCTTCAACTCGCTAAGCTGCCACGCATGACCCAGCCACTCCTCAATGGTGGATTCATGATCGAGGGCCAGGTCCGGATCATCCAGCTTGGCTTGCAAGTGTTGACGCCCTTTCTTAATCAGGGCATGTATTCGGGTGAATTGCCCGATGATATATGTATAATAGTGCTCCCGTTGAGCAACGTCAGATAAGAGCAATGAAAGGCGGCGCAGCTCATTTTGCGCGCCCGATAAATAATAATTGCCCATCTGCTTCACATGATCCTGAATGCTTTTGACCATTTTGCTATCGACAGTTGCCAGACCGTCACGAATGAGAGACAACGTAAGCTTCTCCAGCGTATCCAGACCATCCAGCTGGGATTGCACCTTTTTCTTGAGCGCATTTTTGCTGGCGGTGGTTTTCCGTTTCTTTTTGGCCTCAGATTCCTCTGGAGCCGCAGCGATGGCCTGAGCCTGCTTTTCTTCGCGCTTTTCTATTTTTTCACGTTTAGCCACGATGTCTTCCGGTATTTCGGCTATATCAAACGTATCCCCTGCCACGTAGGCATACAGCATCCCAAGAGCATGCTTGCACGGAAACTGGCGGCTGGGGCAATTACAGCGAAATACAGGCTTTTCTTGCTGTATAAAATCGGCGGAGCATATATAATTTGTGCTGCCACTGCCGGAGCATTCAGCGAATAATAGCATGCCATCCGAAGATTGATGGAGATGGACGAACTTTTTCTTCTTGATAAGTCCTTGAGCATTCTTTATCGCTGCCGCGTTGGGAGCCATAGCATCTACATATGATTCCGTCATTTCAAGCGTCATAGGATTACTCCTTCTACATAAGATGTGTCCTTATATTATAGAACATTTGTTCGTTGATCGTAAGAAGACTTCTGTACTATATTGGAAAGACCCGAATCTGCTACGTTCAGCTTATAATAGCCCTCACGTTGGCCTTATGAAATGCATATTGACGAAACCATTTCCCCTAATGGGTTCATTTTTCTTCCTTGCTTTTTCATATCAAAAAAACATCCCCGCTTCCCCAAAAAGGGAAACAAGGATGCTGATACCGGATTGTTTGTCGCCAGAACGCTCGGCTAACGTCAAAAAATCCTGGCATCTGTCAAGCTCCCAAAGATCGCACAGGATTTTTTATGTTTATTACATGTTCAAGTTAGAAAAACCGTCCCTTTTTCAGCACCAGCGGAATCCCGCCAATGATGAACAGATAGCGGATATCCACAATTTTTTTCAGCTGCGCGGCAATCCAGCCCTTTATTTTGCGATTGCCCACGACCGCGACAGCCTCCCCTTTTCCAAGAGAAGCAACCGTTCCTTTATTGGAAAATACGAACTTGTGCAGCTCCTTTTTCCGTAGCGTAGCTGCTAAATTCTTCGCACAGAGTACCCCTTGCTGCATCGCAATTTGGGCGGTCGGCGGATATGGGCGTCCTTCGCGATTAAACATTAAAGAACTGTCCCCGATAATAAAAATGTCCTCATGACCCGGTGCACGCAGAAAATCGTCGATCTTCACACGTCCACGCATCACTTCAAATCCGGCTTTCTCGATCAGACCGTTACCACGAATACCTCCAGTCCACACGACCGTGCAAGCTTCGATTTTCTCACCCTCACCGACAATGACGCCATCCTCAAGACATTCCTTAATGGGAACACCGATGCGGAAGGTGACGCCCTTGCGCTTGAGAACATCCATCGCGTATTCTACCAGCTCTGGATCGAAGCCCGGTAATGCCGTAGGAGCCGCCTCGACGTTAATAATTTGAATCCGGTTAAAATCAATATCATAGGCTCTTGCCAATTGCGGCAGACGATCCGCCAGCTCCGCTACGAATTCAATCCCGCTAAAGCCCGCACCTCCGACTACAAAATTTAGCCGTCCGGGGTTCCCGTCATTTTTATACAGGGCAAGCTGGTATTCGACATGCTCACGGATCAAGCGGACCGAGTTAATACTTCGAATGGTAAGCGCGAACTTATCCATCCCCTGAATACCGAAGGTTTCCGGTTCCCCGCCCAATCCGATTACCAGATAATCGTAGGATAGCGATCCATCCTCCAGCACGATTTTTTTCTCCTTAGGTATGATTTCCTTAACCGTCCCTTTGATTAGATCCACCTTGAACTCATCGATCAGCTGCGAAATCGGAATCCGTGAATGCTCAATCGTATCTGTACCCGCCGCAGGCATGTGGAGATGCGTTGTTATATAGTGGTAATCATGGCGATTAACCAGCGTGACATCTGCCTCGTTGTGCTTGAGTTCCTTTTGCAATTGCTGAGCCGTCAAAATACCGCCATACCCGGCACCCACAATGACAATTTTGGGAACACTGCTCATGCTTCTACCCCTTCCGGTTTACGTAATCAGTGATTATTCACAGCTTTGCTCTCAAAATGGATGATTTATACACGCCGGATAACCTTCATCAAAATATTAATCACTTAAACTTTCCAAGCGGAACCCGGCAGTTTATAATGATAAACAGTGAATCATGCGTTCGGCGGCTTTCTTAACCTCTATGCGGCTGATTCTACATTCAATATCCATTATCCATACTATCCCTTTCGGAGGTGTTTTTAGAGTGACAGTTCAATCCACAGGTGGGGAACTCCGCGATCTGATTATCATCGGAGGCGGCCCAGCCGGTATTTTCGCTGCTTTCTACGGGGGAATGCGTCAGGCATCCGTCACCTTAATTGAAAGTATGCCCCAACTCGGGGGCCAGCTTGCAGCCCTTTATCCTGAAAAATATATTTATGACGTCGCTGGCTTTCCTAAAGTGACTGCACAGGAACTAGTCAACAATCTGGTTCAGCAGATGAACCACTTTAACCCAGAAGTACAGTTAGAAGAGAAGGTCGTATCCTTAGAGAAAAAGGAAGAACGCCACTTCATCGTCAAAACAGATAAAGGCGGCGAGTATCACGGAAAAGCGGTCATCATTACCGCTGGCGTGGGTGCTTTCGAGCCGCGCAGACTGGAACTGCCGGGCGCAAATCGTTTTGAAAAAACGAACCTCCATTACTTTGTCAGCGACCTGAGCAAATTTGCAGGCCGGAAAGTGCTGATCAGCGGCGGCGGCGACTCTGCGGTAGACTGGGCGCTCATGCTGGAACCGATTGCAGAACAGGTTACATTGATTCACCGCCGCGACAAGTTCCGTGCGCATGAACACAGTGTAGAAAACCTCCTCGCTTCCAAAGTAAACGTCGTTACACCGACTGAAATTACAGAGCTGCACGGGGAAGACTCGATTACGAAGGTTACCCTTGCTCATGTAAAAACCAAAGAAACTCAGGAAATCGAAGTGGACGATGTGATCGTTAACTTTGGATTTGTATCCACTCTCGGCCCGATTGCCGAATGGGGAATCGAAATCGAAAGTAACTCCATCGTGGTCGATTCCCGTCAGGAAACGAATATTCCCGGCATTTTCGCCGCTGGGGACATTACGACCTATCCAGGCAAGCTCAAGCTGATTGCTGTCGGCTTCGGTGAAGCGCCTACGGCCGTCAACAACGCCAAGGTTTATGTTGACCCGGACGCCAAGCTGTCCCCGGGTCACAGCAGTAACATGAAACTGTAGTCTATTCTAGACTATGACAAAAAAGGGTATTTTACTCCAAATTTGAATCGTTGGAGTGAAATACCCTTTTCTACGGTGTGCCTATTCGTTGCAGTGATTGTCCGTAAAGTCATTCGAACCCTGAATGACTTCACAGTCGCAGTACGAGAGCTTGTCCGGTCTAATGAAGGACTACGGCTGTATTCATCTCTAAGTTTCTTTTGTGAATCTCAGCCAGCAACAGTGCAATGAAGTCACATTCAAGTTTAAGCTCGATTGCCATCTGATAGGAATCCAAAAGCATTTCATCCGTCAGCATAGCCATCCTCGACACAACCTTTCCTTTTATTTCAAAATCTATTCTATCAAAATACCAAAAACGGAACAAGCGTTCTGTTATCCACAGCATGTTGTGGAAATCCTGTGTATAAATTGTTGGTAAGTGTCGTTAACCCATATATGTGACAGGGGATAATGTGGACAATACTTATACACAGGGTTTTGACGCTTCTAAATAAAAAAAATATTTTTATAGTTTACACATATATATTATATTTACAATCTAATAAATTGAAATTAATGGAGGTTAATTTAAGAAATTCAACGATTATTGGGGTCTTGTGTTTACCTCCAAAATCCATATCCGTCCATTCGGATCAAGCCCATAATCAAATCCCAATTGTCCAATCCCCGGAAATCTGCCCTCCAGTACAGGAATACACCGCTGTGTAAGATTAACCATTTCACGTCGCTTTCGGGCAGCTACCCGACGGGGATAAATCATCCGAAGCGCATTCATTCCCTTCATCAGAGTTCCCCCTTTGCAGAGGTTCGTAATAACCAGTCCGGGGCGAGCATGACGTGCGACCACCGACCGGAAACCCCATCTCTGGCCCACCTTCACCACTTTTACCCGATAGTCAACCGGTCTGCCCTGAATAGTGGCCAACCTAATACCCTGCTGAATCAAATACGGACGCTGGAGCCGGAGCTTTCCGATTCCGACAGCAAGCGCTCGAAAGCTACTAAACCGGTATGTGCGTTCCATGCGCGTGCAGGTGTATTCCCTGCGTTCCTTAGCCACACGAATAACTCCGATTCCACCGCCGCCCTTCACGGGCTTTATGAATACAAGGCCATACCGCCTTAGCATCATGCGCAACTGTTCCTCGTTATAAAGACTGGTTTCCGGTATATAAACGGCGGTATGTGGATGGTGCAACAGCGCCTTCGTCTTTAACCATTTGCTTGCAAGTTGTCTCATCATACCCTTTCTCCTTTCGCCGTCAGGTATACTTATACATACTCAACAGCAACTAACTATTCTTGGATGATAGTCCAAGGTTCAAGTCCATTTGGGCAAGATCCCTGCCAACGGTAGCATGCACCTGATATCACTGGTACAATGACAATAATCTGACTACCATTTGCACGGAGTAGCGAAATTTACGGGCAAATCGTTTTTTTCGACAAGGAGGTCATACCATGAACAGCAAAATCGGCATCATGGACATTGGATCAAACTCCATTCGTCTAGTAATTTATGAAATGACAGAGACAGGCGCCTACCGGATTGTGCAGGAATGTAAGGAAGCCGCACGACTGAGCGAGAAGGTTGGGGCGAATGGTCGTATGGAACGGGAGGACATTCGGAGCATCGCTCCATTGCTGAATCAATTTTTGACGGTATGCCGTATGCACGGGGTCATTCGTATGCGGGCAGCAGCTACGGCCGCCATCCGCAATGCGGCGAATTCAGATGAAATTGTCCAATGGATCGCTGAGGATACGGGCTTAACGCTGGAAATACTGAGCGGAGAGCAGGAGGGCTATGCGGGCTTTCTGGGCGTGGTAAATACAATGAATGTGAGCGATGGGATTATTATAGATATTGGGGGCGGCAGCACCGAAATTACGCTGTTCCGTGAGCGGCAGCGGCTTCATACCGTATCGTTTCCTTTTGGCGCGGTCAACATGAATTGGCGCTTTGGTCGGGAAGTCAGGAACGGCGAATGGTCTCCTCAACAGATTGAGGAGATGGAGAGCTTCGTCCGTTCTTCGCTGCAAAACCATGATTGGATCTTTTCCAATCCGGGCCTGCCGTTCATCGGTCTGGGCGGTACCTTGCGTACCTTGGCTAAAATCAATCAGAAGCGGCAGGATTACTCGTTGCCCGTGACGCACCATTACGAAATGACGACAGAAGATGTCGATTATTTTTATGTCAGTCTGCCCCATCTTCCCTATGAAAAACGCAAAAAAACAGCCGGCCTGTCCAAAGACAGAGCCGACATTATTGTACCGGGACTAATTATCTTGAAAACGATATTCGAGGCCGCTCAAGGCTCCACCTATTTGGTCAGCGGAGCGGGCTTGCGTGACGGACTGTTTCATGAGCTGGTCAATTCCGAACAGCCCGTGGTCGACAATCCACTCATCGCGTCGATCCGCAATATACTTTCATTCGCTGTTCCGGTTAGCGAAGCGCACGTCAAACGGGTGAACGAGTACGCTGTCCGACTTTATGACGAACTCGTTGACATATGGGCTGACGTGTCATCCTCAGCGATGGACAAACGTTTGCTGCTGACCGCCGCAACACTGTACAAAACCGGAGCGGCCTTGAACTACTACCATTTCCGGCAGCATTCCGTGTTCTGGATTCTACATGCAGGCATCGGCGGTCTGTCCCATCGGGAAACGGTGCTGGCCGCGCTGATTGCGGACTACCATCCCAAGAATCGGACGCCTCGCCTGTTGCGCACACATGCCGACATTCTGGAGTCTTCCGACGAGGCGCGTGTACATCGACTCGGCTCGCTGCTCCAGCTTGCGATTGGCATGGATCGGAGCGAATCCGGCATTATCACCAGCATCAATCCCGCCACAGGAGACGATGCACTGCATCTTCGTCTGGAAAGCACGGGTGAACCAATTCTGGAACAGCGGGAGCTGGAGGCTGTCGCCAAAGATTTTCAAAAAGCATGGAACCTTACGTTGTCATGGTCCATTCTTCCTTCTTCCAATTTCTAACCTTCATGGCTTCGGATTGGCTCCGCATAGGGGCCTCTTCGTCGTTTCTGGACACAAACTGATAGCTTCCGTTAGGCAGAAGCTGCCGCGCCTTCACATTATCTCTCAAGGACAAATGCAAAATATCCGACAGCATCCCCTTAATCCGGTCATCATAAATCGGGCACATTAGTTCAATCCGACGTGTCAGGTTGCGAGTCATCCAGTCCGCGCTGGACAGGAACAACTCCGAAGCCCCTGCATTTTCAAAATAGAACAGCCTGGAATGCTCCAGAAAGCGATCCACAATACTGATGACGCTGATATTCTCACTGAATCCTTCCACACCGGGACGCAAGCAACAAACCCCTCTAATGATCAGATCAATCTTCACACCCGCCTGAGAAGCTGCATATAGTTCATCAATCATCTCCTGACTGGATAAGGAGTTGATTTTGGCGATAATCCGGGCGGGCTTGCCTGCCAAAGCTTGCTCTGCTTCCCTGCGGATCAGCTCGAACAGCTTATTCTTCATCCCTGTTGGAGCCACCGTGAAAGCCTGCAAGGTCTTGAGCGCGGAAAAGCCTGTAATTTCATTAAACAACTCGGAAGCATCCTCGCCAAGCACCGGGTCGGATGTGAACAAACCGATATCCGTATACACCCGTGCTGTGCTTTCATTGTAATTGCCTGTGCCCACATGCACGTAGCGTTTGAGCGCGTTACGCTCGTGGCGTACCACGAGAATAATTTTGGCATGCGTCTTCAAGCCGACCAGACCGTACACTACATGACAGCCTGCTTTTTCAAGCTTGCGTGCCCAGGCAATATTACGTGCCTCGTCAAAGCGGGCTTTCAGCTCCACGACCACCGTTACCTGCTTGCCCGATTCAGCCGCACGAGCTAATGCCGGGATCAACTTGGATTCACCGTTGACACGGTACAAAGTCATTTTGATCGCCATCACATCCGGGTCCTCGGACGCTTCAGTGATAAAATCAGTTACCGCATCGAATGATTCATACGGATGGTACACGAGCACGTCCCGTTTGCGAAGTACGTTGAAAATATCCTCTTGCGGGGGCAGTTCTTCCGGATACAGTGGTTTGATTGCCGGAAATTTCAAATGCGAATACCCCTCCAAATGATCGGCAAAAGACGACAAAAACGTCAGATCCAACGGCCCGTCCATCTCAAACACATGATCGAACAGCTTGAATTCGCGTTGAAGCTCCATCAGGGCATAGGGATGAATCCCTTTTTCCACTTCCAGTCTTACCGGCGCTCCCCGTCGTCTTCGACGCAGTTCTTTTTCAATCTCTTCAAGCAAATCTTCGATCTCTTCTTCATTAATGGACAAATCGGAGTTACGCGTAACACGAAAGGCTTGAACCGATTCCGGCACATAGCCCGTGAACAGCGTTTGAATATGATGCTTGATCAGCTCTTCAATTAAAATGAATGATTTCTTCTTGCTATTGGAACGTAGCGGCACAGACACGACACGCGGAATATTGGAAGGCACCTGCACGATGGCAAAAAACGGCTTATCCTCCTCCGTATCCCCTTGACGTCTCAATACTACTGCCAAATATACGTATTTATTATGAACCAGTGGAAAAGGACGGCTCTGATCGACCGCCATCGGCGTCAGCACCGGAAATATAATTTCATGAAAGTACGTATCCAGCGACTTGCGCTGTGTCGCATTCAAGCCCTCATATTCAAGCAGCAAAATCCCCTTTTTCGTCAACAGGCGAGAAATTTCGCGGTAGGTTCGATACTGCTCCGATACCATCGAGACCGTGCGCTTCATCAGCCGTTTGTATAAACCGGAGGGGGTATATCCGGTGAAGTCCTTTTGCATAAAACCGGCCTTGATCTTCTCCCGCGTCTCTGCCACCCGAACAGCCATAAATTCATCCAGATTGCTGGACACAATCGCCAAAAATTTGGCTCTCTCCAGCAACGGTGTATCTGTATCCTGCGCTTCCTGAAGCACACGGCGGTTAAATTCAATCCAGCTTAAATCCCGATTAAAGTAGCGTTCTGACCCAGCTTTATCTTTATCCTTATTCTGACTCTCTATCAACATATGGCCTCCATCAATCATGCAGTATAGTTATGCTTCATTGTACTATTAGATGAAACGCACTAGCATCATAGCTGTGTAAACGCAATGTAAAATGTGTGTAAACGCAGCCTGATGTTGAAAAGGTCACTCGGATACTTTACAAAAATAGCATTAAAGGGTACAGTGTTTACGTCTGTTTCATTGAGGTAAATTGTCGAACCGTACTTTTTTATTGTTTTTTATGTTTATCATGTTGTTACTTACCACATAGCAGCCATGTTCAATTGCTTTATTTTCAAATGGCATCATATAGGGAGGATTTACGTTATGGAACCCAAGAAAACGCCACGCGTACTGCAAAAAAACATTGAATTTTTCACCGCGGCGCTGTCTCAACATCTCGTTTCAGTCTGGCAGGAGGACCCGACGGGCGTATACTGCGAGATTGGCAACGGATATATCGAATTGTTCAGCAGCGAGATGATTCGGGTGCGCAATCAGGATGGGACCCAAAGCCATTATGACCGCAATATCACGATGTTTCAGTTGATCACCAAGGATCAGCCGATATAATTATTATATGCTATGCCTGTACTGTTCTTCCAGATTAGAATTGCTTTTTTACCTTGAAAATAACTGATATCCAACTGTTACCACAGGGTAATCGTTATTATTTAAGGCAGCGATGCTGCTGGCTTTCGATTTGTGAACATATTGCAGGTTTATCCAAAAGGCGCCATAGAGCGCTTTTTTTGTCGTTATTTTTTGAACATCGTTTCAAAAAGCAGTATGATGAAGTAGCATATGATCTAAATTTAAAGGGGAATCAACCGATGGAGCCTACAACATCAGACGGACGCATCCTGATCATGACCGCGGTTGAGGGCGAACGGGAAGCCGTGCTGCGCGGGCTGAAAGGCGACAGTCGCTTTGCGGTTGAGCTTGCTGGTGTGGGCGCTCCGTCCGCAGCAGCTTCGACCGTGTTGGCACTGGCTGGCGGTGGCTACCGCTTGGTCATCAGCGCCGGAATCGGCGGCGGCTTCGTGGATGTAGCCGCACTGGAGAGCGTCGTCGTCGCTGACGCGATCATCGCCGCCGACCTCGGGGCCGAGACGGCGGAGGGCTTCAGCAGCGTGGACGAGCTGGGCTTCGGCTCCAGCCGAATTGCCGTGAACGGCGCAACCACGCAGCGGCTCGTTCAGGCGCTGCGTGTCGCCGGACAGACAGCCGTCGCCGGGCCGATCCTGACCGTCACGACGGCGACAGGTACGGCGGCTACCGCAGAACGGCTGGCTGCGCGCGTTCCCGGGGCTGCTGCCGAAGCGATGGAAGGCTACGGGGTAGCCGTAGCGGCGAACAAGCTGGAGCTGCCTGTGATGGAAATCCGCACGATTTCCAATGCCGTGGGTCCACGTGACCGCGCAGCCTGGCGGATCAAAGAGGCTTTGCAAGCGTTGGAAGCCGCATTCTCTACATTAACGGAGGTTATATAGATGCAAATTGCTTTTTCACCTTGTCCCAACGACACCTTTGTCTTCCATGCCCTGGCGCATGGCTTGATTCCCGGCGCACCTGAGCTGGACATCACTTTTGCTGATATCGACATCACCAACAATCTGGCGGTAACGCCAAACGGGCTGGATGTCATGAAAATCTCGTATGCCGCGCTCCCTTGGGTGCTGGATGAATACGCCCTGCTGCCTTGCGGTGGCGCTCTCGGCCGGGGCTGCGGACCGCTCGTGCTGACCAAGGAAGACACCACGGCTCAAGGCCCGGAAGCCCTGTCCGGCAAGCGCGTAGCCGTGCCGAGTGAACGCTCCACGGCCTATCTCCTGTTCCGCCTGTGGGCGGCCAAGCATGTGCCGGGAGGGGTCGGTGAAATTGTCGTGATGCCGTTCGACCAGATCATGCCTGCTGTTCGTGACGGACATATGGATGCCGGGCTGGTTATTCACGAGGCACGTTTCACGTATCCATCCTACGGTCTCAGCAAGCAAGTGGATCTGGGCAACTGGTGGGAAGAAGATACGGGTCTCCCGATTCCGCTTGGAGCCATTATTGCCCGCCGTTCTCTGGACCTCTATGCGATCGCAGGCTGGATACACGCCTCTGTCGAGTATGCTTGGAAGCATCCCGAGGCCTCGCGCGAATATGTATTGTCCCATGCACAGGAGCTGTCTCCGGATGTGGCCCAATCGCATATCGACCTGTACGTGAACGACTTTACCGCCAATCTGGGCGACAGTGGATACGCAGCCATCGAAGCACTGCTCGGACGCGCCGCACAGGAAGGACTTGTTCCTTCGTTTGATTTAGCCAAGCTGCGCCTTGCGTCCACCATCCGCTAACGGACCGACATTGCATGATTTCCTGCTGAATAGAGCAGTTTAAACATATAAAACCTCCCGAACGAGCACATTGCCTAGCCATGCGCCCCATTCGGGAGGTTTTATGATTTCATATTGCGAATCATCATTCAGACTCGCCTGATCCTTGTCCTTAGTTCTGTTCCACGACCTCGGTCTTAAACACGTTATCCAATTTGGTACCCAATCTTTTGACCAGTGGCACCTTAATATCCCGGCTCAGCTCCTTGAAAAAAGCGTCCATGTCACAATTAATCTTATCCAACACGACCTTTACGGTGCCCTCTGCCAAGATCTGCTCATTCAGATCTTCCGGTACGGTAACCGAGATATCATACTTTTTGCTTAACGTTTTAATGTAGCGGGTAAAGATTTCGATAAGCTCCTCATTGTTGAACTTCTCGACTGCAACTTGCCCTTTGTTCGTAAATTTCAAATTCACTCTCACGTTAGCATTTCCCCTTTTCCTTTTGACCATTTATTTTGGATAAACGTTGAACCTTACGAGGCTCTTCAAAGAAAGGGCCTTACCGGTCGTTTTAGACTCTTGTCCTTTGATATACTAAGTATAACACATTAAGTCCGTTTTCATTTCCCAACTTGTCGTTTTATGATAAAAAATGATACAATTTGCGCATTTTCAGCATTAATTCTTTCTTTTCATGCCAATCATTAGGAAGATTTTATACATAAATACACAAAAAAACGCCTATCTCGCAAAAGAAAGACGTTTCCGTATAGATGCTTATGCAGTATGGATTTACAAAGGTTTTGTACATTCCCAACCATGTGAACGATACTCACGTACCGCATCCCGTACATCCTCAATATCATCGGTGTGCAGCATAACTGCAGGTAAAATCACCCAGTATTCATTCTCTGCCAGATCAATAAATACATCCTCGACGTCATAATATTGCATATCGCCAAAAGCCGTATCCCTGATTTTCTGTCCAACCAAAGGTGTAAAATGGGAATCAAATGTTTTGATCACCTTCGTATATTCCTTCACGCCCGTTGCTGATATCTGCTGTGAAATAATGACGCTCAATGCTATTTACCTCCCTGACTGATAATGCTCATTATAACCTCTTATCAGGCCTTCTACAAAACCTTGTGCTGTAAAAATCCAGGCAAACAAAGCAAGCACCCAGCCCTGAGGCTGCGGCTCACTCTGTCTCATCTGCCAGCGTTCCCTCGCTGTAGACGTGTACCTATCCATTCTTTAGCTCCCCCGCTCTTTAAGCAATACTCAAGAAAGAAATTCGTTCGCCTTTTCCCGGTGGGCAGGCTTGATATGCATGTTCAGCATTTTTAAGGCCCCCAGCACGACACCCGCATCATCCGTGAAGCCCAGCAATGGAATGATATCCGATATCGCATCCAATGGAGAAATAAAATACGCCAGGGCTCCGAAAGCCACCCCTTTGGCATAAAGAGGCGTTTCAGGATCTATCGCACAATAGTACATGGCCACCGCATCCTTCACAAAAGGAACCTTCCCGGCCGTGGATTTCACCTTTTTGAAAAATCCCTTTTTCACCTGTTCTTCCTGATTCGGATCATACTTGGTTTTAGTTACATCAAAATCCTTCATAAGGTACCTCCTATTTCTGACTGGCAAGCTTGAAAATTCCACCTTCCCGCTTTCCAAGTTCATAATTTTGTACCGTCATTTCCACCTTCGTATTTTTATCCCATACCGGAATCTTGTCCGACGTACCATACTGTTTCATAGCTATGTCTATGACTTTCTCCGCCTTCTTCGTCAAAGTAGAAGAAGCCATATTATATTTACCATAACCTTGATAAGCACCACCCAAACCAAGATTCGGTTGATTGTTCACATTTAAAAGCACACCCTTCAACGTACCATTCTCTGCTACATCAAAGGTCACTTTTTCCAATACAAAATCATCAGTAACGACAGAAGTCTGCTCCAATGCATGCGATATGGACGACAGGTTGGCTGCTAATCTAACCCGTTGCAGCAGGGCCTCTGTATCCTTTTGTTGCTTTGTCAATGCTTGCGTTGTCTTGTTGAGTGAAGCATTCGCTGTAGTTAAAGTATTTACCTTTGCAGTCAGATTATAATTCCATAACGCCAAGGTAATACATCCGAGTACAGCTATTCCTGAAATGACCGTGGCTACAACTGCGAGCTTACGAACAGCCTGTGGTTGCGGCTCCACAGACTGAGTATGGCTGCTTAATTCCCCCATAGCAAACTTCCTCTCTATTTACATAGTCATATTTTACTATGACCCCCTTTTATAATCTAGTATATTCTTCCTACTTTCTCATTCTCTATTTATCGGTGCAGGTTTTCGTTTCATTGGCTCTTGAGCTTCGGTTGCCTCGTTTTCCTGGTAAAGCCGTATTCACCAGATACACACTGCCCGCGATCAGCACCAATCCCACCACGAACGTCAGGGTAAGCGATTCCTTGAGCATCACCATACTAAAGATCGTAGACAGCACCGGAATCATAAACGTATAGGAACCAACCGTTCCTGCTTCTCCATTGTCAATCAGTTTAAAATAAATCATCCAGCCCATCGCAATCACGAATACGGATATAAACAGCAAGATACCGATAAAGGAAGGGCTCCAATGAATATCGCTCCATTTCTCCGTGGTAAGTCCAATCCCATTGAGTAGAATTCCCCCAAAAATGAGCTGCATCGTCACCGCCCAAATAGAGTCCAACTGCTTGCTTTTTTTCTTCATATAAATCGTTCCGAGTGCCCAGCACAGTCCAGAGGCCAGCCCCAGCACGATACCCAAGACGGACAAATGCCCTGCCATTCCGCCGGAGCTAATCACGATCACCCCGCCAAAGCCAAGAACCAGTCCAATGACCTTCATCGGAAACATGCGCTCACCCAACCACAACCAGGAGAACAATCCAAGCAAGATCGGCTGTAGGAATACTAAAGTGGAAAATAACCCGGCAGACAAATATCGTAGCCCCACCGTCTGCAAGCCATAGTAGCCTGCAATATTAAATATCGCCAGAACGAGATACGTCCACGCATTCTGTCTCAAACGCAAGGTTTCCCTGTGACGCATAGCAAACATAAGCAGGATTAGCCCGCCCAGCAACGTACGTATGCCTGAAAATAAAATCGGCGGTGTATCCGGCAAAGCCAGCTTGGTCAACGGCCAGTTAATCCCCCACACCATCACTAATATTAATACAAGCCACAGCGTAGCTTTAGGTGTTAATGTTTTCATAGATTTCTTCCTCTCCCCTAGCGATGATCATCGCTCATTTCATACGGCTATAGTCATTTACAGCCATTTGCAAAGCTTTACTTTACTAGCGTATACTGTGGGCACTAATAAATAAAATGAATGTTTCCGATAAGGGAGATAACTTTTCGCTTATGACCATTACCCAAATCATGATCTTTGTCCGCGTAGCTGAAACGCTAAACTTTACCCAAACTGCCCATGAGCTGCATATGACACAACCCGCAGTCAGCCATGCCATCGCCAGTATTGAGAGTGAGCTGGATGTCCAGCTATTGCTGCGTGACCGAAAAAAAGGCGTACTGCTGACAGATATCGGGCAAAAGGTACTGCTGCAATTCCGCATGATACTGCAAAGCATGGAAAAGGTGGAGCAGCAGGTCGCCGCCGAAAAAGGGCTGGACGTTGGCACCATCACCATCGGAGCCTTCCCTTCGGCATCCGCCTATTTTCTGCCTCCAATCATACATCATATTCGCCAGCATTACCCGAATCTCATATTCGATCTGCATGAAGGCTCCACGAATGAGGTTAAGGAATGGCTGCATAACCGAGAGATTGAAGCAGGCATCATTCTGCTGCCAGATCCGCAGGTGGATGTCATCCCTTTATGTCAGGATAATATGGTTATCCTCCTGCCGGGCGGTCACCCTTTGCAATCACAAAGCAGAATCGCCATTCGGGACTTGAACCAGCAGGACATGATCTTCTGTAAAGGCGGACATGAGGTCGCCATTATGGAAGGCTTTGAACGCGAACAAAGTCAGTTGCAGGCACGTTTCACCACTCACAATGTCAGCACCCTGGTCAGCATGGTTCGACAAGGACTGGGTATGGGCATTGTCTCTTCACTCGCCTTGTCCACGTTCCCCCATGATCTGACTGTCAAAGAAACCACCCCTCTGATCACACGTCAAATCGGTATCGCTGTACCATCCCTGCACAATGCTTCTCTGGCTGTACAGTTATTTGTGCGCACCGCGCAGGAGCTTTTTACCGATTTGGAGAAGTAAAAGCTACGGATATGCAAGTGTTGGACCAAAAGGTGATTCCGCTGGATGGTACTGCGGTAACTGTGACGCGAGTTTCTTTACGAGGAACAGTAGGTAATGAACCCATTGAAGATGAAATGTGCTATACCCGCGTTTGGCACGATATGGATGGGGCGTTGAAGATCATTTCAGGGCATTGTAGCTCGGTGAAATAGCTACTATATAAACCGAACTATAGAGTTACTATTTCGCCACTGCGCAGTCGGATGGTGCTTCCCATCGCCACCGCCCCCGGATTTCTCGAATAAAGATTAGGTTAGGGTAGAAATCCGGGGACAAAAGCGACCGCTTCGCTTGTACAGCACCATTCCAACTACTCCGTTTTTTATGTTCATTTTTCAAGCTCTGATTATATAGTAAAAATCACCGGATAGCTGGGCGCCTAACCTATTTTCGGTGGTTTTTCTTGTCTTTACGTGATGTACTTAAAAATAAAAAAGAGCTTTCCATAACCGGAAAACTCTTTCGCACTTTATCTTTTGGTTGAGCCATCATAGCTCGAAATTACTTTTAGTTGCAGCTTCACGCCCACACTCATATAAGACTACAATAACACGGATTTGTACAGTGATCCCAACCAATTTTTTCTTCTACGGATTACATTGTCGGAACTGTGATGCTTGTAAGTATTATCTCCAATATTCCATTAGAACGATCCCTTTCAACGGCATACCGCTAAAAGTTTTCGACTTGCTTAATTAATGTAGAAATTTTTAATTTATTCAACTGGTAGAATGCTTTTTTGGCATGGGGGTGGGACAAAACAATTCCAAAATTCATCTGCTTCTACAGTTTCTTCAATGACGGACCAAACCTCCAGCCAAATCATCCCAGCGCCAAGAAACCTCATGTCCGTGAAGATGCAGCCCCCCAAACCACTCGTCGATACCCTGAACTGCAATACGGTCCGCTGATCCATTCAGTACCTCATTACCCAACTCAGTCAGAATTACCGGGCGGTTCAGAAACTCCGGGATTTGCCTGAAAGCCAAGCCGTCCTCAGCCCCGTCAATAATCAGCAAAGGATGTTCACCTTCCACCAAAGAACGAATAACTTTCCAATATTCGAGATCGCCCATGCCGAGCACATGCAGGACGTCAGTTACCTGACGGAACAATTCCAAAGGCGTATCCACTCCATTGCGAACGGCCTGAATCGTGGTCTGTTCCACAATGCCAAGACCATTCCGTTCCGAAGGCAGCCGTTTGAGATGCGCTGTGAAGGCTTCATAGGCAAAAGGCAGGCCAGATGCTGACAGTTCTGCCTTCTTGTTTTCCAGCAAATCAGCCATTTGAACAGGGTCAGGAGAAGCATACGCCTGCCAAAGCTCGCTTCCGAGCTCCATTTCTTGCCGCCCAATGGTCCGCCAGGTACCGGATAATGTCTGAAGCTGTGCCGGAGTGAGCTGTCCCAGACCATAAAACCGTTCGATTCCCGGAAACTCCCCAATACAGAGCAGGCTCAGCTTCGTGCGGCCCAGTTTCTGTCTTTTGAACCAGTGGAGCAGATAGGCGAGCATGCTTTGGTCAAACAGGTCATGCTCAAACCACAACACGACTTCATCGTACTTGGTATATTCACGAAGTTTCTTCTCTTGTTCCTCACAGCCCGTTATATATTCGCTGGCCGGAATACCCATCGTTTCTTCCAGAACCCGGGCCCGCAGTATCCGTTCTTCAGCCCCCGCTGGATTTGCAAATATCGGCCCTGCTGGATATACCTCTCTCCATACAAGCACATCACCCTGTACAACGCCCTGCTTCAACATCTCACCTACAACATCACCGTTAACAATATGCAGCATGTTTTGGCCTCCCTCATACAAATGATTGAACACGGAAACGAGATCGGCTACCGGGAGTGTACCTTTCAGCTTTTGGCGGGCGTCGTGCAGCCGCTTCTTGAGCGTCGGGACCGGAGTGCCCAGATAATCGGAAATCTCCTGAAGAGAGTAGCCATAAAAATAAAACAGCCGCAGAGGCACGCGCAGCTTGGCAGACAACGCCTCCACCGATTGTTGCAGAACTTGGCTCTCCTCCCTACGCTCCGCAATTTCCGCCACACCCGGTACTCCTCCGGATAACTGCACGGCTTCATCCAGAGGAAGCATCGAATGATGCTTGCGCCGCAGCGTCCGCTGGCACTGTCTTACGACAATGGTCTTGAACCAGCCTGGAAAAGCGGACGGTTTCTGCAGCTTCTCCAGATTCTGATAAGCCTCCATGAAAGCATCCTGAACGGCATCTTCCGCGAGATGAACATCCTTTAGCATGTCATAAGACACCGCATATGCCATCCCGCGAAAATGCAGCATCAGCTGCCCGAACGCTTCTGCATCCCCTTGCCGCGCCTTTTCAACCCACTGCCTCATACGTCCCTAGCCTCTTTTCTTTCGTGTTCTTAATCTTAAGTGCCGGCTCAGTGGGGGAAGGTTACAAATAATGTTGATGGAAAAATGAAATAATTGATAAAGAACGTCACTGAACACAGCAACAATATTAACAGATTCTTTCTCAAAAGAAGCATAATGCAGTTACAGACCGTTGGTTTCCAACAGAAATATATTATCCTTTATTTTTCACGAGGTTAAGTTCAATATGACTTCGACCTTGTAGCCATAGCAGTTCATCCAGTAAAAATGCTAATCCATTCTTACTACGCAAACGCTCGATCAGCTCTGTAACGACCTCCATAATCTCACGTTGTACATTCTCTGCTAATTGTAGCCCCCCACTTTCCCCATCCACATAAAGATACGGATGATCCAGTTGTTCTACCTTTCGTACATGTCGCAGATACAATATTCCATGTTCAATATAAAAGAAATAGCTACGATCATACAGGACTCCCTCAAATAGTTCATACATATGAGGATCATCATCAGGTCCATATACCATGGCAACTCTTTTCAATTCAACAGATTCGCTCATAAATAAATCCCCCTACCTTATAATATTACTGATTAAATTATGTATTGTATTGATATCATGTGTATGAATGATCTGGAAAACATAACGCCCCCCTTCACTCCCTAAATCATTGTTATAAGAAATTTTTCATGGATGCTTAAATTAGTATCGAAACCGTTCTATTTTAGAACCAAAGTACGGAGTGATCAATAGTAACAATACTGAAGGGAAAATAAATTTTATACTAAAATTCGTATATACGTTTATGAGTAATAATATATACGACTTTTAGTATAAAGCCAACGTCTATTTTACGGATATTCGTATATTGGATATAATGGGCTGGAGGATGGTGTACATATGAGAACGATTCGGCTTAAATTGAACGAAGTTTTGACACAGCGGAGACTTACGCAAACTCAACTTTCCCAACTATCTGGTGTTCGTCAGGCGGCTATATCAGAAATGTCACGGAACATTCGTGAACAAATAAATCTAAAAACACTTATCAAAATCGCGGATGCACTTGAAATTGATGATATATCTGAACTCATAGTAATTGAAAATTCTGAAAAGGATCGCCTATAAAAGCGGTTCTATTTTTGTAAGTACTTTTCGTCTGCATTAGCTAAACTTAGGAAATGTACATGAAAAACGGAGAAGATGGAATGGTGCTGTACAAGCGAAGCGGTCGCTTTTGTCCCCGGATTTCTACCCAATTATAAGCTTTATTCAAGAAATCCGGGGGCGGTGGCGATGGGAAGCACCATCCGTCTGCGGAGTGGCACTAAAGTAACTTTTAAGTTCCATTTATATATTCGATCTTTTGATTGGTTGCTCCACTGCTTTATACGTCATGCCAGGGTAATCACTTATAGTAAAATGGAGAGTGATAAAATGCACTTTATAAAATCGATGTACACAAAACAAAACATAAATACCTCAGTGCTCTTTTTTGCATTTTTAGTTCTATATAGTGTTTTTTCTGAGATTGAAATTAAACCCATAGCACTCTTACTTTTTACAGTTGTATTTGCCTTTTTTAATGCCCTGAGTAAATTTGTCCAATCCACACGTAGTGATAATGATCTTAAATAAAGTTTCTTAAACACATTCAAAAAGGCCTCCTTAGCAATATAGTACGCGACTATACCGCTATAGGGGCCTTCATTTATAGTTGGATCATTTCTTTGCTTTCGTCTGTCCTTCGATTGCTTTAAAAATCACTTCGATTGCTTTGTGGCTTCGTACAAACGCTGTAAAATGGTAACAGCTTCAGCCCGTGTGACTAGCGTTTTTGGGTGAAGATATCCTTCATTAGCGGTAAGAACGCCCATATTAGTCAGGGTGTAGAATGCTTCTGCCTTTTGTTCTTGGGAATCTCCATCATACTCTTCTTGAGTCGTGTCGATGTATAGTACCGGATAGTTGATTGAGAAATTGTCATTGTAATTCGCCTGACGAATTTTCATATCCTTGTACTGCGCAGCTGCAGAGATTACTTCCCTGATCTCAGGATGAAGAGTCTGATTGGTATAATCCGTCCGAACGGAAGCAATCATCATGACATCCCAGCGGGTCAGCGGTTTGTCGGGCTTGATATAGAATTGATAGTTTGGATATTTGCCTCCTACACTTTCAGTGAACGGCCAAACATAATCCCCGTTGAATAATGCTGCAAAATCTTTATTCGCCCAGTGCTTACGCGCATCAACAAAGTCTGAAGCTTTTCCGGACGAATGATTGATTTCTGGAAAAAGCTTGTGAAACATATTTACAAATTCCGCTTTCGTTATGGTTTTGCCCGGCTTGAAGGTTCCATCCGCATAGCCCTTGACAACGCCTTTGTCGACCATCGAACGAATGGATTCGGCAGCCCATTCATATTTTGTCCCGTTCACATCAGAAAACGTATTTGCCGCGAATGCGGATTGACTGAAAAACAGTGCCACCGCAACCAGCGAAGTGATAAGCCATTTCTTTTTCAACATCTTCTCTTGCCACTTCCTTTAGGTAAAATTTATGTAGAAAATAGTTCTCCAGAGCTCCATGTTATATCGGCATTTCAAAAGCAAATGATGATAATAAACAGAAAAAACAACAAAAAAACGACCTCCGCAACGAGTAAAATCCCGTCACAAAGGCCGTTATCCGCAACCTAAACGCATGTTTTTAGGGAACCATCCTGACATTTAGGCTTCTATAATTCAGACCACCACTCGAAAACATTAATTAACAAGGTTCTTCGTTCGGCTTCCCTGCATCCGTAGCTGTACGGAAGCTCGAACCGCAGCCGCATGTCGCTACTGCATTCGGATTATGAATCGTGAAACTGGCGTTAGGCTAACACTCGGCCAAAACCGCGTCAGATTAACGTTTTTGAACGTTAGGCGGGATTGTTAATCCGCACGACTACTTGTTAATCACACGCCTCTACAGCGTATAATCACGTTAATCGTATTCTACCCCAATGAGCGGCGGAACGCAACGCTTATAAACGAAGAAAAAGCGCCTGCCTCCGGAGAGACAAGCGCTTAGTTTATCGTTATATCTTGTTACCCCCGAGATTAAAAATATTGTTCGGATTGTTTGCGCACCAGATTTGGGGCCGCGCGAGGGGGCGCTTGGGGGTAACGGTCGATCCTCATAGCGTTCTCATCTTCGCTTTACTCAGCGCTTTTCACCGACTCATTTACGTTACTTATAAATCGGACACTCGGACGCGCAGACCCACGTGCCGAATAAATATACAGCCGCCTTTCATATCCGGGATTACTAATTTGTAGTCCGCAATCCTGTGTAAACGTCCGAATCCAGCGCCCCGTCTGCGTTTGACGGACGAGTACGAAAATGGCCCGTATACACCGTATATACATTTCCAGTTAATACGTGAGAAAACCGCGTAACGACGCGGCCGGGCGGGTGTACACGCTGGTAATTTATACACGAGTGGTTATGCATATTTAACGTTGGATAGGACAACGAACGTATAGCGTAAATCCGCCATTTTGGAACCCTCGCGCCACCCAACCCCCGAGTTACAAGGCAGGCGTGCGCTGGAAGCTTCGTGTAGGTAAAACAGGCTATATGTCCGGAATCGTCGGATTATTCCGTGAGCAATCGGTCCAACTCTTCGATGTCTTTGCGGATAGCTTCGTCCGATCTACGTCTGTTCTCGACCTCTTCACGCATATCGACAACCTCCGTCCGATCCGTTAGCAATCCGTACCTACGCATGAACAGGTCAATTGCCTTTACGGAAGGCATACCGTTATTTCCGCCCATAATTGCTTTCATCAACTGAGTGTACACGGTCGACCGCATCGAATCAAGTTGACGCTCGGCCAGGTAGTTAACGTAAGCAGCGAACGTCGTCTGCGCCTTCCACTCGTACAACGTTGAGCGCGCTATGCCGAGTTCGTCCGCAAGCTCCTGCATTGTGCGCTTCTTCCCGCCATCCGATAACAGTTCGCCCCACTCGTTAGATACGAGTAATTGCGCGGCCCGTTGCTGCTGCGGTGTAAGCTGTTCCTCCAGTCGTCTACGCTGTGAGCTCACTTGGTCTCCTCCTCTATACGTTTCTTTACGTCGGCTATTGCGGATTGAAACGTTTCCTCATCGCTAAACGCTCCCACCTTTTTCATTGTGTCCCTACTCGTCAACCACTTTAGTGCAATATGAAGACTCCGCACTTGAGCGTTAATATCGAGTGTATCCAGCTTGTCTTCATCTACTGCGTTGTTCACGCGGTTGATAACTCCGAGAGATAGCCTAACGCCCCAGCCCGGTACGCCGTAAAGTTCCTCCTCCGCGTGCTTCAGTAGTTTCGCATACTCAACGTATTGGGATAGTCTATCCGTATCAATACGTGTAACCTCACCCTCGGCCAGTAACCGAGCGTACTTGACTACGATCGCGGTAAACGGTTTGAGTCGGCCAATTATAGACCACGCCAGTGGAGTGCTGACGAACTTAGGAACGAGCTTCGGGTACTGGTCTAATCCTTGTTCGATACGAAGTTTACGTATGCGCTCCGTTAAACGTGCAACGTCATTCAATTCAATCGTTCCCCTTTCGTAAGGTTATCGTGACAACGCTTTTACAAGACGCCCACACAGTACCTCGATGTCAGAATCGTTGTTAATCGTGACCCCGCCGAGATATATGTTCACATCGCCCGATCCGCCACCGCGTTGTTGGTCACGCCATTCGGACGCTTCGTGCTTCGTTAAGACCGCTTCGTCCTTGTGGAGACGCGCAGGATAACCGTTCATAGGTACCCGGTCGAGCCCACCCGCATGGCCATTCGCATTCGGACGTTCGACTTGAATAACGCCGTCTCCGCCAAAAGCCTCCGGCATACCAAGTGAAAAATTACCGGATAATACCTGCGCCGCGTCGGAATTTTTGAACTCCTGCCATTTCTTATACGCGTACTCGATCGCAGAAGCCACCGCATCAATCGCCGCCTCCATAAACTTCAGGATGGGCTTAACGGCTTCCCACGCGGCCGCAAATGATTCTCCGAGCGTCGGAAGCATCGGCCTCACAACGTTATCAATCAGGAACGTAATCCCTTGCGCGAGGTATCCGACGAGCTTGGCTGCAATTGGAAATACCGTGTTGAATATGTCCAGAACGGTCGGCAATACCGCGACCACAACCTCACCGATCGCTTTAATAGCCGATTGAACCAGCGTGAACACCGGCTGCATGAACGTCCAAGCTGACTGGAGAGCGCTCGATATCTGCGGGAAGTAGCTTTTAAATATGCCAACTACGTTCGTGACCCCGTTTACGAGTGCGGTCCATGTCGCCTGCGCCGTCGGAAGCAACGATTTAACTCCGTTCATAACGGCTTGGCCTATAGGAGCCAACGCAGTCATGACACTATTAAACGTAGACTTAATCGCGTTGCCCCACGACTTCGCTTGATCGGAATCCAACCAGTTATTTAATTGAATAGCGAACTCGGACCCTTTATTTGCAAGTGCAGCAATCATCGGCATCGTCGGAAGCAAAGCGGATATCTGGAGAGTTTCCACGGCCCCCCTGAATTGTTCCACCGCGCCTGCTGCGTTGTTCATCTTTTCCTTGGCTACTTGGAGCGCAGTGACGTTGCTCATCTGGCGCTGAAATTCCTCGACGCCTTTTGAGCCAGCCTTATACAACGTAGTTGCAGCCTTCACGCCATCCGTACCGAACATGTCCAGCAGCGTAGCCGTACGGTCTTGGTTCGACATTTTGCCGAGAGTCTGCTGCAATACATCAGCCACGCCCGCCAAGTCCTTGATCTTACCCTTTTCGAAGAACTTATTCGCCTTACCGACGCCGATGCCGAGGTCTTCGAACAGTCGCGTAGCCTTCTTCGTCTGAGGCTGTAGATACATCAGCATAGACTTATAAGAGGTACCGGCATCCGACCCGGATTTCAACCCGTCATTAGACATTAGACCAATCGCGGTATTAAAGTCTTTGAACGATACCCCTACCATGTCCGCAACGCCGCCCGCACTCGCGAGAGCATATCCGAGATTTCTCACGTCGGTTGCCCCGGAATTGGCAGTACCCGCGAGAATATCCGCAGCTTGTGCCGCTGTAAGCCCGTCCTTCTTAAACGCGTTTAGCGACGTTGCCATTGTCTCCGCAGCTTCCGTGAGTTCGAGACCACCGGCTGTTGCAAGATTAAGGGACGCGTTAAGCCCGCCCGCTTGGACTTGCGCGGTGGACATTCCCGCTTTAAGCAACTCCTCGATCGCTTTTGCTGACTCAAGTGCTGAATATTTAGTAGCCATTCCCTGCTCCAGCGCGAGCTGTTGCATCTGCTTCATTTGTGCATCTGTAGAACCCGTTAAAGCTTTAATCGTGGACATTTGCTCCTCAAAATCCATTGCTTTTTTAACGGAATCTCCCGCAACGGCGACAGCAGAAACGGCAGACCCAAGAAGGCCCGCCGCTGCTCCGAACTTCATCATGCCGCCCATAGCCTTACTGAGCTTGCTGCTCATCTCGTCTCTTAACCGTAAATGCCCAATTAAATCAAACGACATTCCGTACCACCCACTCCCGATAACGATCGATCGCACGCAGTAACTTACGCAACGCATCGTGAACGGTTAGTGTCTGCCTCATAGCGTTTCGACCGCGATCCACGGCCTCATCCGCTTTCTCTAGCGCATCCGAAAGACGACGCATACGGTAGCCAACGGTCTTAATCGAGTGAACCCCGGAAGCCTCGAATTGTGCGGCTGTCTCCGTCCACGTTACGTACTGCTCCGCATGGTTTGTCCGGAATCCGTAGTTACCCGGCCGTGTATACGTAATGATCTCCGCCAGTAACACCGTGATCGGGACCGCACGCTCAAAAGCTACCGTAATATTGTCCGACATATAACTCCCCCTATCGTTATTGCGCCGCCTTCGCTTCCCGTTCAAGCTGGAGCATCATCGACGCGTACATAAACATCCGGTGCCGTCGCTCTTTCGCATAAACCTCGTCGGGCGGGATGCCGAGCCGTTGAAATATCTCGTGCAGCACGTAAGCCTCCCCGCCCGACTTGATTAGTTTTTTGCTTCGTCAATCAACTTCGCATCGTCTACGAATCCGGACAGTTTAAGCAACGCCTGTACGACGCGGGCCTGTTCGCCGGGCAACAACGCCTTTTTGACGACATCGGCTGCGTCAGACGCTTCGTAACGGTCTTTCAGCGCCTTATCGTTAAGGTCCGGATCGGCTACGGCTTTAACGATGAGTAGACGGTTAAATAGCGACTCGTCGACCGATCTATCCTTACCGGTAGTGGCCTGTGCGCGAGCCTTTTCGAGCGTATCTTCATCCAGCGCTTTGACGATGAAGTCCGTACCCAAACGAGGGATGTACACGCCCTCCTGTAAATCCGTAGTGGCTCCGAGTAATGCGTCCAGTCTGCTTGTTGTCATATAATCAGCCTCCGTATGTGTTTTTTAGGGAATTAAAAAGAGGCCCCGAAGGACCTCCGTGTTATTGCTATAAACCGTTAAGATGTCAGTTCACGTTTAACTCTCGTATAGAGGGCGAGATTATCGACCGAACTGTTCTGACGTGTGAGGTGTTCAACGCTCTCTATGTCCCTCTTTGTAATCGTGTCGCCGTTTGCCAGCTTAGTAGTCAGTTCTTCGCGGATTCTGCGCCAGTCCTTATGAACGTCCTTTTGGCTCTCGTGATACTTGATACGGTCACGTAGGATTGCCGCTCTCATAGCGTCGGCGTCATCCCCTGTTTCAGCCGCACGTGCCTCCGCCTTGATTACATATTCCTCGCTCGGCAAGTCTACAAAATTAAAACCGCTATATTGCTCCTTAAAGTACCGATCGACTGTGTCGTCGTACTCACGTTTTCTAACCACATACTCCGCAATCTTTTGCGGATTTCCACGTGCCATAAGCTTCATGTCCTCCAGCTTGCGGGCGGTTACTGTCAATTCCTCCATTACTCGTCACCTCTTTTTACGTATTGAATACTACGAACAGGCTCGCCGTTTCCAAGGCAATACAGGTCGGCTTGTTTAACAAAATGCGTGTCCGTCTCCGTAGTGAATTGGAAGTCTACTTCTTCAAGCTTGTAACGGTACTTGCCGTCATCTCCGCTTGGTACGAGCGTACTTGATACGTCCTCCTTGACGTCCGTGTATTCCTTAACAACTTCGCGGTACGCCTGAAATGCGTCAATATACGCCAACTTTGCCGCCAGTAGCGCAGACGCAGCCGGGTCGAACTTTTCCGCTTTAAACTGCGGCTTAAATTCTGCATTCCACGCCGCAATAACATCCTCCGGCGTAACCGTATGGTTGTACAACGTCGACGCTACTTGATACTCACGGTTCTTGCGTTCATAGGTGCGTTCGGCGGCGGCAATCTTGTCGGAGATATCGTCCAGTTCTTTGCTGGCGTCCGTCCCGCTTACAAGAGAGTCGCGCATCAGTTTTTCATACTCCGCCTTTAACGCCTGTACTTCCTCAAGCACGGAAGCACGTTGACGACTCCGCTCCGTTTGTTGTGCGAGATAATCTTCTGACTGCTTCCGATACTCTTCGATTTTTTCAAATTCCATAACCGACAGCCCCCTCTATTCTCTTGATTAGTTTTTTCAATACGTTAACAAGAGCTCGACGCCAACCCGTCAGCTCTCGGACGGGCGCGGACTCTTCTTGGAGGCGTAACCCGTACAGCTCGATTAGTACGTCCCGGTTTTCCTCAATCACACATTGGGTACTCGCAACGTCTGACGGATGTTTGATACTTGCGGCAACGCCTATCTCACCTAAAGAAGCAGCATAGAGACTCGGCTCACGCGTCCACAACTCGAATGTATCAATACGGTGTCTCTCCGCCAGTTTGCGTATGAGCTCGATTACTGCCGCCGAGTCGTCACACGGATACATGACCGTATCGAATAAATATCCATCCTCACCAAAAAGCTGCGAAACGACGAACGTTGTATCCTCCACGCGCTCGAAGTTGGCAATGATGAGCGGCCTCACGCAGCATCCTCCCCTTCAAATTCCTTGACGAATTGCTCCATTGCGCCCTTCACGCTAGACCATACGGATACCCGATGCTTTCCGAATAAATGCTTCCGATCTTGCACCTCGAAGTACCCGGACCATAACGCCTCAACAGCGCTCTCCAGTGGCGTCTTATCGTCCTCGATCGGCCAGGTTCCCGTTAGCGTGTCGCGTCCCTGCACGTCGTACAGCTTGACGATGTTATTACCGTCTACTTGCCGGTGAATTACACGTGTGTATTGATCGCTCATTTCCTTTTCTCCTTCCGTCTACGTTTCCGCTCGTCCTCAGCGATCCGGGCCGCGTTGAGGCGTATGTATCGTCGGGACACCGAATCACCAAACGTAATCGTAATGCCGTCCGCGTACGATATCACCGTATGATACTGGTTGACTCCGTTGTTCAACATGGTTACACCCTCCTCGCTACTTGTGTACTCAAATACCGACAGCGGACGGAATCATCGCCGCGCCAGGCTTTACACCGCTTATCCGCTTTAGACATCGCGTGAAGCAATACGCAGCTCGAATCCGGCTTGTAATACGGACAATATGTAGCCGCGTCCTCTCGATCACTCACTAGCACACCTCCCGCTAAAACCCCGCATAACCGGTGCTCATTTCCGTGTTTTCGCTTGATTTCAGACGCGCAAAAATAAGCCGAGGGTCATAGTTCCTCCGCTCGTTTGAAGCGCTAATACCACGCTAATTCAACGTATAGGTTACTGCGCCGTCATGCGCTGATTTGGCAATTTAACAGCCGCTTGATTGACCGTTTCCGCGCTTCCGGGACACGATACTGAATCGCGATTAACTTGCCGAATCGGAAATACTCGGCCATGACGTGAAAATCCGAATAACTGCGCTTGATCTTCGCCATGACGGTAGCGTCCTCTGTGTAAGCTGCGAGGTTGTCCGAGTCAATCCGCCATATCTTGTTACCCACGTAAAGTCCTCCTTTTGGGTACGACAAATAAGCCGCCTCGGAAATCAGGGCCGCCTTGGTGATGCCTTTTTAATTGAAGAGAACTTTAATCGCCGCCAGCTTTTCCGCTGACCCTGCGAAGACAACTCGCGGATTAACTATAACCCGGCGCTTCCGTTTATCATGGACGTCGGGCACGAGCAGGAAAACGTTCTTGCCGTTGAGCTTAACCGCGTCGAGTGCTTTGCGAAGTTTCTGCGCGTCCTTATACCCGAGTAATGCCGCGAGTCTCTCGACGTCCATCGGTTGCAGCCGGTCTTCCTGCGTCTCTTCCGGATTAAAACATACGATGTTAGTGTTGAAGTTGATAAACGGAAGCACCGCGTAGAGGATCGCTAATTGTTTGACTTCACGGCCTTTTCCGTAAGTCTCATACAAGCCGCGTACAGTATTGCGGAACATACAGATATAGCGGTACTCGGAAAGATCGTATGTGTTCTCTTTCTTGATCTCGCCGCGATAGAATATTGACGGGTTCATGTATAAGTCCCCGGTTTCCTCGTCCTCCGAGATGATTGATTCCGCGACCAGCTTCCTGTGTAGTTCGGAGTATCTAACACGGTGTATGCCGAGGAGATCGGCAAGGCCGGCGCGTTTAATGGGCCGCCCGTTGTCGTGCTGGAGCCTGCCGCCGTCGTAGCTCGTATAAGTCCCGAGGAACATTACACGAGCATAATCGGATTGACTGAGCGACGGGAACCGCTCGATAAATGTTTCGCAGCCTTTAAAGAGCGCGAACACAAAACCGCCGTGCTCCTCCGCCCATTGGCCGAGTACTGTGACGTTGCGCGCCCCGCGTGCCTGCGCCTCAGTCGTCCGGATGACCGTGTCAATCGTAGAGGAAAGTCCGGCTTCTGCTAGCAGTTTATCCGCACGCTCCTGCGCTACGATCGCGGCCCCCTTCGTCTTTTGCGGTAGGTTTTTCCAAACTCGATTGGCACGTGATCTTTTATCAGAATTGCTCATGTTACCCCTCCCGGATGAAAAATACCCTGCTTTTCAGTTACAAAATCGGCCAGATACCCTGCCTTTCAGTTACATAACTTTTTGGTGATTAGAGGCTAAAAACCCACGTCTGCCGCGGTTTTCCTCCATTTTTATCGACTTTTCGGAATTTCTATCCCTATAGTAAGTCTTATTCTTTTTTTCTTTTTGGACGCGCAGAATACATGTGAACATACCATAACACCATGCTGCCGCCTCCCTTCGGTCGTTGCCTCACCGCACCCAAAAGATGGCACGGTGAAAATATATCTCTACCATAATCTTTCTCGCGTTTAGAATATGTACAGACGTCCCGGTTAGGGGCGGATGTCCGCAGGAGCGTAGCGACGCGGAAGGTAAAGCGTATGAACACGCCATACCTACCGTTGCAGCGTCTACTTTCCCGGTAGTAACGTATCCTGGTACATATCGAGTAGGCGCGTTAATTTATCGGACGTAAGTTCGAGTTCCTCAACACAGCGCCTGCGCATCGTTTCATTAATCGGGCGTTCTCCTTTCTCCACGCGCCATAGATGCGATTCGGACACGCCGAGTAAGGCCGCCATTTCCGCAAGGGATAGACGGTAGATCAGCCGCAGCTTTTTGGCGGTGGTAAAATCGATAATCATTACGTTAGCCTCCTTTAATTGCGCAAGATTTCTTGCGTGTAGTGTAAATAAAAAGAAACCGCTGATCGCGCCGTCAGACAATCGACACGAGAGCGATCAATTTGAGTTGCAATCTGGACGTTTTCGGCGTATGATATGTTTGGATGATTATACCCCTTATCGGCTCCTTCGTAGGTTATAAATATACTGTCAAAAAGGGACAACTAGAGGCGAAAATTTCGAAATTTATTTTTGATTCTTGTTAACCTCCGCTTTGCTACCTCGTATGGAAGGCCGCTAATCTGCGCCGCATACGCTCCTTTCATTATGAATCGCCCTTCTCTCGTAACGCTGTAGCCCTCATTTCGGTTTTCTCGCATGTCCTCTTCCGCCTTGTCCGTAAGCTTGCGTAAGAACTCGCTCTGCTGCTCGGTTAGGCTTTTCGCCAACTTCGACGGTGGCACATCTACGCCAAGTATGGACGCGATCGGACTAGCGAACTGCGGTTTTATCATCCAATCGTCACCACCACGCCGGACACGTCGAAAACCGTTCCGCTTTGATTGCTCGCCATAATACCGGGTCATCAGCGAGGCGTTAACGTATTTGACTATTTCTTGTTCGCTGCGTTCGAAGTCGACGTATTTTAGTACGTGTTTGAGCGCCTTCTCCATATCTTCCATAACTTCCGTACGGATGCGCGCTTCCTCTTTAACTGCCTCTATCTCCGTCTTCTCAATAAGAGTCAATACGTGAAGATACCATTTATAATCGTGTTCGAACCCGCCGTATATAAAACGTTCCTCTATTGTGTTCTCTTCTTTCCGGAGCCACGCCATAAGTTCCGTGTTAATTTCGTATGTGTACAAATACCTATCAAATTCAAACGGCTCAAACGGAATATCAATGTTTAAGTCGATAGCCATTATGGAGAGATAGCGGTTCAACTCAGGATAGCTATATTTTAACGGCTGCCGAACGTACCAAGCGTGTTTTATCGCCATTTCACGTATAGCCTTGATCCGATAAGTGATATATTGTCGCGGCTCTGCCAGGGAAATGATTACATCCCGTGTTTCAGACGATAAGTACCTCCGTGTAGGATTGTCCAAGAAGTCGACTGTCTCAACATCATCCATAATTCCATTGATGACGCTCAGGTCGCCTGTTTCCTGGTATGTTTTAATCGAGTCTTTGAAGTTCATACGCATCCTCCGATTCTTGTTTTCTATTAGTCTAACGGAGCCCTTCCGTTTTGTGAACCATCTCATCCCGAGGTTCCGACGTCGGAACATTTGAAAACTGCTCGTAGGCTCGTATCAAACGCGACCAAATGCGACCACGTGGTCGTACTATCCCATATGTGGCACGCGTGTCATACATGGCCAAATGCGAATACGTATTCGTTTTAGATCGAACCTCGGGGTTCGGTTTGCACTCGTTGTAATTTGCTACAACCACGGTACGGCGTCGTACCAATTCGGTAGATGTCTGCCGTTTTCTCCGACGTCGGAGAAATGTACGATTTGTCCTATAATAGATTTATTTATTCACTTTAGTGGAAGGAAAGCAGTAAGAATCAGTGATCGGAACACTAATACCAACGCCCTAATTTCAACTTAGTCCTCCGGCCTCGTAGAATGTTGGTGGCCGCTCAGATATGTCCAGACGTCGCGACATTTGACGGTGTGGGTTGAAACCACATCGTCACTCAATCGACGTCTAACATCTGGCGACCTCAAATCGAGTACACGTGTTTCGACGTCGAAACATTAATACGATGTAACCCCGGGGATACGTGTTGCGACATCGCAACATTTATATGATGCGCCCATGTGGACACGCGTTCGAACGTTCGAACATCTGGGAATCTAGAGACGTCTCGTAATTTGAAACGATGTATACCCTGGTATACATGTATCGACGTCGATACAGGGTAGAGTAGGCAATTCCGATGTTGTGACGTCGCAACATCTAAGCGGTGTCTCCACGTGGTTACGCGTATCAATACATTACTCTGAGGATACTATCTGTCCAATACAAGAAAAATCACGAATTGCGAAACCAAACGTGAGTTCCCATCGTATACCTTATTATAAAGCACGGAAGAGACGTCCGCAGCCTGTTACGTTCGTCCCTCCACTATTTATATGAAGCGATGTGCCTGAACGGAGGTTGCCGCCTCCGCATCGCGTTGTAATTAAAAGGAAACCCGAGTTTCGTTCTAATGAAGTCGGCCAGCCTACCGAGACGTTGGCGCGTCTTACGTAGACCGACCGGAGAACCACCGAGCAGTTAGCGCTACTCAGCGTTTGTCCGCATAGCGATCCCTCCGATTGGCGTCGGAAAGTACGGACATTTGACTGTCAATGTTGACGCAAAGACAGCCGGATAGTACACGCGCGTCTCCTCCCCATATTGGCGTTCGGAACGTTTGGCGCCATTCCGGACACCGTTAGTTCATCAGAGAGCGCGTCATCCCTTCTTTTTAACGAGATTCAATTCGATATCACCGCGGTCTTCGAGCCATAAGAGTTCATCCACCAAAAACGTTAACCCGTTCATGGCGCGGATATGATTGAGGACTTCCGTAACTACTCCGAACAAGTCGCGCTGAATGTTCTTCCCGAGTTGAAGGCCGCCGGAGTCTCCGTCGATAAATAAGTGCGTGTGTTCCGGATGCTCGACCTTGCGGACGTGACGGAGCCACAAAATTCCGGTCTCAAGATGGAAGAAATAACGGCCATCGTACAAAACGCCCTCCACGAGTTCATACATATGCGGCAGGTCGTACGGGCCGTAAGCAAGCGCCGCCTTTTCTAGTACGTCTGATTTAGTTTCCATAATTATCGACTCCTTCGTAGTTAAATCCGACTGGCTTGATGTCGGTAGCCGTGACGTTGTGCCCGGTGTCATTCGCGTTCTGAACCGCCTGCTCGATCACAAGTGCCCGGAGTTCGCCCTTCGTAAGCTGGCGCGGCGAGTATACCGGAAAGGTCATGCGGATGTCTCCGAACTCGACGACGCATCTATAACAGTGATCGGCCGCCATTAAGAAACGCCTCCATTCGGAAATACGTTGTTAAACGCTGTATCTAGTTCTTTTAACGTCTCAATCCGCTCGGCATCGGTGAAGTGCGGACTCTCCAATACGTTACCGACTGCGAGTGTATAGAAACGGAACGCGATCATTAAGGCATCACCGTAGGTTTCCGAACCAAGCCGATAATCCGTGAATATTTCCAAGTAAGACATTACGTCAACACCTCACGCGCAACCAACACGACTGCGTAGATGAATTTGAGTACCGCGACGATACGTTTACGAGCCTTGCGTGATAATACGATGTTACGCGTAGTTAATATATTGGTTACTGCGTTCAATCTGTACGCCTCCCTTCCTTACGATGAACCCGAGTTCCTTCATGACGTCCATTGACAACGTTAAACTACCGAGTGGTGACCGACGACTGACTCCGGTTATTTTCCAGAACGCCCGCGGCTGTATAACGAGCTCCTGACGTGTGCCGACGTACCGAAGTATATAGTTGCCCGTAGTCGGATCGAGTACGTAGCGGACTTGAGCCGGAGTAACTAGCGGACGGACGACACGGAAGACTTCCCGCTTCATTTCTGCGTCCAACTCAAAGCCGAGTTCGACGAGTTGTGCCGGAGTAGCTTCGACTGTATCACCGTAGAGATACGGATCAGCTTGCGGTATAATAGTGAAGAATAATTCCGATGTGATACGGAGTTCTTGACGTTTGCGGCCGCTTCCGACCGTGATGATTATAAGGTTGTCGCGACGATTACGGATGAAACCTAACGTTATTGACATATGATTCGCCTCCAAGCGGGATTATAGGATGAATTGCGTTGATGCTTCGGAACAGTACGTTGTTGCTCGGATAAAGATGAAACTTTTTATTAACTCATTACGTTAATAACCTGATACGATAATAACTCATAGAGTTAATACAGTCAAGCCTCTTTTATGATAAAATAAAATTAATAACAAGGAGGGTCGCGGATGATTCGTTTTACACTTGAAGAGATGCTCAAAAAAAGAGAAATGAGTATGTACGCATTGTCTAAAAGTTCAGGTATCCGTCCAAATACCATAAGCCAATGGGTAACAAACGAGGGCGTTGACGTAAAGTCTATAACTATCGAGACTCTTGATCGAGTTTGCTCCGTATTAGACTGTCAACCGGGGGATTTAATTAAATACATAACGAATGCCAAAGAAAGTACCGATCAAAACGAAAAAGACCGCTAACCCCTAGTATGGGCTGCGGTCTTTTTTTCTAGTTTTTAAGGTTTTAGATACATATCTGTATCCGTATATGCCTGCATTATTTTTTGTGGATTAAGAACATACATTAATGTCCCCAAGCTTCCTCTCTCCAATAATCGGAACTTTAATATATACCTCCGCTTTAAAACAAACTTTATTTAATCCCTCTAAGCATATTTGAATATTTTTGAGTTTAATCTCAAAACCGAGTATCTCGAATGATTCATCACCTAAACTCACACATGCATTTTCAGGAATACTTATATTCCAGTCTTTTATTTTGTGGCTACCGTAATACAAGCTAATTATAAATTGATCTCCACTTCTATTTACTTCAATTTTAAAATCCCCTATTTTTATACCTGAACGGAGCATTGTCTCATTACTTTCTTGCCCATCAATCTCTAAAGTGACATAAATTTTCCCATTACGTTCGAATGAACTCACTACATTTACGCCTAGTGTCATAGGTTTATTAATCCTCCTTTTAGTGTTAATACAACAATTAGTATCCACAAGAAGGGGATAAATATTCAGGAGGAATCAACGTGAGTGAAATCGCAACTTTACCAACGGATTTACCTACGATCACTGCGGAAATCAACACATACAAACGCGTTGCTGGTGAGGCGATTTACGAAATTGGGCGCCGTCTCAAATCCGTTAGAGATCAGCCGCAAAAGTATGGTCTTAATGGTTACCGTGATTGGGAGCGCTGGTGTGCTGAGGAGTGTGACATGGCGCGGAGGTCCGCTAACAGGTTCATCCAGGCATTTGACGAACTTGGGACGACGTCGTCCCGAATCTCATCTAGTAAAGTATTTGAGATCCTTCAGTTACCCTCCGATATCGACCGTTCGTCCTTCGTCTCTTCTTCGCATACTATCCCGTCAACAGGCGCCACCAAAACTGTTGACGAAATGACCGTCCGCGAACTACGCGAAGTTAAAGCAGCGCTGAAGGCCGAACGTGAGGCACGGGAACTTGCGGAGGCACGCGCAGAGAAAGCGGAGGACGATTACGGCCTTATGTGCGATACGCTCGAAGCAGTGCGTGCGCAACCGCCGAGGACATAATTTCCAGTTTTTTCGTAGCATAATTCCCCTCTATCTGATAAAATTGTGCTCAAAGTAAATAAACGTAAAAGGGGTTACATCTGATGCGATACCTTCTTGCTATTCTGATTCCGCCGCTGGCGGTCCTACTTTGTGGCAAACCCGGCCAGGCTATTTTGAATTTTATACTTTGCCTATTTTTCTTCGTGCCCGGTGTTATTCACGCACTGGTCGTTGTAAACAGCCACAAAGCCGACTTGCGAAACGAAGAGCTTATCCGCGCAGTACAGCGCGGGCAGAACCGATGACGGAGGTCAACTCCACTCGTATAAACAACGAAAAAGCCCGTGACCTCAACGTAGAGGATTACGGGCTTTTACCGTAAAATTAGGCGCTCACGGCTCCGATCTGCCACGTTCCGAAGTCGGGCGCGACTCCGTACTTACGCAAGGCCGACGACGGCTGCGATGAATAACGGATTAGTTAAGCGTTGTTTCATTAGTTGACTTTTTCTATCAGCTAAATAATCTTTTTTTACTATCTAACTAATCAATTAGATAATGACAATTGGGATGATATTGTGTAAACTAAAAATGTAACGTATTACAAAAAGAAATAGGCCGCTAATATCGCAAGACATAGCGCGGCCCTATTTAAGTATGAAATTACGAAAAATAGCCGAGCATCCCGCCAAAGATAACGGCTATTTTTCGCGTCTTATTTCGATGACAAGTGCTACGAACATTATCATAAGTGACAACGTTTCATATACGGTCATAGGCGGTCACCTCCTGGGTAGCCGCTTTTTGCTATGCCCTGCTTGCCTAATTATACAACACCCTCTACTTAACGCCTACTACTTTTTCCCTCCTACCTTTTATGCAAAAATAACGCCCACCCCCGAAGAGATGAGCGTCGTTATTAAACTCGCTTCTTAATAAAGCGTGATGTTGGCGAATACTCGTCGTGACTTCGCCGTATATCGTTCGTATCCATCTGAATATACCTCCGCATTGTCCGTATATCAGACCAGCCGCCCATCTTCTGAACGGTGAACGGGTCAGCTCCGTTAAGTATCATTGCGCGAGCCCAGGTGTGACGGTAAACGTGCGCCGTCATCTTCTTACCAGCTACGCCCGCCTTTTCCCCGTAAAGCTTCAACCGTTTATTGAAATGATTCGCAGTTACCGGGTCACCGAAGCAAGACATGAATATCCGGTCCGTCGTGAAATACTGGCGGTTTTCTTCTATTAATTGTAGCAACAGTTTCGCCACGTGTGCAGAAATCGGAACCATCCGAGGCTTACGATTTTTGTTCACTTCACCGCTTAGCGTAATGAATCGTGTCTGGAAGTCGATGTCCGATATCCGTAAACTAAGCATTTCCGATACACGACATCCCGAATCAAGTAGAAATGCGATCGCTACGTAATCCCGATATCCAACGAAATCGCGCTGATTAGGTTGCGCAAGTACCGCCTTTACCTCGTCGTCCGTCAGACAATTCGTGAGGTCAACGTCCTGGCGCAACAAGCGCACTTTAGCGACCGGATTAATCTCAATGAGTTCGTCACGTTCCATCTGATTAAATATCGCCTTCAGCGTACGAAGACGGATGTTTACCGTCGTGTCCGAGAGTCCGACAGGTTGATTCTCCGTAGGTATATTCTTGTGGCCGGAGTAACGTACCTTATCGAATTTCATATACGCAACGTGATCCCGAATTATTTCCGTCGTAATTTCCTCGACATATTGAATATCCGGATGTTTCTCGCGCAACCAGTCAACGAAATACCCGTAGTGCTTCGCGTAGTCCTTGAGCGAGCGATCACGTAAGCCCTCCGACTTTTTCGTGCCTATAACGAGATTAATCGCTTGTTCGAGAGATAATTGCGGATATTCCCGCGCTAACCTTCCGCCAGCCGGAACCCGTCTTTCACGTTTCTTTAACGCCATAATAAAGAAGACCTCCACATAAGTATAGTACGTGACTATATCGCTGTAGAGGCCGTAATCCACAACCCTAAATCGCGGGTTTTGGGATTGTTAACGTTCATCATACGGGATTGTTAACGCTCAAATTCCTGCATACAATCCGCAATCCCGAACATCTATTCCGCTAGGCTAATGCATCTACCTCCGAACAGATCATCGGAAGACAAAACATTGACGTAACGTGTGTTAACAAGGCTCTTCGTTCGGCTTCCCTGCATCCGTAGCTGTACGGAAGCTCGAACCACAGCCGCATGTCGCTACTGCATTCGGATTATGAATCGTGAAGCCGCCTGACATACCGGACTCTTCAAAGTCGATTTCCAGACCGTCCAGGTAGCGGATGCTTTCCTTTTCCACTACAATCTTCATATCCTGTACGTTCATATATATATCCTGATCCGTCTCGTTGTCGTCAAAGCCCATGGCATACGAGAATCCGGTGCAACCGCCCGGCGTAACACCCAGACGCAAAAACATATTCGGCGTTTCCTGCTGCTCCAGCATATCTTTCAAGCGCTCGGCAGCGGAATCGGTGATGTTAATCATAGCTCCATCCTCCTCTTTTACTTCATGTTCTCCTTCAGTATACTCCACTATTTGCAGGTGCTCAAGTCATGGAATGTCCTTCTCTTACAGGCTTAAAGACCTGTTTTTCTATTCGTTTGTATTGAACACAGGTGGTGTGAGGTTTATAATAGGTGAAGAGTGTGTAAAAGAAACTGTCGGAAATTTGTCATTTCAAAGGCGATATTTTGAGACATTCATCATTGTAGCCTGGCATTGTAACATTTTTCACATATCATATATCCGCGCTGCCGGATTCTTACCGACGGAACGGGACATCCTGTGCGCACCTAGCGCTTGTGCCGCTGATTTGGCGGACAGCCTCGCACAGAGCAACTTGAAGGAGGAATAGGCATGTCCACATTAGTTACACCTTTTACAGACCGCAGAATGGCGGAAATTGTAGAAAAGGTACAGAACGGTATTCGTTTGAACCTTGAAGACGGTATATATTTGTATGAAACTGACGATATCCTCACACTGGGTCAGTTGGCTAACGAAGCTAATTTACGCAAGAACGGAAAAAAGGTTTATTTTATCGAAAACATGAGCCTGTACTTCACCAATGTATGCGAAGCGCGCTGCGCGTTCTGCAATTTCCGCAAGGATCAGGGGGAAGAAGGCTCTTATACGTTGTCTGGACAGGAAATGATTGATTATGTTGAGCAGCATATCCATCCGGGGGTCAGAGAATTCCATATCGTCGGCGGTCATAATAATCATGTGCCTTTCCAATACTATGTAGACTCATTGAAGGCGCTGAATGAAAAGTACCCCAACGTTACACTCAAAGCTTACACCGCAGCGGAAATTGACTTTTTCACACGTATTAGCGGCTTGAGCATTAAGGAAGTACTTCAGGAGCTGCAAAAGGCAGGTCTGCAAACGCTGACCGGTGGTGGCGCAGAGATTTTATCGGATGAGTATCGCCAAAAGATGCGTGTCACCAAAGCGAATGTAGATCGCTATCTTGAGGTTCATCGCACGGCTCACAATCTCGGCATGAGAACCCATACGACAATGCTGTACGGTTCGGTTGAATCCTACGAGGATCGTATTGAACATATGCTGCAAATCCGCGCATTGCAGGACGAAACGAACGGATTTATGGTATTTATTCCACTGTCCATGCAGCCGAAAAGCAAAAATGCCAACATCATGCGCCGCAACTCCGCTTACGAGGATCTCAAAACGATTGCGATCAGCCGCCTGATGCTGGACAATATCGATCATGTCAAAGCTTACTTCATTAATATTGGTCCGCAATTGACGCAGGTCGCTCTGACCTTCGGCGCATCGGACGTCCACGGCACGATTGTGCGCGAGCAAATCAGCCATGCCGCAGGCGCACTGACCCCGGCCGGATTGACCCGTAAAGAGCTGATCTGGCTGGTCAAAGGTGCAGGACGCATCCCGGTTGAACGGGACACCTTCTATAACGAAATCGAAGTTTTCGAATAAAAGCCATATCGGATTCAGATTTCCCGCGCGCATTTCATCCCCATTACTCACACCATGCAGCGTCAAGCTGCCCCGGAATTTTCTGGTCTGCCTGCCTATAGGCGGGCCGGGAAGCCGGGTTTTATAACAACCAAAAACTTGTGTCTGATCGGAAACATTGAATTTGCATGTCGCCGGGATAAGACGTAATTTGAAGGCGAACAAGGTTTCCTGATGAGGCACCAGACCATTTGCCGGGGACACGGCAGCGAAAGGACGGCGGATTTTGATGAAAAATTTCGTTATTCTGGGAGGCGGCTACGGTGGCCTTACCATTGCCAAGGAATTACTGAATAAACATATTCCCGACGATGTTCAAGTCATTTTAGTGGATCGAATGCCCTTTCAGGGATTGAAAACAGAATACTACGCCCTCGCGGCGGGGACGGTATCTGATTTTGATTTACGGGTGCATTTTCCCGATGAACAACGGCTTATTCGCAAATACGGAGAAGTCACCTCGATGGATTTGGAAAATAAAATTGTACATTTTCAGGACAGCGAGCCTTTGCCCTATGAACAGCTTGTGATTGCACTGGGCTGTACTGACCGTTTTCACAATACACCGGGGGCTGAAGAACATAGCTGTACCATCCAGTCCTTTAACAATACACGTCAAACGTATCTGCGCCTGAATGAAATCAAGCCTTACGGACATGTGCATATTGTAGGTGGCGGTCTGAGCGGTGTTGAGATTGCGGCGGAATTGCGCGAAAGCCGCACGGATTTGAATATTACCATTATGGATCGGGGCGAGCGGGTGCTGTCGGCATTCCCGCAGCGTTTGTCTGCCTATGTGCATGCCTGGTTTAAGGAGCATCAAGTCGATGCGTTAAATCATGTGGGGGTTTGCCGCATTGAGCCGGGCGCTATTTACAACCATGATGAAGAAATTGTGACGGATGCGGTTATATGGACTGCCGGGATTCAACCCGTGAAAATCGTGCAGGATTTAGCTGTGCCCAAAGATCCTCAGGGCCGCATTGTGCTAAATGAATATTACCAAATTCCGGATCATCCCGAGGTGTATGTAGTTGGAGACTGCGCCAGTCTCCCCTACTCCCCAAGTGCTCAGGCGGCCGAGGTGCAGGGTGAGCAGATTGCACACATTGTACACGACCTGTGGAAAGGCCACATGCCTCACCCGCATCCTTTGAAGCTGCGTGGCACATTGGGTGCGCTTGGCAAGAAAGCCGGATTCGGCTATGGTTTTATGGGCAGCACCTCGCTGCGTGGTCGTGTACCCCGCCTGCTCAAAAGCGGCGTGCTCTGGAAATCCAAACGCCATTTTGGCTAATCTGTTGGTACAACACACAAAGAAGACCTGCTCTGGGAGCTGGTCTTCTTTGTTTTAAACATGTATGGACGGTGCGTATATCATAGATAGAACGAAGCAGGCTGACGAATGATTAACAGCTTAGTCCAGATCAAGGTTATCCCACGCCTCGGCTTCCTTGATTTTGTTCATAATCACTTCGTACAGCAGCTCGGCTGAATCGGCAGATACAATCTCGCCGTTGACCATCGCATACGGTTCTGCGTTACACTGACCACAATTGCTGAGACAGCCGTATTCAATGACGTCGTAATCCGGATTTTGCTCCAGTCTGGACATCAATTCATCGGTGCCAAAATGCATATTGCTGGTGCAAAATTCAATGATGGGTCTTAACATTTTTTCACCTGCTTTGACGACGGGCATTTTAATTTGGCCCGCTTTGTAATATAATAAATAAGGTATAGGAAAGGAGTTGAATTCTAATGAGCGAAACACAAAGCGTTCAAATGTATGATGAAGTAGCAGATGTACTGGATAAGCTTCGTCCGTTCCTGCAACGCGATGGTGGCGACGTTGAGCTGGTTGATGTAGAAGACGGCATCGTTAAGCTGAAGCTGGTAGGCGCTTGCGGCAGTTGCCCAAGTTCCACAATCACGCTGAAAGCAGGGATTGAACGCGCTCTTCTCGAAGAAGTCGACGGCGTCCAAGAAGTGGTACAAGTATTCTAATGCTTGATGCATAATGATCATGAGAGTCTTGACTTCGGTAACGAAGCTCAAGACTCTTTTTTGTGTGACGGGGTCTACTGGATCTTCATCCCTTATATGATCGGCCGAATCGGGTCCAGCCCTCCCGACACATCCATAATATTGCCTGTGATAAAATCCGAATTCTCATCACACAAATAAGCAATCACTCGCGCAATGTCCTCTCCACTCCCCGGCCGTCCACGCGGTGTCTCTTTATCCTGCAAGCCGATGACGTCGGCAATTGACTTTTCCTTGTTCGCCCCCCGGATATCCCCGGGACAAATCATATTGACCGTGATACCAAAAGGAGCTTCCTCCACAGCCAGTGACTTCGTAAATGACACCAGCCCCACCTTGGCGGCTGCGTATACCGCGCGATGCGGCCAAGCTCGTGCTTCTCCAGCATGACCAAAGCCAAAATGAATAATACGTCCCCATTGCTGGTTCCGCATATGAAGTAGTACCAGATGATCCAGCAGCATCGTACCGACCAGATTCCCCTGAATCATGGCATGAATCTCGGCTACACTGTAATCCGCAAACAAGCGACGTTCCCGGATGAACGGTCCCGCGTTATTCACCATAATATCTACGCCGCCCAGCCGATCCTGTACTTCACTGATCAGCCTTGTAATATCTTCCTGAATCGAAATATCTCCTTGCAAAGACAGACAGCGTACTCCCTTGGCTTCAATCACCTGCCTAAGCTCTTCAGCTTCCGTTTGGCTATGCACATAATTCAGAGCAATATCACAGCCTTCATCAGCCAGACGCAGAGCGGTCATTTTACCTAATCCTTTGGCACTGCCTGTTATGAGTGCGACTTTGTGTCTCAACAGTTTTCCTCCTCTTCACAGAGAACGGTCACCCTCAAGTATAAAATATTTACGCTTCGCCTACAACTCCAAGCAAAAAAGAAACCCCAAATCCTCTTGTTCAAGAGAATTCGGGGTTGGGGTTCAACGCGTTCTCGTGTCCAGCTTAAAATGCCGGGATAATCGCGCCTTGGTATTTGTCTTCGATGAACTTTTTAGTTTCCGGGGATTGCAACGCTTTGATCAGCTTCTGAATCGCTTCGGAATCTTTATTATCCGGACGCGCTACCAGAACGTTAGCATATGGAGAATCTTTATCTTCCAATGCCAGTGCATCCTTTGTAGGGTTCAGCTTCGCTTCCAAAGCGTAGTTTGTGTTGATCAGTGCAATGTCCACTTCAGGCAACTGACGTGGCAGCATAGCCGCTTCCAGCTCCTTGAATTTCAGGTTTTTCGGGTTTTCTGTAATATCTTTTACGGTAGCTTCGACGTTGCTTGCGTCTTTCAACTTGATCAGACCTTGTTTCTCCAGCAACAGCAATGCACGTCCTCCATTGGTTGCATCGTTAGGAATGGCAACTGTTGCACCATCCGGAATTTCATCAAGCTTTTTATATTTTTGGGAGTAGATACCGAATGGCTCCAGATGAACCGCGCCTACAGATACCAGGTCCATTTTGCGCTCTTTGTTCATAACATCCATATATGGTACATGTTGATAGAAGTTAGCATCCAGTTGCTTGTCGAACAATTGTACGTTCGGTTGTACGTAGTCGTTAAACTGAACGACTTGAAGACGAACGCCCTCTTTTTCCAACTGAGGCTTGATCGCTTCCAAAATTTCCGCATGTGGCACAGGAGAAGCACCAACTTTCAGCTCGACTTCACGTGGTGACCCACCAGTATTTTGGGTCGCATTGTTTGTATCGGATGTCGTGCTTTTCGTGCCGCAAGCAGCCAATACCGCAATTAATGTCAAGCTTAATACGGCCAATACCCATTTTTTCATGTTATTACCCCTCCAATGAATTGTGATGTTCAGGATTCAGACGCCCTGATCAATAAGGATATCTATATGGTTTCCCTATTTTCGAGTATAATGCCGCACCAGACGGTCTCCCGCCATTTGCAGCAGTTGCACCAGTACGACCATCAGTACGACCGCAACGATCATTACAGCCGTTTCATAACGGTAGTATCCGTAGTTGATAGCCAGTGTACCCAGACCACCGCCCCCGATCATACCGGACATCGCTGTATAGGATACGAGCGTAACAACGGTAATCGTTAATGCGGCGAGCAGACCCGGCAGTGCCTCACGCAACAGCACCCGACGGATAATCTGCCCTGTAGAGGCACCCATGGCTTGTGCGGCCTCGATAACACCCTTGTCCACTTCGCGCAATGACGTCTCCACGAGACGGGCGAAGAATGGCGCAGCACCAATGACCAGCGGTGGAATCGTACCCAGCACTCCCGTGGAAGTCCCCACCAGCGACCGTGTAAAAGGAATCAGTGCAACAATCAAAATAATAAACGGTACGGAACGCAAAATGTTTACGATAAAGGAAAGTACAACGTATATCACCTTCATCAGATTCCATGAAGAGCGGCTTGCCAAAAACAATAAAATTCCGAGAGGCAGACCAATAATAAGGGTGAACAACGCAGATGCACCGAGCATCTGAAGTGTCTCTAATGTAGAGTTACCCAGTTCTTCCCAACTCACTTGTGAAAAATCAAGTTCACTCATTGTCCGATCACCTCCACATCAAGCCCCTGACCGGACACTTCCCGCAGCGTATGCTCAATATCCTCCTGATTTCCTTCAAAACGGACGATAAGCTGTCCATACGGTACGTTTTTAATTGTGGAGATGGTTCCCTGCAAGATCGCAAAATCAACGCCGGTACTACGAGCCGTTCGTGACAGAATCGCATCGTATGTCTTGCTGCCCAAAAATGAAATCCGTACAACATGCGCCGATTCGCCGCCTCCTGCTGCTGCAATCGCTGCTTGCAGCTCCTCGGGATGCTCAGACTCCCGCTGGATAAAGTCCTTGGTCACCTGATGCTGCGGCTTGAGGAATACTTCTGCCACCGGACCTTGCTCCACGATGTCGCCCTGATGAATGACACCAACACGATCACAGATGCTTTGAATGACATGCATTTCATGCGTAATCAGCACGATGGTCAAATTAAAGCGCTGGTTAATGTCTAAAAGCAATTTCAGGATGGACCCTGTCGTCTGCGGATCAAGCGCCGAAGTTGCCTCGTCGCACAGCAGTACATGAGGATCACTGGCAAGCGCTCGTGCAATACCTACCCGCTGCTTTTGTCCACCCGAGAGCTGTGACGGATATTTAGCGCTGTGCTCTTCCAGACCCACCAGTTCCAGCAATTCACGAACCTTCTGGTCCAACTTCTCCTTCGGCGTATTTACCAAGCGCAACGGAAAGGCAATATTATCATATACCGTCGCCGAGGATAACAAATTAAAATGCTGAAAGATCATTCCGATTTTACGACGCTGTTTCTGTAACTGGGATTGACTTACCGTGGCGAGATTCACGCCATCTACCCATACCTCGCCCGAGGTCGGACGTTCCAATAAATTAATACAGCGGATCAGCGTACTTTTCCCCGCTCCGGAATGACCGATGACTCCAAATATTTCACCACGCTCTATGGAAAGATTCAAACCGGACAGCGCACTAACGCGTCGGCTGCCTTTGCCATAATGCTTGGTTAATTGTTTAAGCTCTATCAACGTGCTGCGACCCCCTTCACTCTTCCTTACCCTTTTAAGCGACATTCATCTCTCAGGAATTATAAAATTCCTTCTCTATGATTATACAAAAAGAGCCCCCTTCACAGAAATGAAAAGGGCCCCACCATGCGAACCTTTTCTCATCTGTCAAAACCGTTATAAGTCTAGCGGTTTTGTAGGAATTAGCACCATAATGTTCCCTTCCGGTGTTTCACACCGGAAGGGAACGGGTTGCCGGGCTTCATCGGGCCAGTCCCTCCACCTCTCTGGATAAGAAAATATGTTAAACTCCAGCTTTAGCTGTCCGTTAAATTTAATATATAAAATCATAATTCAAGCATTTTCTGAAACTAGATTTCAGTATAGATAGTTTACATAGCTTTGTCAAAGGATATTTTCTGACATAATTATGGATGAGCTTCCCGGTTCTCCCACTGTTTCGCCGTATAACGAAAGGCAGTCGCCAGGGAACGGTTCACCATCTCCAGACCTTGCTTCAAATCCTCCAGGTGATGATCCAGATCCTCCAGTTGTATCTTGCCATACAAAGCACGATGCCTCTGCCAGAGATCATCCTGCATTTCTGTATTCATATAGTGTATCTCCGTATTGCGCCGCTTGCGCAGTCGGTTAATAGCATCGGTATATGAGTCCTTGATATCAATTAAGCTGTCGGTCATTTCAGGATGCATTTTCAAATATCTGAATTGCCGCAGCACTGTAAAATACGAATAATGTGCCTTGTACTGACCCGTTTTCAGATCATACAGATCGTTGAGCCAGTTCCCAAGCTTATCCAGAATGGAAAATACCCGCACAAACCCGTCTTTATAAAAGAAGACATACAGCGCGTAATCCGATTTCTCATCCACGCTCATATCCTCGGCATATCCTGCTTTGACTTTCGTTCGGAAAAAGGCGGCAGCATGATGGCTCTGCTCCAGCTCATCCAGAGATGACATCAGGCCGCGTGTCAAAATATCCGCCTTGCGAAAAGCATGAGTCGGATCTCCACTGGCCTGAATTTGCCGCTCCAGCAGTTTCAGCATGTCTGACATGCTGTTCATAGCATCCAGCAGGATGCCCTTGTTCACACGTGGCGGCTCGCCTAGCAGCTTGCGTATCATGCTCACGCCTCCTTTTATGAATGTAAAATCCGGTTGTTGGGTTGGCTAGGGCGTCAAGCGAAATAACTCGTCCACCGTTGGTCTACAAGCTTAACAATATCCTCGCGCGGCAGCACTTCATCTGGGTAGCCCGGCTTCATACGTGCATCCACTACAATTGGCAGCTTGTAGTTCAAATGATGCAAACGGACCTCGCTGTCTGCATACATATCCGTAGCCGGGTTAAACCGCGTAAACACCGTCCACAGGAATGATGCTTGTGAGCGAACGACTTCCTTGGCATCATCTACAATAAAGACAAGCGGCCATTCCTGCTCGCCCGCAGACAAACGCTCCAGTACCCGCGCTGCCAGCTCAGGCTCCTGATCAAAGGTCGCACCGGATACGACGAGACATCCTCCGCAATACGGCTCAATTTCGCGAATTCCCGGCAGGTCGCCTCCTTCATAGGCACGAGGCAGTTCACGTATAGGCTCACCTACGCCCATCAGGATCGCTTTACTGCCGTGATTCAGCTTTCGGCCCGTATAATCAAGTGTATCGTGAGACGTATGATTGAAAATAAATAAATCCGTCGCTGGATTAAATCTCTCCAGAATGGTTTCCAGCAGCAGGTTAAAATCAGATAAATCAATGACTCGATCCGTCAGCATCAGGAATTTGGTCAATGACAATTGGCCCTGTCCCAAAATGGTAAAGCCTGATACTAGCGCTTCGCGGGAATAGCTTTCACGCACAACTGCCGCTGCCAATGCATGTACACCCGTTTCTGCGTAAGCCCACAGAGACTTAACGGAAGGCATCACAAGCGGATAGGCAGGTGACAGCAGACGTTGTAAAAATTCGCCGAGATAATAATCCTCCTGCCGTGGTTTACCTACAATGGTTGCTGGATAAATGGCATCCTTACGGTGGTACATATGCTTGACATGAAATACAGGGAAATCATGCTGTAAGGAGTAGTAGCCAAAATGATCGCCAAACGGTCCTTCCGGGCGACGTTCGTGAGGCGGCACATAGCCGCTGATCGCAAATTCGGCCTCTGCCGGAATCCGGTGACCGCCGAGTGGGTCTTCTGTCATTGGCAGCTTGCCGCCCATAATGAGCGAGGCAAGTAGCAGCTCAGGCAGATTTTCCGGTGCTGGAGCAATTGCGGATGCAATCAGAGCAGGTGGCCCGCCGATAATAACGGTCGTAGGCAACGGCTCATTACGCAGCTCAGCTTCATGATAATGAAAGCCGCCGCCTTTATGGATTTGCCAGTGAATCCCGGTGGTCTGATCATCATAAATCTGGATGCGATACATGCCCAAATTATGATCCTTGGACTGACCCGGCTTCTCGGTATATACGAGCGGAAGCGTGATAAACGGCCCCCCGTCATCCTGCCAACTCGTCACTCTTGGAAGTGGAGCCAGCGGAGCATCCGTACGGCGAACTCCCAGTACAGGAGCCTCGCTATGGGATACCGTTTTCAGCCCTACTTTTAGCATGTCCTTAATCAGTCCACGTTCATTCCACAATGCCTTGGGGGTAGGTGGAAGCAATGTTTTGGTCGCCCCTACAATCGCATCCATCAGTTGTTCCGGGCGAGGCCCAAAGGCCATATCCACACGACGGTTTGTGCCAAACAGATTGCTGGCTACAGGGAACGGAGTACCTTTTACATTGGTGAACAGCAATGCCGGGCCTTCTTCCTCAATAACTCTCCGATGAATTTCGGCCAGTTCCAAATAAGGATCGACAGGTGCTTCTATAATTTGAAGATTATTTTCTTTACGTAGCGCTTCAATAAATTGGCGCAAATTCTGGTAGATCAACTGGACGATTCCTCCTAAGCAAATCAAGCCCTCGAGAAACTCGCGGACCTGGTTTGTTTCTTATATGCTATTATACGTGCTTCAACGCCACTTGGGCAAAATATCCGTTTCACTATGATCTATGAAATGCTTAGGTACGTTGTGCTTGGGTCGGAACAAGCTTGCGGTCCGGTGACAATTGCCATACACGATAGCTCAGATAAGCCAAGATGGAGAACAACGATGCAATCACCAGCATATGTCCCAGCACGATAAACATGTAGATTTCAGGTCTGTTGACGTACAACAAGATAATTCCAATCACCACTTGAAGCAAGATTAACAAGACCGATACGACACCCAATATACGGATATCCCGGTGATTCGGGTGATACCGGTATGAGTAGTGACCCACAGCCAAGATAATGACGAACAGCAGGCCAGCTGAAATCTGATGAAGCAGCAGCGGAGATATGAAGCCCCCAATATTTACAACCTTCTGGATGACCGAGTGACTAAGCAACGCCCCTGAATAGACAGCAATATAGGTATAAATCGTCGATAGCCATATAAAGTTACGAAAGCCCCGACTGACAGGCCCAGGAATCAGACGCGGGGTGTAGCGTGAATCCGCATGCTCCTGCCAGGCCCCCAGCGTCATCATGGTCGCACTGGCAAAAGCGATAAGCGCAAAGCCAAAATGCAGCCCCATGACTGCAGCCGATTGGGAGAAGATGACAGCCAGTGCCCCCATCGCTCCTTGTATGATGACAAACATTAACGTCAGCAACGAGAATAACTGTAAATCCTTACGATGCTTCATAAACAGCAAAAAGCCAACAAAAGAGGCAATGGAGAGTATGCCAGCCATGGCACTAACAGAGCGATGCGTAAACTCAATAACAGATGCGATCGTATGCGCCGGAACCAGCTTGCCATTACAAAGCGGGAATTCCCGTCCACAGCCGAGACCCGAATCCGTCCGCGTCACGACGCCTCCACCGAAGGTAGCCAGAAACATGACAATACATGTTACGAGTGCAAGCCACTTTAATATTCTGATTTTGTTATTCAAAGAATTCACCCGTATCCTTCCAAATATAATATTTATTCACTTCATAATGTTGTGAAATGATCACTTAAAATAATTATAACTGATATATCGTTCCTTGACATACGTGCTTTGTTGACAAAATGTGAACGTGTCCCGTGAGAAAGCCGCCCCCTTTGGAAGGAAGCGGCTTTCTGAATGCCCTAATGAATAGAATTCCCCTCGGAACCCTTATGCCATGCACAACATCAATTATTTAGCCAAGCTGGCGTGTACTTCTACTGCCCGGTCCAAAAATTGCTCGATTTCCTCACGGGATTTGCGCAGTTTGTTTACCAGACGCACTAGCTCGCGCCCTTCACTGTAAGCGATAAAGCTGGGAATACCCAACACATTCTGCTCCTGGCTGACACTTTCGGCCTGCTCTACATCAATTTCAATCAATGTAAGCTTGTCTGCATATTGCTGTTCCACATCAGGCATGAACGGATCAATGAAATGACAATCTCCGCACCAGTCCGCCTTAAACACAGCTACTGTTACGCCAGAAGTGGATATTGCCTTATTAAAGTCTTCATGAGAGACGATCTTTTGCATGGATGATTCCTCCTTGAATTCTGTTTGTAAAAAAGAGCTTGTGCTTTCTATCTATTGTAACGCCAAGTGGCGCTTTTGCACACTCCCCTATTATTCCCGAATCACCGATTGGAGGCCCTGCCATCGAGACATACTAACAATATACTTCAGAACACACTTAGAACATCCCTGCATACTTAGCGGAATACGGAGTGTTCTCAGACTTTGAAAGGAGGTTATCCAGTATGTCTTTCACCGAATGGTTCCATGTGGCATCACGCCAGCTTCAGAGGGGGCTAAAGCTGCTCGGTTCCGTACCACGTGCTGCGGAGGAAGCGTGGGAAGGCAAGCGGGCGGCCTGGACCGAGTCCCGCAAGCTGCGCTATCCACTGCGTGAGCTGCCGTGGGATGACCAAGCCGCACAGGCCGCCATGGATGAAGCCGAAGCACTCATGATGGTGAATGGACCCGCTTCCCGTCCCTCTACTCTGAATATGCCCTTATGCGAAACGGACTGTGAGCTGGTCGAACGGATCAAGAACGATACAGCACAGGAAAATCGCAGCAACATCACCCGGACAGCCGCTTATCTTGAGTGCTATCACGGCTACCCCGAGTTACATTGGGCGCTGCTGGCTCATCTGGTTTCTCGCAATGGTGGCTATAACATGACCGATTTGAAGGGCGGTCTGATCGACAGTCTGTTCAGCGAACTGGAAAAGGAATGGTTATATCGGTTGCTGGAGCGCTGCAATGCCCTTATTTTTCAGGACGCCTACCCGCAGCTGCAATTATACATGCACAGCCGTCATCTGGGCCGAAGCTGCTTTCATTTGCTCCCCCATTTTCATGTATCACCATTCATGAGACCCTTCTGGGAACGTTTCTGGGCTTGGCGGGACAGTTCTCTCTTAAGCGTAGCCCTGATCATTAATGAACAAAACTATATTGAGGGCCGGGTGGTGAAAGATCCTTATTTCCAAAAATTTGTGACGCACAAGCCGGGCTTTTATTTGCACGATTGGCTCCAGTTGAATCAGGTCATATTTCCGCTTGGGCTAAACGGCGGCCTCGCCGGACTTGTGATGGAGCGATTCGGCCATCTGGATGAGCGGATCGGCTTCGGTAAAAGTCTGTATGCCATGCTGTTCAGTCACCAGCAGGTGCTGGATCAAGTAACAGCATTCGCTACCAGCGTGCCGCATACGGGCTCACGCAGCGACTATTGGCCAGGACTGTTCACTCCGGACAAAGAAAAAGCGCTGCGCTCTCCTGAAGAGAGTGCAGCGCTACTGGCACATGAATGGCTGCCGCCGGGACAACGCCTATACAGCCCAGAGCTGAACGCCGTCTGGTCGGATACGCCTTATGATCCGATCCCCCGTTACGACTGGTTTCAGGACGGCTCCACGCTTGGGCATCTCAGCGAACCAAAGCGACCGCTGTTATTTGCCATGCGGCATGAGCACCGCCATGGCATCCAAAAAACAGCGATGGCCCATGACGCGCATGCCAGCCTGCGGCCTTTCCACTAAAAAAGCTGGAGGGCTGCCTATACTTCTTTTAGCCTCGTTGCCCTGTGGACTCACGCTGGAGACGCATCAGTGGACGCAGTACCTTTTGCAACACACGCGGGTAGTTACCCAACTCGTCCCTGCGCAGTACGCGCAGCACAACCAGCAGCACCAAATAGCATACCAGTACAGCCGCCCCGGCAATACAGCACGCGATGAAGAAGGCCACACGTGCAGGCATGATATGAATCAGCAGAATACAAGCCTCATTCACACCGTATCCAATGGCTCCCGAAAGCACGACTGCGGTCAGAAAGCCTGCCCAGCGACGGCCCATGATGGAGAAGGATACGATGCCTTTGAGCACATGCAAATTCAGCAGCGTAATCACGAGGAAACATAATCCGGTTGCGGCAATGATGCCGTAAATCCCGAGCCAACCAGCCAGCAACCAGCTCGCAGCCAGCTTAACAACGATACCGACCAAGACATTAACCATTGAAATACGCGGTTTGCCCATACCGATCAAAATCGAGTTAGAGGTCATCATCGTGATCTGGAATATCGTTCCGAGTGTCAGAACAGCGATAATCCCGCTGCCTCCAAGCGAACTGAACAGTAAGCCATTGATGGAATAGGCGGTTACACACAAGGCCAACACAATCGGCATTCCAGTCAAAATAGAGATCCGCAAGGCCAGCGTCATCTGATTTTGCAAATGCTGTTCATCCTTGCGGGCAAAAGCCGCCGAAATGATCGGAATGAGCGATTGACTGAGCGCGATAGCCAAAATCGGCGGAATCCCCGCCACACTCTGCGCACGTGCTCCCAAATAACCCAACTGGGTCGTTGCCTGATCCAAGCCGATTTGGACGGACAGTAGTCTAACCACAATCGACGTATCAATAAAGTTAACGGCCGGAACTGTCAAAGAAGACAATACAATTGGAATAGACAGCGTAAAAATGTCTTTGTAAATGCGCATCAACGGCAATGCGGAGCTTTCCTCCTGGAATTGCTCTTGTCGATCCTGACGATCCTGGCGACGCATTTTCACCGTGTAATACAGCATGACCGCCAGTGCGCCAATGCTTCCCATGACACCTCCGAACGATGCCCCGGCCGCAACCTCACGATCTCCATAACCGAGCTTCAAAATAATAAATGCGAGCAAAATAGCAGTAGCTACCCGTGCGACCTGCTCCACAATTTGTGAAATACCGCCTGCGGTCATATTACCGCGCCCTTGGAAGTACCCGCGCATCATGGCAATGGCGGGAAACAGCAGCAAGGCAGGTGCCAATGCCTGAATAGCCAAGGCCGACTGAGGAACTCCCGCCACATGCTCGGCAAAATAAGGCGCGCCAAAATACAGCACCACCGTAATGATAATGCCAGCCGCCGCCGCAAACAGCAACGCCGCATGGTACACACGTCGTGCTTCTGTAGGCCGATTCAGCGCATAACGCTCGGAGACCATTTTGCTCAACGTACTTGGAATACCTGCTGTAGCCACCGTGAGCAACATCAAATAAGCATTGTTCGCAATCGTAAACGAGGCGTTCCCTACGGAACCAAGCAAATGCTCTAGCGGAACTCGCTGCACCAGACCCAGCACTCTCGCCACCAAGGCGGCTGCGGCTAAAATAAGCGTGCCTCTAAGAAATGTTTCTTTATTGGACAAAATGCGTTCCCTTCTTTCTTGCTGTTGACACGCATGCAAAAGCTCCGCAAAGCAGTCATGGCCTGAGCCATCACCGGTGCGGAGCCGCATGTCGATTCTGTCTCTGCAAATCACAAGCATAGGTGTTAAACTAGAACACCCAAATCAAGAATACAAGAATCATGACAAGCTGTAAAATTACTTTCATCACGGTGCTGGTAAACAGCCCTAATACAGAACCAAAGCCCACTTTAATCGCTCGATCCAGCGGGGCCTTGCTAATTAGCTCACCCAGCACAGCGCCAATAAACGGCCCTAAAATCAGACCAAACGCCGGAATAACAAAAGGGCCGATAATAATCCCGATGGTACTAAGGATCGTGGACAGACGTGAGCCGCCAAATCGTTTGACCCCCCACGCAGTGACGGCATAATCTGCAACAAATAGTGCAACTACTATTAGTGTCTGTATGATCCAAAACCATACATTATATGGAGCAAACGAGAAAAACCAGCCGTACACAAAAAATGCAAAATAGATGGCGAGCGCCCCTGGCAATACGGGATATACTGCCCCGGCCATGCCAACAATGAACAGCGCAACGATAATAATCCAGCTTACAATGTCCACTGGCTCCCTCCTTCTCGTCCAATTATCCCAGATGCTTTATCATTCGTTTTCCTAGACAAGTACATAATCACGGATAACTTCTACGATGCCATCTTCATTATTCGAAGCTACGACCAGATCGGCCGCTTCTTTTAGCGTATCCTGTGCATTGCCCATCGCAACACCCAGTCCAACCGCTTGAATTACAGCCAAATCATTCAGACTGTCACCTACTGCAACTACCTGCTCCATTGTAATCCCGAGCAAATCGCATACTTCTGCAATCCCACTGGCTTTTGATATGCCCGCTGGGTTGATTTCCAGATTCGTCATGGAAGAGTTGGAAATTTCAAGTCCGCCCATGTCCTGAAGCTTGAGCAAAATTTGATTCCGAATTTCGTCATTTTCCGTATTATAACCGAATTTGAGCCATTCCTGTGTATCCAACGTATCCGGCCAACGATCTCTATTATATAATTCCTCCGTCGAGTAAGCCCAGAACCAGGAATCTGTTTCTACAGCAATCTGGTGCATTTTCCGAACCAACTCCTTATCAAGCAAATAACGGCGCCACAGCTCATGAGGGGATTTCCATACCTCACTGCCGTTTACCGTCACCATAGGTGTATCCAGGCCGAGCTGCTGTCCGTAGGGCAAGGCATGCATCGCCGCTCGTCCGGTAGACAAGCACACGTGAATCCCCTCTTGAATCGCCTTATTAATCCAGTTGATCGTTTCCAGCGTAATTTCATGATTGTCGTTCAATAAAGTTCCATCCATGTCGAGCGCAAGCAGTTTGTATTTATATTGGTTTTCTCCCATGGGTTCTCTTCCTCCTGTATGTCCCTTATGTCCAACGACATTTTACCATGAAAAAGAGTAGCCCACAAAAGAATTCAAGTCCTCACTTTGCGGTCTGCCGCTTTTTAGGGATACCATCCAGCCCGTAAACCTCGTCATATGCGTCAAATATTTTACGCGCCACAGGTCCAGCGCTCGTCGCGCCAAAGCCCCCTTCAGGAATAATGACCGCGACGGCCAGCTTCGGATTTTGACGCGGAGCAAAAGCAATGAACACCCCGTTATCTTTAACCGCACGTCCCACTACCTGCTGGGAAGTCCCCGTTTTACGGGCATAATCATACGGAAACCCGTTAAATGCTTTAACATCCGTAGCCATACCGCGAATCACCGTATTCCAGTACGTATCTGAAAAAGCAACCTCATTCAGCACCTTGGGCTTGAACTCACGCACGAGGTTGCCTTGATCATCCACAATTTTACTGACCAAATGCGGCTGCATACGCTTGCCTTTCGTTGCCAGCACGGTCGTATACTGGGCAAGCTGCATCGTCGTATATTTCCCCTGTTGACCAAAGGATGCCTGTACCAAACGTGTCAGCGCACTTTCATGCTTGCTCGTATACTCAAGTCTGCCTGCCCACTCGCCTGGCAGATCGACTTCAGTCGGTACGCCTAATCCAAATTCCTTCATATACTTGTCCCATACATCAATTCCCTGATGCACCCCTGCATTACTTCCATATTTGGCATACAGCGGCTTGCCGATCATATCCACCATGAAATTATTCGATGAGACTTCAATTGCCCTGCTGGGGGTAAGAGGACCATACACGTGGCCACTCGAATTACCAACCCGGCTGGAACGATTTTTACCATAGTATGCGCTCCCCGTATCCAGATAAGTTTGTCCGGGAGAAAATAAGTTTTCCTTCAAGCCGATCAGCACGGTTAGGGGTTTAATGGTTGAACCCAGCAGCACCGAGGATTCCGGGTGCGGACCCGCTTTTCCACTAGGGACGGATTTAATCGTTCCGTTCCCCATTTTATGCTGAATTTCGTCATATACCGAAGGCGATGTACTTCCCGTTTTCCATACATTGGAGTCATAGTCCGGCATACTGGCCATCGCTACGACATTTCCTGTCTCGACCTCCATCGCTACAGCGAAGCCAGTGGTGGCATCGCCGTGGAGCTTACCCGATACCGGATGGGTATGAAGCCAACGAAGCTGATCCACAATCGCTTGTTCGGTTTTTTGCTGAATTTCCTTGTTGATGGTGGAATACAGATGGTATCCCTTTTCCGGCGGAGTAATGGATTCAATGCCTTCCGGCATGCTACGCGGATTTACCTCTATCGTTTTATAGCCGTTTTTTCCTCTCAGCTCATCCTGATACTGAAGCTCCAAGCCATCATATCCGACGGTCTCACTTTCCGAGTAAACCTGTTCGGGTCTTAGGACCTCCGAATTGGCTTGATATATCTCCTTGTATTTTGGCCGATTGGTACGCGCTCCTTTGAACTTGTACATATATCCAATCGTTTGCACCGCCACCCGATCCGGGTCATAATGGCGCACACTTTCTTCTACAATCTCAATTCCAGGGAACTCCTGCCGATGCTCCAGAAAATAGGCGATTTCCTCCCGATTCAAGTCAGATTTGACCAGACGCGGAGTAAAGCCCCTATATTGAGTGTAGTCCTTGTCCAGCCGTTCCTTAATTTTCTCTACATCAAGTTGCTCACCCTCCGTACTTCCTAGCTCACTCAGCTTGGCAGCAAGCTTTTCAGCAAAAGCATTAAACTCAGGAAGCAGCTTTTTTCCCGGCTTACGGTCTTTTTCTGCACGTTTGCTATAATCCTTTGATAAGGTCACATACAGCGACTGTACCGGAGTTGAATAAGCCAGCTTGACGAGACCCGTAGAGTCATAAATCGTACCCCGACTCGGGGCTAACGGAACATTTTTCGTATTTACGGACTGCTGCTGCTCCTTCAGCTCTGCCGATTGCACAAACTGTAAGACCGCCAGTCTGGTAAAGATAATGGCAAATAACACAAAAACACTGAAAAAAAGAAGATTGGTCCGATAAACCGTCCGCTTTTTTTGTGTCTCTTCATTTTCTTCATGGCTTTTCTTTTTGAATGAAAACTTCTTATCCAAACTTCCTCTGTTCATATTAGCTGGTCGTTACTCCTTTCGCCGGGGTTCTCATATTCCTGATCCTACCATAATAGGCGTACATAACAATGAATTTGATGGTGACAATTTTGTAAGAAAACGTATAAAGATCATAAAAAAAAGCTTCCCTCGGCACAAAGGCTGAGAGAAGCTTTTTTTGAAATGCTACGTAGTACATTATTATGGCTGTTTGACTGCACTTGAATCGGATGCTGTAGCATCCTTTTTCTTAGGTACTCCGTCCAACCCATAAACTTCATCATAGGCATCAAAGATTTTACGTGCCACAGGTCCCGCGCTCCAGGCCCCAAAGCCACCTTCCGGAATGACAACCGCTACAGCCAGTTTGGGATTCTGGCGGGGCGCAAAGGCAATAAATACCCCGTTATCCTTCAGTGTTCCGCCTACGCTTTGCTGTGATGTCCCCGTTTTACGAGCATAGTCGTAAGGGAAACCTTTAAATGCGCTGACATCTGTTGACATCCCGCGTATAACTTCATTCCAATAAGCATCCGGAAATTTCACTTCATTCAGTACCTTCGGCTTAATTGTTTGAACTACATTACCGTTGGTATCTTTAATTTGACTGACCAAATGTGGCTCCATCCGTTTGCCCTTGGTAGCAATCATCGTTGTGTATTGGGCAAGTTGCATAGGTGTATATTTACCTTGTTGACCAAAGGATGCATATGCCAATTTAGAAAGTGCTGACTCTGATTTACTCGTGTACTCCCGCCACCCCCGGAACTCACCGGGCAAGTCTACTCCAGTAGAAACACCTAATCCAAACTCCTTCATATAACGATCCCATACGTTAACACCCTGGTCTTCTGCGGCATTGTTGATGTATTTGTTATATAAGCGTTTGCCAACCATATCGACCATAAAGGCATTGGAGGAATGGCGAATAGCGGTTGCCGGGTCCATTGAACCGTACACATGACCAGATGAGTTGCGCACCCGTGAGGAGTTATTACGTCCGAAATAAGCCGCTCCTGTATCTTGATAGTACGTATTTGTTGTAAACAGTCCTTCTTCCAATCCAATAAGAACGGACAGCGGTTTAATAGTTGATCCGAGAAGTACAGTAGAATCAGGGTGCTGTCCAGATTGGCCAGAGCCAACGTTCTTAATTGTGGCGTTTTGATACACATGTTCAATCTCTTTATATTTATCTGTGGAAATTGTACCCGTTTGCCAGTAATTCGCATCATAATCCGGCATGCTCGCCATGGCTACCACATTACCAGTATCCACTTCCATTGCGACAGCAAAGCCTGTTTTCGCATAAGGATGAGTCCTGCCAGATACAGCGTGTGTATGGAGCCATCTCAATTGATCCATAATGGCATTTTCAGTCTTAACCTGAATTTCTTTGTTAATCGTTGAATAAATATTATTTCCTTTTTGCGGAGGAGTAACAGAATCTACACCCTCCGGCATATTGCGCGGATCAATTGGAACCGTTTTATAGCCATTTTTCCCCCGTAATTGTTCCTGATATTGATATTCCAGCCCATCAAAACCAACAGATTCGTTATCCATATAGATGAGTCCCGGATCATTTTCCGCTGACATGGATTTTTGAATATTTTTATATTTATCCAGGTTTTCACGCGCACTTTTATAGCTTTTAATGTAACCCACTGTTTGGACAGCCACCGTATCAGGATCATAATGACGTACAGTTTCCTCAACAACATCTAACCCTGGAAACTCACTCTTATGCTGCATGAAATAGGCAACTTCATCTTTATTAAGATTGGTTTTAATCAGGCGGGGCGTAAAACCGCTAAACCGTTGATAGTTCCGGTCCATAGCGTCCATAATTTGCGCTGCCGTCATTTTGGGCTCATCTTTATTGCCATATTCAGCAAACCGATTTGCCAGCTTTTGTGTCATATTCTCCAGCTCAGGCAACAGCTTTTTATCAGGATCACGCGATTTCTCCAAAAGGTCGCTGTAGTTTTTGGAGAGCGTGATATACAGCGATTGTACAGGTGTAGAATACGCCAGCCTGTTCTGCCCGGTTGCATCGTAAATCGTTCCGCGAATCGGCGTAAGCGGCACATTTTTGGTAACATTACTGGCCTCCTGCTGCTTGAGCTGAGGTCCATCTACGAATTGAAGTATCGCCAATCTTACAATAATGACTGTAAATATAATGAACGAGCTGAAAAAGAACAGATTGATCCGGAAGCTGAATCTTTTTCGGTCGGACGTCTCGTTGTCTTTTCCCTGCTCGTTGTCCATCTTTCTCATGTGCCCTTTTCCACTCCTTTTTAAATCACTTTATCCTTGATATGTGTCTGGGCAAAACCAGGCGGATTAAACCAGTCTCCACTCTGCGCCCAGGTCGGGTCTAACGGTATCCACTGATTCTGCCCACTCAAGTACACTTCATTCCAGGCATGTGAACCGTAGCCTCCCTGTCCGTTGTAGCCAAGCCCGGTCACCACCTTGACCTGAAGTCCCTGAGAACGGGCCATCACCGCATACAGACGGGCATAGTCAATGCAGACACCCTTGCGTGTATCAAACGTATCTCTGGGCGTCTGCTCATGCCAGTCACCACGCTGCTCATAGGCTTCTACTTTGCCGTAATCATAGCTAATACGTGTGCCTACCCACTGATACAGCGCTCTGGCTTTTTGTTCATCGCCGCTTGCACCCTGTGTAATCTTGGTCGCGGCCTGCTCAATATCGTTCGGAATATCCCGGTCAATCATTTCATATTTACGCTGCAAAATGCCGTTCAATTCCTTGGTGACGGCCTGCGTAAATACGGGCAGCTTATCCTTAATCAGCGTACCGGACAAAGGTTCAATGACCGATTGCGCCCCTTGTTTATAAATCGGTGAAGCCTGAACATAGCTGCTAAACCCGCTGTCCGGGTATAAACTTACACCTATAAACAGTAACGCTATGACCATCACAGCGCGTGCTCCACCGATAAGGGTACCAATCCCGGCCCCCGCCAGCCTGCTGAAAAAGCCCGATCTCTTTTCCTGCTCACGCAGAGAGGAATCCGATCTGCCACCCACCACCATCACATAAATCGCACGCAGCACAAATTGCGCAACAGCATAGCTGAGCATGAACAAGACGGCAAAACGCAGCAGCGGAAAGCCTTCAAGCCCTGCTACAAGCGTATAATAAAATTGCTCAATTCCGCTCAGTCCCCGTTGCGGCAAATGCTCCATATAAGCGGCCAGCCATTGCTGCACCTTCGGTGAAAGCCACATAGCCAACCCTAATGAGCACAAAATCCCGGCAACGGTCAGTATGCCATCCACAATGAGACCGAATAGCGCACCTACAGATCTGGAAGCTCCTCGCCGCCAGCCCTGTATTAACGAAAAAAGAACGATAGCGATCAAAAACACCGTCACGCCATTCCAATGAAGGACAGGCTCCAGCCAGGATGGTTTCATCATGCTCCCCCTGTCTTTACGGCGACTGCGGCGACTGTTGTGTTACAGCCGAGCCTTTCGCACTTTCGATATATTTCTTGACGGTGTCGCTCATACTCCACTCGCCCAGCGGCATGCCCTGAAACCATACCTTGACCTTATCGCCATCGAACGGACCTTTTACCTCCAGATTGGAGCTGGTTACCGAAAATGTACCGTCTCCGTTAGAGGTGTATTTCGCATCCCGTCCTTCCTTGATCATCATGTTCAGGGCCTCGCTCTGAAACTTGTTAATCGCATCATCCTTCGCTTGGGTAACCACCTTACCGACCTGATCAAAGGAAATACCGCTGTAGATCAGCAAGCCCACAACCACCACAATGACAATCAGCCATTTAACAAGGGTTCTCACAACCTTCAATATGACAAGCAATAGGACAAGCCCGATTAATATATACAGCCAGTTATCCTGAACGATCTGCCAATTTTGTTTTAAAAACTCTGTCCAGACGCTCTTATCCATTTCACTACACTCCCGTTTTCAACTGCATCTTTTGAATTGTAAAATCGTCTCTGTAATTATACATGATTACATAACTCCCTGTCAGCTTAGCTCTTTTCCGCCCCTTGTCCGCACAAAAAGGGTCTATGTTCGTCCACTCCAGCGTACAACTTAGAAAGAGCTAATGCCACATAGCAGCATAGAAAGTCCATTTAAGGAAAGGGGGTCATCCACTTGAAAACAGCCCTCTGGCTGTATCTGTTTTTGTTCATCGCTTTTTTTGATCTGCATGCACAATATCCTATTCTGACACCATTCGCCATCTCTCTGGGCGCAGCGCCCACCTTTATCGGCTGGATGCTGGGCATATACTCCCTGACTCATCTGCCCGGTAACTTAATGGCGGGGCCAAGAGTAGATAAACACGGCAGCCGCCGATATATTATGTTCAGCCTGACAGCCGCAGGGATCATCCTGATCATTCAGGCATACATTCATACGCCATGGGAGCTGCTTTTTCTTCGTGCAATCAGCGGCTTTGTGCTGGCTTTTTTGTCCCCGGCTTGCATGACTATGCTCGCCCAGCTATCCGATCACCCGGTTACGCAGGGTAAATATATGTCAGGACATGGCGTCGTTCACACGCTGGCCTCTGTCCTGTCTCCAGCGGCAGGCGCGTTCATTGTAGCCAGCTTTGGGTTTAGCGAAACCTTCCGTTCTCTGGGCATCATTCTCGTGGTCACAGGACTGATGGCTTATTTTACCTTGCCTAAAAAGGCACCTGCTCTCCAGGCTCAACTGTCTGATGGGCAAGTAGCACCCGCTCCATTGACCGGAGCGCAGCCGCTTTTACCATTCAATTGGCGCTACCTGCTTGTACCTTTTGTTTTGGCGTGCGCACAAGGCATTTTATTTTATGAAATCCCGTTACGCAACAATGGCACTGCGTCCATGATGTCCACGGGACTGCTCTTTTCCATTATCAGTCTGGGAGCGCTTTGCACACTCAGTCTACTTTTTCTGAACAAGTATTCACCGATGATCCGGCTGATTTGCGGCATCCTACTGATGTCTCTGAGCTTCTATGCCCTTGCCACCTTACCCGAATCCGTGATTGGAGTCGTACTCTTTATACTCGGAACAGCCAAAGGCATTACGTTTCCAGCCTTGGCCTCACTCTTTATACGGCTTGGAGGAGAAAGGTTGGGCAAAACCTTTGCACTGCAATCCATTGCCACGTCTATCGGCTCCTTTGCCGGACCAGTGCTTGCCGGGCAGCTCCCTGTTCATTTTTCACCTTTTTTTATCGCTTTTCTGATTTTAATGACCGGCTTGCTGTTCATTCCTATTCAGCGGTTATTCCCGACACCGCCGCTGTCTGCCCCAGGGCCGTATCATTCCTAGATCGCTTGAGATGCTCCCCCTTTAACGCCCAAAGTACCTTACAAGAAGGCGAATGCACAGTACCTAAAGCCCTTATCAACATAGACTGGTTTGACTGAACATTTATGTATGAAGGGAGGTGCATTCCGTGAGCCACTGTCATCCTGTGAGCCCTGTTTCTTGTGGTGGATTTGGGACTTCGACCGGCACCATTCTGGTTCTTTATATTCTACTCGTCATTATTCTCTGTACTTGCTGGATTTAATGTCTGAATTGCCCTAACATGCCGCCCTTGTACCCATGCCTGCCACTTCTGGCAGGCTGTTTTGTTGCTTTTTTGCATGAGAACCCTGTTTGGAGCTACACTATACACATATTCTTTCATTTCCCGGGGAATTTCGAGCACAGGCTTTAGGCAGGGGGTGACCAAGATGACGATTACCGTTATCGTTGAAGGGAAAAATGACCGCAGTAAACTTCGTCGTTTACTTGATCCCGAGGTTCATATCTTATGCACCTTCGGCACGCTAAACTCAGTAAAACTGGAGTCCCTCCGCAAGCAGGCCAAGCATGACGAAATATACTTGTTTATGGACAATGACAGCTCCGGCAAAAAAATACGTGGTGTGCTTGCCGACTCTTTTCCAGATGCGCTTCATATATATACCCGCAAAGGATACGCAGGAGTCGAAGGCACACCAGATGAATATGTGATCGCCCAATTGGAAAAAGCAGGATTGGAAGAGTATATTTTAAACCCGCCTGTTCTATAGTTCTGAGAACCCTAGTCATGAAAACCATCCACAAAAAAAGCTGTCCGCCAGGCAGCTTTTATGCCTGATGGACAGCTAAATGTTACACAGCAATAAAATTTTTAAAAATATCTTGTCTTAGAACTTGTGAACCGTATCCACGATCATCAGCAGAAAGCTGAGTGTCAGATGGTTAATGGAAAAGAAAAATACTTTTTTAGCCCAGGAATCCGTCTCTTCTTCTTTAATGGTAAAACCTTTAAAAGCATAAAATGCCCAGAGCACGGACAGCAATACGGAAACGATCATGAAAATCATGCCAGCATATCCATAAGCATACATCAGGATCGGTACCGGAATCAGCAACACGATATAAGGAATCATTTGAATTTTAGTACGCTGAATGCCTTTCACGACAGGCAACAACGGAAATCCTGCTGCGCGGTATTCTTCGACCCTGCGGATTGCAAGTGCCCAAAAATGAGGCGGCTGCCATAGGAACAAAAGAGCGAATAAGAGCCATGCGCCCAAGTCAATACGACCCGAAGCGGCCACATAGCCGATCACAGGAGGCATTGCGCCCGAAATACCGCCAATGGATGTACTCCATGTGGATGAGCGTTTCAGCCAAAGCGTGTAAATACCGACGTATACGAACATGCCGAGTATACCGAGCAATCCTGCCTTGACACCAGAAAAAGAGAACAAAACAGCCAGCCCGACAACACCCAAAATAATAGCGTATGACAACACCGTTGTGGGAGTCAAACGCCCTGTTGGCAGTGAGCGATTGCGTGTACGCTCCATTTTCAAATCCAGTTCACGATCAAAATAATTGTTAAAAACACAAGAAGACGCCATAACCAGCATTGTACCTAGCAACGTCAGAATCAGCTTTATATAGTCAACGTCCCATTGTGAAGCCAACCAAAAACCGCCAAATGCCGCAACCAGATTGGTGCGCAGAATACCTGGCTTGGTGACCGTTATAAAATCTTTCCATGTCCCAGCCTTACCGGGTGGTTTGGATTTAACCGAATAGGTAGCCGTATCTGAAGTAGCCTTATAACTAATATTATCCACTGTGAGTAACTCCCCCTTAGAGATGTATGAATTCGGGAGTAAGTTGAACTCCGATATAAATTTTATCATATAGTACCCGTAAAAAGTTTGACAGAAAACGCACAAAACGTTCACAATTTCGATGACGAATCGACCCTGCTGATCGTTTACAGTAAATTTGGGTAGTAATAAGTACAGGATTTAATACAAAAAAGGAGCGACAAATATGGATACAGCCACACACTTTGTCATGGGGATCGGATTGGCCGGGCTGGCCTACACCGATCCTGCCGTCGCCGCAGATCCAAAGTTGGCGGCAGTCATACTGCTGGCCACGGTCGTAGGGTCGCAGGCACCGGATTTTGACACCTTGCTGCGATTAAGAAACAATGCAGCCTACATCCGTAATCATCGTGGACTGTCGCACTCCATTCCCTTCTGGTTGATATGGATCTTGTCCATCACGGGATTAATTGCTCTTATTTTCAGGGATGTACCTGTCGGTCATGTCGCCCTGTGGGTCACGATTGCTGTCTGTCTGCACGTGTTTACAGATTTGTTCAATACGTACGGGACACAGGCATTTCGACCGTTTACGCCCAAGTGGATATCATGGAATATTATCCACATCTTTGATCCCTTTATATTCGGCACCCATGTTGCTGCTATTCTACTGTGGGTCACTGGACTGGTTTTACCAGCTCCCTTATTTATTACGTTGTACATCATTACAGGCCTGTACTATATTTGGCGTACCTGGAGTCATTTCCGTACCAGAAACGCGGTACGAGATATGGACCCCGAGCGCCAGCCGGACGATATCTATTATATCATTCCCACGGTTTCATGGAACCGGTGGCATGTGGTAAAAGCTCATCAGAATGGAAGTTATGACATTGGCGGACTGAACGGGAAGCATCTTTTTTGGACAAAACATGCGGTTCCGTCCACACATCCGGCCGTAGAAGCATCCAAATCCTACGGTGATGTGCAGGCATTCCGCTATTTTTCTTCCTTTGCTGTTGCGGAAGTGGAAGTGCTGGAATGGGGCTACATTGTTCGTTGGGCGGATGTTCGGTATCGGCACCGGAGACAATATCCGTTCGTGGCCGTGGTCGCCATGGATAAGCAGTTTGGACTGATCAACAGCTATATCGGCTGGCTTAGCCATGAAAAGATGCAGAAACGCCTCTCCCTGCATACGAATTAAAAAAGCATATTTGCAAGCAACGCAAACGACAAAAAACACAAGTCTCCCCTGACCCCCGGAGCTTGCTGTTTTTTTGTCGTTCATATAAAAATCCATCCCTCCATGAAATATCTACATGAAAGCGCCCTCTTGACGAAGCGGACCGGTGTGATTCACAATGGTCATAAGCCATGCACGCAAAAAATCCGGAGCATGATTGCTCCGGATTTTCTTCATCACAGTTGCTCATAATACAGCTTCCAAGATGGAGGGTTTATGTGTATTACTGCAAACGGCCACTGCCCGACAAGGATTGCTCTGCTTGTTGGACGAGCTTTTTCGTGATGTATCCCCCGAGAGAGCCTGTTTCGCGGGAAACGACGTTACCGAAGTAACCGTCTTGAGGGATTGTGATGCCGAGTTCTTGAGCGGCCTCATATTTTAATTGTTGTAAAGCGGCGTTGGCCTGCGGTACTTGCAGGTTGTTTGAACGACGTCTGCTCATATTTGAATCTCCTTTCAGTTCTTTGTGAGTGAGGTTCATTGCAAGCTTGCAAGATTATTATGGCTCGCTTACACCTGCTTATTCCTAAAATTCAACATTCGAACGCTGGAGGTTTTTCCCATGAGCAAAGGTCTATCATTGTGGTTCGCCGTTTCATCCATTGTCCTGCTGACGGCAGCCGCCATATCCATCAGTTATTCCGCTTGGCTTGCCATTTTACTGGGCGTTCTCTCTGTCGGCAACATCGGCTGGGGCTTTGTTGTTAAGGCCAGACAACGTCGCTCCTGAGACATTTCTGTTAAACGGCTGATTGCGTTGGCCTGCGGTTTGTCTTAGCGCTTGCGGGGCAGAAACCCCATACGTTCTTTGACCGCAGCCAGCGTGATTTCAGCCGCTTCTTGCGCCCGCTCTGCGGATTGGGCCAAAATGCGTCCAATTTCACCGGACTCCCGAATGTCACGATAACGCTGTTGAATAGGCTCCAGGGTGGCTACAACCGCCTCTGCCAGCTCTTTTTTGAACGTACCGTACATTTGACCTTCATAACGATTCTGCACTTCCTGAAGCGACAGACCCGTACACTGGCTGTAAATTCCCATCAGATTGCTGATCTCCGGTTTGCCTGCCGGATCATATTTAACCTCACTGCCAGAATCAGTGGTAGCGCGACTGATTTTCTTGCGAATGACTTTCGGTTCATCCAGCAGAGCAATATAGCTGCCCGCATTCGGATTGCTTTTGCTCATTTTTTTGGAGGCATCATCCAATGACATAATTCGTGCGCCCACCTCAGGGATATACGGCTCGGGAACAGTGAAATAATCTCCATAACGATGATTGAAACGACCTGCCAAATCGCGCGTCAGCTCCAGATGCTGCTTCTGATCGTCACCTACAGGAACCAAATCCGCATTGTAAAGCAAAATGTCAGCTGCCATCAGCGCTGGATATACGAACAATCCCGCACCTACCGAGTCCTTACCCTCCGATTTGTCCTTGAACTGGGTCATGCGTTCCAACTCGCCCATATTGGTCAGGGTTGTCATCAACCATCCCAGTTCCGCATGCTGAGGTACATGGGACTGTAAAAAGACGTTGGATTGCTCGGGGTTAATACCTGCTGCAATAAATAATGCCGCCACGGCCTCCGACTGTTCACGTAATTGAGCCGGTTCCTGGGGCACCGTAATGGCATGAAGGTCTACGACCATAAAGTAACAGCGATGATCCTCTTGCAACTTGACAAAGTTTTTCATTGCACCAATATAATTGCCTAAAGTAAGCTGTCCGCTGGGCTGAATGCCTGAAAGCACCGTTTTCATATTCATCATTCCTCCTGAAATTTATTTAAATAATTGAACGCAAAAAGGCCCCGCATCCTCAAGGGACGCGAGACCGTGGTACCACCCTTATTCATTGCCTTCAGCCTGTTACTTGTCGGAGTCATGCTCCGTGGCTGCCTGCAATCTTATAGCTCCGTTAACGGGGAGCAATCGGCCGTCATACTGAGGAAGAATGCTTCCTGTTCTGTGCGGCACTCCAAGGTCCATTCAGCAGTGCAGGCTCACCGGTTCGCATCTACCACCGGCTTTCTGAAGAGCGTATGCGAAGGCTTACTTGTCCTCATCATCGCGTTATCCATGTCATTACATCGTAAACTACATTTATGATAATTCCGCATCCTGTAATTGTCAAATGACGATTGTACCCTGCGAGCAAAAATCTGTTATCATAATGACACGAAGCTTCAACCGATTATAGTGGACAAAGGAGCATGGATATGAAACAAGTGACCAAAGAACATTGGAATGGTTACGACACGTATGTTTTACATAGCCCTGAGCTGGAAGTTACGATGATCCCCCGTCTCGGGAATAATATTATCTCGGTGCGTGATCTGAAGCTGGATCGGGATATCGTACGGCGTCCTGGCGAGGAAGAACTGGCCTTTTATTTGCAAAAGCCGTATCATTTTGGCTTGCCGATTCTGATCCCTCCCGGCCGAATCCGCAAAGGACAATTCGAGTTTGACGGTGTTCCCTATCAGTTTGATCGGAATACGGCCAACGACAATCATATACATGGGCTGCATCGAAATCAATCCTGGCGTTGCAGTGATATTGAAGAAGATGAGGAAGGTTGCAGCGTGACCACCGAGCTGTTGACGGAAAGTGATCCGCACTGGATGGGGCAGTTTCCTATTCCCCTACGGCTGGAGATGACTTACCGCTTGCAGGGACCTGTATTGAGTCAAACGCTGCGTGTAACGAATCTGGGTGACAAAGCAGCCCCATTCGGCTTGGGATATCACACCTGGTTTATGGTAGACGGAGAGCCTGAACGCTGGCGTCTGAAGCTGCCTGTGAACGGGGTATATGAGCAAGACGCTGAACAGCTCCCAACAGGTACAATTACCCCTTTGAATGACTTGGAGCCGCTCTCTACGGGACTTTCCCTGAAAGGAACGAATCTGGATACGCTGCTGCGAGCATCGGAAGGACCTGCTGAGGCCCTGTTGACCCGTGATGACGGTTATCAGATACGCTACACGGCGGATGAACAATACTTTAAGTATTGGGTGTTGTATACCAAGGGTGAATGCGATCAGTATCTTTGCATCGAGCCTTATACCTGGCTGTCTGATGCACCCAATTTACACGATCCTGTGGGGACAGGCGGACTGATTCGTCTGGAGCCTCAGCAATCCATTAACCTGAAAACTCAGATTCATATGATATATCCGTAATTTCCCTCTATTCATTTTCCTTCCTTCGGCGCATATTTTCATAACTCTGTCGCATAATAACCTCATCACAGCCGAAGGAGGTGACTACACATGGCTAATGGATCTAATCAAGGCAGAGGACGCCGCAGTAACAACCTGGTCGTACCTCAAGCCACCAACGCACTGCAACAATTGAAATATGAAGCAGCACAAGAACTGGGCATCACCATTCCGGCAGACGGTTATTATGGTGACATGCCATCCCGTGAGGCTGGTTCTCTGGGAGGTTATATCACTAAACGCTTGGTACAGCTGGCCGAACAGCAATTATCTGGACGTTCAGGTCAATAAGCGTCATTATTCCACATGTTGCATTCCGTTCATCGCATTTAACCAAAATGCGGTAGGGCGGGCATATAACAAAGGCGGTCTTCCCCAGGAAGGCCGCCCTTTTTCTTTACCCTTTTCTATGGATGATTATTCCGATTTAGCCGCTCGGTATGTAGGCTTGTTATAACGGATCATGAGATTCGCCATGTTATAGTTCGATTCCAGCGTAGCATCCACCAGAATGGTTCCCTGTCTGACGGCAAAATCGAAAGCAATTTCGCCATGAGTCCAACTCCGCTTGTGATTTAGTGTATCCAGCGCCATACGACGGAAGTCCGCCCGATGATCTACAGACAGTCCCGGCTCCACCGCTCCAAATGTACCTCCTTTGCCTGCAATCGGATTATGACGGATACCAAATTTCCCAACCACGTTGTTACGTATTTGTACAAATACAGTTCCTGACGACAAACCCGCCAGTTCATCATCCAGTTCTTTAAAAACGATATCCATCTGCCTTACTAACGACAATTGACCTACTTCATCCATTATAAAAATCCCCCTATATACCTGTTTCAAAACCATTAATAGGTCTTATGACTCAATTATATGCGAAACTTTTTAACGTTACAATCATAAACAACATAAATGGGCATTTATAACTAATTTCTAAGTATATCCATCAATTTAAATTTCGCCAACAGGTAATACCAACGCTTATTCGACACATTACGACTTTATTCCTCATCTTCTGCAAGAATCGCAAAAAAGGCCTCCTTCGTGGGAGACCTGATTTGGAGTATATCCGTTATTCCGTCATTTGCAAAAATTGCTCAACATCCTGAATGGTGACTTGCGCGGCATTACGCCAGAAGTCTGCCTGTGTTAAATCGGTTCCCAGATGCTTGGAGGCCAACTCTTCCACCGTCATGCGACCTGTATCACGCAGCAAAGCATCATATTGATCGGCAAAGCCGTCGGCATTTTTCTTCGCAAAAGCGTAAATCCCGGCACTGAACATGTACCCAAATGTATATGGGAAGTTGTAGAATGGAGTGTTCGTAATATAGAAATGCAGCTTGGAGGCCCAAAAATGAGGGTGAGCCTCATCCAAAACACCGCTGAACGCTTCACGCTGTGCTTGTTCCATCAATTCGCCCAGTTGATGTGCTCCTACGACCCCTTTTTTCCGCAGCTCGTAAAAACGGGTTTCAAACAGGAAGCGGGCATGGATATTCATGAAAAAGGCTACGCCGCGCTGAATTTTATCCTCCAGCAATGCTACCTTCTCCTGACCCTCGGCAGCCTCCAGCAAAGCATCCGATACAATTAGTTCTGCCAGCGTGGAAGCCGTCTCGGCTACGTTCATCGCATAATTTTGATTCAATGGATGCATTTCATTCATCACATGCTGATGATAACCGTGTCCAAGCTCATGGGCCAGTGTCGAAACGTTGGAAGGCGATCCGGCATAGGTCATGAAAATACGGGTCTCTTTGCTAAGACGTAGGGAAGTACAGAATCCACCAGGACGTTTCCCCGGACGATCCTCTGCTTCGATCCAGCTTTTCTCAAAAGCCATTTGAGCAAAATCAGCCATTCTTGGACTGAATTTACCGAATTGCTCAACAATGGTGACGGCTGCATCGTCGTATGGGATTTTAGTAGTAGACGTTCCCAGCGGGGCTTCAACGTCATGCCAAGACAGTTTCTCCAAGCCCAGCAGCTTCGCCTTCCGCTCGAGATATTTAACCAGTACAGGCTTCGTTTCGTTAATGACCTGCCACATCGTATCCAGTGTCTGTGCCGACATGCGGCTGATTTCCAGCGGCTCCTTGAGAACATCCGTCCAGCCCCGGTTTTCATACAGCTTGAGGCGAAAGCCTGCCAGATGGTTCAGCGTATCTGCACAATAGTCCTCCACCTTGGTCCATGCTTCTTCCCAACGTGTGAACACTTCTTGACGCACACTACGATCTGGTTCATCCAGCTTGTTGGCAGCCTGCCCTACGGACAGATTTACGATTTCTCCATTCTCAGGAACAGGGATAGTCATATTTTTGACAATCGTGTCATAAAAATCCCCCCAACCGTGGTAGCCGTCCACAGCCAAATCCAATGCGAGACTTTCCAGCTCAGGTGCCATTTTCTCACGAGCTTCGTTCCGGTATTCATTCAGGACAAAAGAGATCGGCTTAATCGCTTCCCGGTCCATCCACTTCTGCCAAATGTCTTCACTCGTCTGTGCCAGCAGGTTTTGGAAGGATACCAAAGTACTTTTCCCCTGTGCATACAGCGTATTTATGCGTGCGCCCAGTTCAACAGCCTGCTTGTCATGTTGGTTTTGAGCAGTTAGACAGGAAACAAAAGAACCGGCTTGCGATGCTCCGTTAAACAGCTCCTGTATAGCATTCAGCACACTATCCAGACGCTCGGTATCCAATACCGTTTGCGGTACTTTGGCTGATTTAAGCTGAGACTGCAATTGTTGAACCTTGCTCTCCAGCTCCTCCAAAAATGCTTTAAATGAGGGAGAGGAAGACCCCCCACTAAATATGGATTCCAAATCCCATGTTTGCTTCAACGGTGTTTTCATAGCAGTTCCACCTTTCTTTTTGGCGAATTCATGTGGTTTCATATACAATAAAGCTACATCGTGATGGTAAAATCACTACAATTAGGAGGAATACAGGATGAGACCTTTACAAATTTCGCCGGAAACGGCTGTGAAATTATCCGAAAAGCTCGGCATTCCGCTGGAACATCTCATGCATACACCCCAGCATATTTTGATGCAAAAACTGGCCGAACTGGCCAAAGAAGAAACCGCTGACCCGAACGGCGGTGAATCGGACAAATCATGATTCCTTTTCACAAAACCTGGCCTTATGACATTGTCATGGGAGACGTTTATGTACAATCCTGTCCGTTTTGCGACCATGAGAACGTCCTGCTACCCCTAAAGCCCAAAGAGCTTAAGCTCATACATGAAGGGATGAAAAAGCTGCTTGTGTTTCCATGCTGCCACAGCAGGATTACTTTGGTAGATTGTGACAACGATTATTTGCTGTCAGATACCACCCTGCGCCATCATTAATTCATGAGGCAATTTAGAGAAAGGTAGCCATTGTTGATAAACAAGGTGTGAACCATGAGCCTGAACCGGCCATAGTGCACACCTTTTTTATCAGGAGGTGCTTGCGTTCTGCATTTCCTCCGGCAACTGAATATCCTTAGCGAGCATTTGCTCTCTCAATACAGCCCATTGTTCACGGGAAGCCCGGATCATAGCCGCATCCATAATATTCTTGTCATTAATGACACGTGAAAACCAGCGTACCGCTTCGTTAAAGTTGCCTGTACGTCGATGCAATTCTCCAATCAGATAGAGAAGCTTGGCATTATTCGCCCCGACACCCTCCAGCTCATAGACCCGAATATAGGAGTCCAGACTAAACTTTAGAAACCGTAGCTCCTGCTCCTCGTCCCCCTGGTATCGGTACATCCACGCGATATGCTGTAACAGGCTGGCTATCACCCGTTCCTTTTCCCCGATGACCTGCGCACACAGTAAACCCAGCTTATACGTTTCCAACGCCTCTTCCCAGTTGCGATGTCCGTCATATTCCCGGGATTGCCACCGATTACCAATTTTGTCCTTAAACAGCTTGTTCTGCTGATCGCTTAACTGAACGGTAGAATGCTCTGTCGAGGTAAATCCGCAATGAGGACAAACTCGTACGACATAAAAATCGGGATTTTCATTCTTGTAATACGCGCAGAAGTCTGAATCCGTACGAATTGCCTTCTTTAGGCTCGGTCTGACACGAGATGTCTGAAATTCTTCTTCACAAAACGGACAAGAGATTTTAATCTGATATAACGGTTCAATTTCCAATGTTTTTACAACCCTCTCCAAAATTCGGCAATCCCCGCAAGCTTACGGGGTATTTACAAAATGATGCGCAGGACCGGACAAACGATTAAGTATAAATGAACGAAGCGGCTCCTCAATGCCCGCATCCGTTAACGCACCCGCCATACAGGACAGCCACGCCTCTGCTCGTTCTTCAGTTACGGGAAACTTCATATGCCGGGCACGTAACATCGGGTGACCATAAGCATCTGAAAACAGGGACGGTCCGCCAAAAAACTGGCTCAGGAACATATACTGTCTTTCCTTCACCGACTCTATGCCTTCAGGAAACAGCGGACTTAACAACGGATCTTTATAAACTCTCGGGTAGAAGGCCTCAATAATAGCACGAACACCCTCCGCACCCCCAAGATTGTCATAAATGCTCAGGCTAGGATTCACTTTTCCCCCAACTTTCTGTGCTATGGAAATAAATATACACCCGTATTATAACAAAAAACAAAAAATGACGCTAAGAATAAGCGTCATTTATCATTTCACATATACAGACAGGCTTGCACGACTTGCAAACAGCCTGCCATTCTACGAATACAGCTAATAACTCCGCCAATCCTCTTCACCGGGATGGACGAGAGAGGCACGAATGACATACACAAAAGCACACACGAGTAGACCGGCAACGATGCTCATCCTGATCACTCCATCCTTAAGGTTATGGATCGTTGTTTTTTTAATTTTAACATAATCTTTACAAAAATACAGTATTTCATGCAAACGCTTTCTCGTTTTTTTGGTACTCTTTGTCCATCCTCGTCATAGGAATAGTAGTAGAACTCCAAAGGAGGGACCTCTATGCCGCTGTACCGCCGTTACTCGCTCCCTTTGCTTATTCTTATGCTGCTATTCCTATTTATACTTATGGCGGCGCACCCGCAATCTTCTCTAAATGCCGGACTTCGTGGTCTGGCCATTTGGTGGGACGTGCTGTTCCCGTCCTTATTCCCGTTTTTCGTTATTTCCGAGCTGCTGCTCGGTTTTGGCATCGTCCATTTTATAGGTGCGCTGCTGGACCCGCTCATGCAACCTTTGTTCCGTGTGCCCGGTTGTGGAGGCTTTGTCGCCGCTGTCAGTTGTGCATCTGGCTACCCGATTGGAGCCAAATTAACGGCCAAGCTGTGGGAGCAAAAATGGATCACCCGCATCGAAGGAGAACGGCTGGTCGCCTTTACAACCTCTTCTGATCCGATATTCCTGATCGGTGCCGTTTCCGTCGGGTTCTTCCATCAGCCTGAAATTGCAGTCGTGCTGGGTGCTGCCCATTATGGTGGCGTGCTGATCATCGGCCTGCTCATGCGCTTCCACGGCTCCGGTTCGGGGAACGCTGATACTCACGGCAAGCGTCCCCAGTCTGCTGCAACCGAAGCAGGCGGCCACACCGGGCAGCCTACACCAGCATCCCTCACTGTCGCTCCAAATGCCAAGTCAGACACGTCCTCTGTTCAGCAACGCGGACGACTGCGCCAAGCGATATATGCCATGCATACAGCGCGCCTGGAAGATGGCCGTCCATTTGGCGAGTTGCTGCGTCAAGCTATTGCTTCCTCCCTCCGTCTTATTATTGTCGTAGGAGGACTGGTTGTATTCTTCTGCGTCATTCTGGAAGCTTTAACGAACTCCGGTTTAATGAGCGGGCTTCGCCTGCTTACAGCAAGCTTATTGTCCGCCTGCGGCCTTCCCCCTACGTTAACAGATTCCATTGTAGGCGGTATCTTCGAAGTCACTTTAGGGGCACAAGCCGCTGGTGAAGCCACAGGAGCTGCTTTGCCGTTCAAGGTAGCCGCAGCAGCCTTTGTTCTCTCCTGGGGCGGACTATCGGTTCATGCGCAGGTCGCGAGTATTTTGAATACAACGAATCTCCGGTACCTGCCTTTTTTGCTAGCCCGCGCTGCGCACGGCATCATCTCTGCTCTGCTGGCTCTCGTGCTATGGCGTCCGCTCATGGGACAGGGAAGCTCGCCAGTCTTTTCTCCGATACACGATATCACCTGGTCTCCCGGCTTCTCATCCACTGTGTTGTGGCAAAGCCTGCTATTCCTCACTTGCCTGCTGATAGCCATGCTCTGTCTCTCTTGGTTGAGTGCAGGCACAAGCCGCTTATTCGCACGTCTAAGGGGAGCGTCCAGGCAATGAACGATTGTGTTCTTGCTCATAATTGATTATGATCGGTATATACCCATGACAAAGGAGCTTTTCATCTTGAGATATTATGTTCTGGATCGCGGGGATCAGCACTCCATGGACTTGAGTCAGCAGTTTCACCGTCTTGCCCAAGAAAAGAATTTCAAGCTGGATGCCGAATCGCCGGAAATCGTCGTGTCAATTGGAGGCGACGGTACTATGCTTCATGCGTTTCATACCTTCATCGACCGACTTTCGGATATAGCCTTTGTTGGTGTACATACCGGTCATCTGGGCTTTTATGCCGATTGGCGTGCGGACGAGCTGGAGGAGCTAATCCACCTGATGAGCCAAAGCGGATCTGAGGGACCCCTTAAACCGAGAATTGTCAAGTATCCATTGATCGAGCTGGAGATTCACAAGAAGTCGGGGAATGCTTCTTTTATTGCGTTGAATGAATTTACGTTAAAAGGGGTCGATGGCACGGTCGTTGCACAAGTGGATATTAACGATGTCACGTTCGAGATGTTCCGTGGAGACGGAATATGCGTTTCTACCCCTTCAGGTACGACTGCCTATAACAAAGCACTCGGCGGAGCTATGGTTCACCCCACCATTGAAGCGTTGCAATTAACCGAGATTGCCTCCATTAACAACCGGGTGTATCGGACACTTGGATCGCCATTGCTACTGCCCAAGCACCATCATTGTGATATTTTTTCGAGAAAAGATCAGCGTCTTCTGCTGACGGTAGATCATCTGAACTTCCCTGTGGATGATTTGATTTCTGTTCGTTGTCAGGTCTCCAGTCACAAAGTCAGCTTCGCTCGTTATCGTCCCTTTCCATTTTGGGATCGGGTACGCATTGCCTTTCTTAATTAGGCAAGCTGCTTTGAAATACACATAGAACTGAAAAGTACTAGTACAAGCAAAAAGAGCCAACCTTGGCTCTTTTTGCTTGTATGATAGGGCCAACTCAATCCATAGTTGATCTTTTTACCAGTAAACAAAAACGGCTCCTGAAATTCAGGAACCGTTTTGTTGTGGAGCTGTGAATGTTTTATTCTTTTTGCTTCCCTCAGCTCTTTCGGCTTTGGCAGCAGGCTGCGCCTGACGCTGGCCTCCGGAATCACGTGAGACGCGGACTTGCCGTCCCTCCCGGTTTTCCTTCGGTTGACGCTCATAGCGTGGGCCACGGGATTCCTTTTTCTCGAAATTCCCTTGCTGATTACGCTGTTTCCGCGGTTCCCGGGCTTGCTGTCCTTCACCGGAAATTCGCCCGTCCTTCGCCTCACGTGGTTCTCTCGGCGGGCGCGAATCACGTGCTTCTCGTGGCTCACGCTGCCGATTCCCTTCACGCCCTTCTCTGGGCGGACGGTTTTCACGGAATTCCCGTGGCTGTCGCTCACGCGGTTCCTGGACTTCCCTTGGTTCCCGTCGTTGCAACTCCCATGAGTCCCGAATTTCCTGAGCTTCACGCGGCTGCTCCACTCGCGGCTCCTCGGCTTCCCTTGACTCGCGCTGTGGCTCCGGCCATTCCCGTTCTTCTCCGTCTGCACGTTGTAGCACTTCTTGCGGCTCTCCGGCTTCAACCGTTTCCGTTGGTTCCGCTTGAGGTTCTTCCAACTGTTGATGATCCGGCGTAACGGATTCATCATTGTTTTCAATCTTACTGATCACTTCGCGGCTCTTAAGCAGCACAAAATAAGCACAACCGAAATTACAATACTCATTAATGTAATCGTCCAGTACTGCTATGGATGTATCCTTATTGGCCTTGGGATGCCCGTCACGATAAAAACCCTTTAGACGCAGCTGATTGTAACCCCAATCACCAATAATATAATCATAGCGCTCCAGCACTTCACTATACCGGTCACGAAAAGCTTCGGGATTCCACCCGTTCTTGTGATCCTGTAACACTTCATAGTTTTTACCACCGATATGAAACAAGCTAATCTGACCGCCTTTCCCGGATCAAGCCTGCGAAAGGGCGCCTTCTTCCTTATGCTGAGCGGCAGACTTCACCTGCTCATGCGCTTGGTAGGAGCTGCGGACCAACGGACCAGATTCGACGTGGCTGAACCCCCGTTGTAATCCCTCTTCCTTTAACTTCGCAAAATCTTCCGGTGGGTAATATTTTTGCACATACAAATGTTTCTCGGATGGCTGCAAATATTGTCCAATTGTCATAATATCGCAATCGACTTTACGCAGATCATCCATGGTTTGTAAGATCTCGTCAAACTCTTCTCCGACACCCAGCATGATACTGGATTTGGTAGGGATGGACGGATTTAATTGCTTTGCACGTTGAAGAAGCTCCAGGGAGCGACGGTATTTGGCCTTGGCCCGAACTTTATCAGACATCCGCTCCACCGTTTCAATATTATGATTCAAAATATCTGGCTTGGCATCCATGACAATTCGCAGCGATTCGATATCGCCCATAAAATCGGGAATCAACACTTCTACGCTGCAAAAAGGCAAACGGCGGCGAATCGCACGCACCGTTTCTGCAAATATAGTGGCTCCCCCATCCTTCAAATCATCGCGGGCCACACTGGTTACGACACAGTGTTTCAAGTTCATGTTTTCAGCCGCTTCCGCGACGCGTTCAGGCTCCTGTAAGTCCAGTTCCGTAGGCATTCCCGTATTCACTGCGCAAAAACGGCACGCACGCGTACAAATATCACCCAAAATCATAAATGTAGCTGTCCTGTTGGCCCAGCATTCATATATATTAGGGCATCGCGCCTCCTCACATACGGTATGTAATGTCTTGGAACGCATCATGCTCTTGATTTCCTGATAGTTATCGCCTGTCGTGAGTTTAATACGAATCCAGTCGGGCTTGGCTTCCTTCACTTTTCTAGACAATGGCATAGACCTTCTTTCTGATAAGCTTGGGCTGTCATTGCCATACATTATAACATGAAAGCCATGGAAAAACCTCCATTCATTGTTCCCTTTTTGATATGACTTTGATGCCGAAAAAGTAAACTCCTTATATGGATAAAAGCGACGGATATGGCTCAATCTAAACCAAAGGGGCCCGTACCGCTGCCGTTGGATGCGGGCCTGTAATCTACGGGGGCTATCAAGCTCCCTTATAAGGAGGTCGGTTCACGTGCCTTACCCTAAACGTACAGCCCGCGCTATTCGCCTGTTGCCGCTGCTGTTGTGCGCCACTACACTAACAATGGCCTGTCCGCTTCCTGCTCAGGCCTTGGCTACACCTTTAGAAGCCTCATCCCAAAGCATCCAGACAGCACATGTTGCTACTCCAAATTCCCAGTCATCACTGTATAGATCGAGGCTTGCTCTATATCTTTCCGTCGAAGCCTTGACAGGGATTCCGTGGTACAGGCTGGCCGCTATCGACCAATATGAATGCACGCTTACGATTGCGCATCCCAAAGATCGCAAGCATGCGGAGCGAGTCACAGGTATCTTTGTCACCGGACCCGTCTGGTCCGGTTTGATGAACCCTGATCCCGAGGACCGGCATCCACGTTCCATTTCTTTTTTTTCCGGGCTGGGACAGGACGGCTCGGGTGACGGAATTGCCGACCGCGATGATGACAGGGACTTGTTGTTCAGCATGGCCTCTTATCTCGGTAAATATGGGAACACAGAGGACGAATTTTCCATTGCGGTATGGGAATATTACCACAACAGCCGTGCGGTTCAAAGGGTACAGCAGTTCGCCAAGCTGTACCGGACCTATGGAAAGCTGGAGCTTGGCAAACAAGCCTTCCCGCTTCCCTTGGGCAGCATTTATAGCTATCGCAGCACTTGGGGCAGTCGTCGGAGCTGGGGTGGTTACCGCATTCATGAAGGGACAGACCTGTTCGCCGGCTATGGCGTTCCCGTTCGAAGTACCTGCTATGGCGTAGTCGAAATGAAAGGCTGGAATCCGTTCGGTGGATGGCGAATCGGGATTCGGGATCTCAACAATCGCTATCACTACTATGCGCACCTCTCCGGCTTTGACAAGACCGTTCACAACGGGGACATTGTCACGCCAGGTCAGATTGTCGGCTGGGTCGGAAGCTCGGGTTACGGCAAGCCCGGTACCCAAGGCAAATTCCCGCCACATCTGCACTATGGCATATACCGGGACAGCGGTTGGATGGACTGGTCCTTTGACCCGTATCCGTTATTAAGACAATGGGAGCAGACGGAGCGCAAAGCGCTCAAAACCAGCAAAGCAAAAGGGACCTCCACATAAGGTCCCTTTGCTTTTCATATACAACAATCAAGCCCTCTCACATTCCACTTGCCTTCGCTTATGGCGTTGGGGATGAAGTGGTGGGTTCATCTTCCTGCATTTGTGGAACACTCTCTATGCCGGAATCCGCAACGCCGCCTGTCTCTATCGAATGAGGTGGCAGCGCCAAATTGGGGGCGACAGCTCCATTTTTACCGACGGGCTTACCCTGATTATCATAGTAGTACATTGGGACATTGCCTACCACGAGCAAATAAGACACCGGAATTTCCGTCTCCACAACCTGAGGCTGCATTTCAAAAGGAATCACGACGGACACCTCCGTCGTAATCCGAATATACACTTCCACCAGAATCATGTTGATGCCCGCATCCTGCTGGCGTGTATTTAAATCTACCTTGATAGCTCCATGCGGCTCCACCTTGAGTGGAACCTTCGGGCCATAAGTTGCCAGCAGCGGACTACCCAATGCCTGACCGATCGGAACGCTCTCATCAAAATGGCTCATGCTGTCCATTGTTGCCTTGACTGCCTTGAGCGTATCCGAGGTAATTCTCATATGCTCCGCATAATTCAGAACAAAGCCGGAGGTTTTCCCTTGCGCATCCGTTCTCCATTCAATCAGTTTATCAGCGGTCTCGCCCTGCTCTACCTGCGCAGTAATCGCTGAATTAATGGCCTCCGTCGCCATTTGCTTGACCCGCACTTTTGCCAAATGCATCATAGGCGGCTTCAAATGCTGCTCTACATAAGAGGCAACCTGTACGATTCCTACCAGCAGTATCAGCCCCACAATGAGCCATACTCTGTGTCTTCCGTGTCGCCTTCTGTTAGGCCTGCTGTGCCAATGCGGTCTTCTCTTCATCCCGATCCCTCCGCAGCGATGAGCTTACCCTACAAGGATATGCGGCGGGTACACGAAAAAGAAGCCGCCCGTCCGGCAGCTCCTTTTAGTATGCTAAAAATATATAATGCACGACGTGACTCTTAAGCATTATTTGAAAAAATTATTTAAAAATATGGTCAATCTTTTCAATATCTGCCTGACTCAGCTTAACATCCAGCGTTTTCAGATTCGCCAGCACCTGCTCCGGCCCCTTCGCCCCTGGAATGAGGGCATCAATCGAATCGCGGGTCAAATACCATGCGAGCACAACATGAGCGACCTCTGCATTCAACGCATTAGCAATTTGCCGTACCTGCTCCACTTTGTCCAAATTACGAGCAAATGCTTCTCCCTGAAATAATGGACTTTTCGCTCTGTTGTCTGTGAAGGTTGTGTCTTTCGTATACTTACCGCCCAGCAATCCGGAAGCCAGCGGGAAATAAGGCACAAACGAAATGCCATTGGCTTTGGTGTAAGGCAGCAGTTCCTTTTCCGCTTCCCGTTGGAGCAAATTATATTCGGATTGAAGCACATCTACATAGCCGTCACTATTCGCATCCTTAAGTTGTTCAATGGAAAAGTTAGATACGCCAATGGCCTTGATTTTGCCTTCGTCCTTGAGCTTCTTCAATTCTCCGACAGCCTCTGCCTTCGGCGTAGCTTCATCCGGGAAATGGATATAGAACAGATCAATATAATCGGTCTGCAATCTTTTCAGACTGGATTCGACAGATTCACGTAAAAAAGCAGGCGAGTTGTCAAAAACAACCTCTCCGTTCACAAATTTGTGTGCCCCCTTGGTCGCAATGACAGCTTCCTCACGTTTGCCGCGCTCCTTCAGCACCTCACCGATCAACCGCTCTGAGTGCTCAGGTCCGTAAATAAAAGCCGTATCCAGAAAATTGATGCCGTTGTCCAAAGCGGTGCGAACGACTTCTTTGCCCGTTTCATCGTTCAAGCCGGAAAAAAGATTATGTCCTCCCACCTTATTTGCACCCAAACCGATTGGTTTTACATGTAGATCTGTTTTTCCAATACGCACTTGCTCTGCCAATTCACGTCATCTCCTTTTCGAAAGTTACTTCCATTTTAATATTTAATTCCAAAAAAAGCAAATATAATATACTCAAAATCAAATAGGAATAATAAGATATAAAACAACACTATTTTCTTTTTCGCTTCATACTGCGAATAATTGTTTTCGTTGTCTGATCCACCCGGTATGATTCCGTGATTTTTTGCAGAGCTTTGTTGAAGGTAAAATCATCCAGTGTATTGTTTTTTAAGTAACTCATCGTAATCTCAGGCAACTTGATATAACAGATGGATATCGCCCATGCGACCGCCATTTGTACATAATAATCCTCACGGTGGGTTTGATCCATCCATTGCAGTACCCGGATGATATACTCTTCCTCAATATAAAAATTCAGAAGCATGACCACTCCAAACCGAATTTCATATTCTTTCCTGGATGACAGATACGGCTGGATAAAGTCCCATACTCGTTCCTTATGATTTTTCGTACATTTTAATCCGGCACAGAAGCTGTCACAAACTGACCAGTTATCAATTTTAGGAACAAACCTGGCGACGTAGCCCAAAACTTCCTCTATATCTGCTTTCACATAGCCAATCACCATGCCTTGCAGCATTACTTCCTCGAAATGTTCACTTTCAGCAGTTTCAAGGTAGAGACGCCAATCACCTTTGGCAATATCCTGGGCGAGCTTACGCAGCACCGGCAGGCGTACGCCCAGCACATTATCAATATTCGGAATCAATGCCGCCGTAAATTTTTGAAAATCCACATCAACATGTGCCAGAATTTGTTCTCTAATTGTTATTTTCACCGTTCCCACTCCCTGATCCTTAACGAAATGAAATACTCCATAAATAAATAGAGGCCACCGAACCATAAGGCGAATAGACTCGGCAGTACTCCTCAAATTGCTTCTTGGTCAGTGTATCCAGATTGTACAGCTTCATCATCCCCCGCCGAATAGCTATATCGCCCCAACTGACGACATCCGGACGTTCCATGGAATTAATCAGCATCATTTCAGCCGTCCACGGGCCGATCCCATGCAGCGAGGACAATTTTTGAATCACTTGTATATCGGAGAGCTCATATAGTTCCTGCAAATCCAACAAGCCCTGTTCTATGGTTTGGGCTATATTCAGGATACAAGCTGCTTTTTTCATCGTGATACCACAGCTTTGAATCACTTCAACCGACTGGGTCGCTATATTTTCCGGAGTCATCACACCCAGTCTCTCCTGCATTCTTACCCATATGGTTTGAACCGCCTTCGCAGAAATAAGCTGTCCCACAATCGCATGAACAAGCGCGGCGAACAAATCGGGAATAATCACTCGTTCGACCTTGCCCATTTGCGTCATTGCTGTACCGAGTACGGTATCCACGCTTTTCAGATAGTTGATTTCCTTCTCTCCATAGTCAAAATTTTTCGTGATCACGGTTTGCACACTCCGCTTCCTCCTCTGCAACCTTTATGCAGTTCCACCCACATACCATTTGAATGCAGTCTACACCAAAATCAGGGCTCAAATCCTTCACGGCTTACATAAAGCTGTTCTTCAGGAAAAACATTACGAAACTGTTTGTAGACTGCCTTGTAGGCAGCCGGATGATACCAATCCTCCAGCCCTAACGGCTCGTAAAGCGCACCGATATTTAAGCTTCGAGTACGCCTTCCTCCACTGCCGTCTCCCATAAAATAATCATCAATACAGACACGGTTGACCAGTGGCAAAAGCTTGTCCGCAAATTGCTCGCTGCTTGGAAGCATCGGAGCGATGGTGGCTTGCGTTGGTACTCCTGCCTCTTTTAACAGTTGCAACGTCTTGAAACGAGCCTGAATGGGGGGCGCATCCGGCGTAAAATGTTTGCGTATATCTTCGCGGTCCGTTTCTACCGTCATGCTCACCCGTACGCGATCCTCTAATCGGAGTAACAAGTCGATATCCCGCCGTACAAGCGGACTGCGAGTCTGCACAAACAGGAAATCCGGCGGATCTTCCACCATCACCTCCAGCAGTGAACGGGTCACTTCTTCCTTGTACTCGACAGGTTGATAAGGATCTGTGCTGGACGACATAAAAATGGTGACTTTGCCCCTGGATTTGGCCCGCCGAAGCTCCTTGCGAAGAATATCAGCCGCCTGCTTTTTAATATCAACCCATGTGCCCCATTCCTCGCCGCGAAACGTCGAAACCGGCATTTGGCGCACATAGCAATACGAGCAACCAAAGGTACAGCCTGTATACGGGTTTAGCGAGTGCGTATACCCCGACAAGAAACCTGTTCCTTTATTCAGAAGGGTCTTGGGGGATTTGTATATATGATGTGCTTCCATTGTTAACCTCTTTCGAGCTGCAAAAGCTTTACCTTCATATCCAAACCACCACGATATCCGGTTAAAGCGCCATTTTTGCCGATAACCCGATGGCATGGGACGGTGACCAGAATCGGGTTAGCACCGATTGCAGCTCCCACCGCACGAACAGACGCGGGTTTCTGAATCGCGTTCGCAATGTCTGAGTAGGATTGTGTCTCTCCATACGGAATGTCACACAGTGCGTTCCAGACCGCCATTTGAAACGCAGTCCCCCGAAAGTCAAAAGGAACGGTAAAACTTGTGCGTTTCCCTTGAAAGTATTCAATAAGCTCTGTGGCATAGGGCTGCAAGACCTCATCATCTTCAACTAATGGACTGCCGGGAAATCGACTCCCTGCCCACGAAGCCAATTCCTCTATAGGTTTATCGGGTGAGCCTACGTAACATAATCCATCCGATGTAGCTGCAATATATAAATTCCAATCCTCGTGGGTTAATAATGACCAATAGATTGTTTTAGGGGTTTGGGTTAACATGATGTATACCTCCATTTTGTAATTGTTCTGATTTAAGGTGGCGATATTGCAAAGGGGTGTAGCCTGTATTCTTTTTAAATAACGTAATAAAGTAAGGGGTATTGAACAAACCTACGCTCTCCCCTACTGCCGCAACGGACTTATCCGAGTCCATTAGCTGTTGCTTGGCATGCTCCAATCTGGTTTGCTGTATATATTCCATCGGGGTTATATCCATGACCCGCTTGAAGGTACGATGTAAATGGTACGGGCTCCCATGACTCATCTCTGCAAGCAGATGCAGCGTTAAATTTTCCTTGTAGTTAGCATCCACATACTCTGTAACCAGCGCAATCCATTCATGATCAGGCAAGCGTTGCCCCGTCGGTTTACACCTTTTGCATGGTCGAAAATGCTCTGCTAAAGCCTGTTCTACTGTTTTGAATAAGCGAATGTTTTCTCTTTTGGGAGGACGGGATTTGCAGGAGGGGCGACAACATATTCCTGTTGTCTTCACAGCATAAAAAAATTCACCATCATAAGACTTGTCGTTCTCCACAATAGCTCTCCACTTCTCGTCAGTGATGGGCAACTCGGATTTCTTCATTACATTCACCTCTCATTTGCGATGTAGCCTCCCATTTATCTATGTCTAAATTATAAACCAAACAGTGAACATATGTACCCCTCTTGGAATGTAAAGGCAAGATAACGAAAAAAAGATGACTCCATCGGAGCCACCTTTGATCTTACATGCCCATCTTCTTTTATGCACTTGAACCAAAGCTCGGAAATACCGATAAGGTGGACCTCAGAGCTTATTTTTATGTCATTCAGGCAATGCCCTCTTTCTCATTGGTACCGCCGAACAGTTTTAAGAGCGGTTCCTGCACCCTTACCTGTCCTTTGGTGGCTGGAAGGATTTCTGAATAAGCGGAAGAATTCGTAACGATAATCGGCGTAATCGTAGGGTAGCCTGCTGCCCTGATCTGCTCAACATCAAATTCGAGCAGAAGGTCCCCCGCTTTTACCTGATCGCCTTCTTTGATATGGGAGGTAAAATGTTTACCGTCCAGCTTAACCGTATCTACTCCGACATGAATCAGAATTTCTGCGCCTTTGGGCGAAACAACTGCAAGTGCATGTTTTTTCTTGAACGCCACGGTAATCGTCCCGTCGAACGGGGCTACAACTCTGCCTGATGTCGGTTCGATGGCGACGCCTTTACCCATAGCTTCCGACGCAAATGCAGGATCGGGAACTTCCGAGAGGGAGACAACGGTTCCTTCAATCGGACTAAATACCTCTTCGTTAGAAACATCTGTTGTATGAGCTGGTTCTTTAGTCGAATTTTCGGGTGATTCTTCCGCTTCAACCGGATCTTCAAACCCTAAAATATAAGTCAGAATGGCCGAAACCAGAAACGATACCGAAATTCCTAAAATCAGTCCCGGGAAGCCTTGTCCGCCAGGGCCGTAGAAGATGGGCAAGGTCAGCAGTCCCGGCGCGCCGGAAGCGAATGCTTGCGTTCCCGCTTGGCCGATAATTGCACCACCGATAGCACCGCCGATAATACCTGCAATAAACGGACGTTTCAGCGGAAGCGTGACTCCATAGACGGCTGGTTCTGTGATACCGAACAATGCGGTAAGCGTAGCGGAACCCGCCAAGGTCTTCAACTTTTTATTTTTTGTTTTAAGCATGACACCAAACGCAGCACCGGTTTGGGCGAAGATGGAAGCCGCAGCGGAAGGTTTGATTCCGTCTCTGCCGTTAACAGCAATGTTATTAATGAATACAGGTACGAGGCCCCAATGGACACCGAAGATAACGAGAATTTGCCAGCAAGCACCCATGATTGCGCCAGCCAATAACGGGCTGAAGCCGAACGCGGCAATGAGTCCAGTTGCGATGCCGTTGCCCACGTAGACCCCGAATGGACCAAACACGATCAAGGTCAGAGGAAGCATAATCACGAGCAGGATCAATGGCGTAATAAAATTTTTGACGCTTTCATGGATCAGCCGATTAAACCATTTTTCTAGCTTGCTCATGACAATGATAGCAATAATAATGGGAATAACCGTAGACGAATAACTCATCATGACAATTGGAATACCGAAAAAGTCAGTAGGTGTACCTTCCGTTTTCAACGTGACGATGGACGGGTAAAGCAATCCTCCGGCAATGGTCAGGGCGACGAAGATGTTACCTTCAAATTTTCGGGCTGTTGTAACCGCTAACAAGAGCGGGAGAAAATAAAACAGACTGTCAGCAGCGGCCAGCAAAATAATGTAGGTGGTGTCCTTCGGTGTCAGCCATCCAGCGTTGCTGGCAATCAGCAGCAGGCCTTTCAGAATACCGGCTCCCGCCATGACTCCGAGTAGCGGTGCAAAAATGCTGGAAACAACGTCTATAATGGCACCGAAGCCTTTGTTGGCTTTAGCAGGTTTTTCATCTTTTTTGGATTCGTCCAGAATGTTGGATACCTTGCTGATAGCACTGTATACTTCTGGTACTTTGTTACCGACTACGACCTGAAACTGGCCACCGCTTTGCTTAACCGTGATAATCCCATCGGTTTTTTCCAGTTTTTCTTTGTCCGCTTTCGCCTCGTCCTTTAGTACAAAACGCAAGCGGGTGGCGCAGTGAACGAGTGATACCACATTTTTTTCACCGCCTACCAGATGAACGATTTCCTTAGCCAATTTTTCATAACTCATGCTAGACACCTCCATGTTCTAATGGGCATTTTACGTATTTAGGCGCACAAAAAACCTAAGCCTTGAAAAATGGTGGGTGCTTTTTGTCCCGCAATTTTTCATGACTTAGGTTTTGCCTGCATAACCAGTAACAATCCCAGTTAAAGCTTATTAAATTCCTGTTGTTCTCATAATATAATTAATCAACCATATCTGTCAATAAAAATATTTACCCATATATTCTCTATCCTGTTTGCAGGAAGTCCAGCTTATCTGTTAACCACCCGCTCAATATGAACGGTCAGATACAGCTTTTCTTCGTTCGTCAATTCGTGGTTGTATTCTTTTTCCACAAAAGCTCCGATTTTCTCCGTGCAAGCAGCCGCGTCTCTGTGCTTTTCCTTGATCATGTCATACAAATGATCGTAGTTGTTTTCGTAGTGATTCCCCTTAAACACACGCTGGGCGAAAAATTTCAGATGCGTAATAAAGCGGAAATAACTCAGAGAGTCCTCGTCAAAATCGACCTTGAAATGATATTTCGCTATATTGATAATTTGCTGCATAAATTTTGTAATACTCATTGTGGTGATAACTTCCTCGTTCATTTCGGCATTCACGATGTGAATCGCGATAAAAGCCGCTTCGTCCACAGGCAGTTCAATATCGAGCTTTTGTTTAATTTGTTCCAGCGTTTTCAGACCGATCGCAAATTCTTCTTTGTACAACTGCTTGACTTCCCACAATAATGCGTTTTTGATCTCCAATCCTTCCCGGTATCTTTCAACGGCAAAATTGATATGGTCGGTCAAGGAAACATAAATATTTTCGTTCAGCTTTTTGTTCAAATTGTGCTTGGCATCATTAATGATTTCTTCCACAATCACAATCAGTTCCAGTGGAACCTCACGCAGCAGCATTTTGAAGTTGTCGGACGTCTGCTTGTTTTTCAGGGCAAATACTTTCTGAATTCTGGTTTCGTCTACTTTATCTCCGGGCTTTTTCTTAAAAGCAACCCCGCGGCCCATCACCACGAGTTCTGTACCGTCCGTCTGGTAGACGCTGATTACATTGTTGTTGATGACCTTTGCTATTTTCATCTAAATCCCCCCATATGCCAGCAAGAGCCACTCCTGTTCCATCCTGTTTATGGCAAACAAAAAAACCGAAGCTCAACAAATAAACAAGACTGTAAAATCCGCTTATTGGTGGCTTAGGTTTTGCCTGCCTTTGCAGTAACAATCCTAAAAATGATGGAATTGCGTCAAGTATAGCCCGAAGACGGGAGATTGTCAACGCTTTCAACCAAGAAAGAGAGACCGGAAATCCCCTTTACTTTCGGGATATCCGATCTATTTTCTTGTTGGACGATTACTCTCCCAGATTCTGGCCATCGGAATGAATTACGTTTTTGTACCAGTGGAAGCTTTTCTTTTTAATCCGGTTCAGCGAGCCGTTGCCTTCGTTGTCCCGGTCCACATAAATATAGCCGTAGCGTTTTTTCATCTCTCCCGAGGAAGCGCTGACGATGTCAATAGGACCCCAACTCGTATAACCGATAATCTCAACCCCATCCTGAAGAGCCTCGCCCATTTCCGCAATATGCCGCTTCAAATAGTCGATCCGGTAATCGTCGTTGACTTCTCCTTCAGGAGAAACCACGTCGTTGGCACCAAAGCCGTTTTCCACCACAAAAAGAGGCTTCTGATAGCGGTCGTGCAATTGGTTTGCCGTGATACGGAACCCTTTCGGATCAATCGTCCAGCCCCATTCTGACTTGTCCAGATACGGGTTGGACACAGAGCCGAACACATTGCCGCTCGTCATGTTTTTAACAACTTCCGGGTCTGTGCTGGTGGTTCGGCTGGAATAGTAACTGAAACCAATATAGTCGACGGTATGATGTTTCAAAATTTCCGCGTCGTCCGACTCCATCTCGATGGAGAGTCCATGATCCTTGAAGAACCGCTTCGCATAACCTGGATATTCCCCGCGTGATTGAACGTCGATGAAGAAGTAGGACTCGCGGTCCTTTTCCATTCCCTGATAAACATCTTCGGGATTGCACGTATACGGATAGAAGCTGCCGGCAGCCAGCATACAGCCAATTTTGGCATCTGGAATGATCTCGTGGCACGCTTTTACAGCCAGTGCACTTGCAACAAGCTGGTGATGTGCAGCCTGGTACTGAATTTGTTTGACGTTTTCGCCTTCCTGGAAAACAAGCCCGGCGCCAATAAACGGCAAATGGAGCAGCATGTTAATTTCATTGAACGTCATCCAGTATTTTACTTTATCCTTGTAACGGGTGAATACTGTTTTGGCATAGGTTTCAAATAAAGCTACCAGTTTCCGGCTTCGCCAGCTTCCGTACTTAGCAATCAGATTAACCGGTACGTCAAAGTGAGCGAGCGTAACCACTGGCTGGATGCCATGTTTAAGCAATTCGTCGAACAGATCATCGTAAAATTGTAACCCGGCTTCATTCGGTGCAGCATCTTCTCCCGTTGGGAAAATACGGGCCCAGGCAATGGAAACACGCAGCGCCTTGAAACCCATTTCTGCAAATAGCGCAATATCCTCGCGATAGCGATGGTAAAAATCAATCGCTTCGTGGGAAGGATAGAATTTGCCTTCGAGCGGAGTGAGCGAGGGAACATTCCCTTGCATGATGCTTCTTCTTTTCTCGCCAGTCGGCAACAGATCTACCAGACTCAATCCTTTGCCGTCTTCCAGATAAGCACCCTCGGCCTGATTGGCAGCAAGAGCACCACCCCATAAAAAGTCTTTCGGAAAAATAAAGCTGGACATAAACGTTCTCCTTCCAAAATGTGTGATGGGGGAAAGCCGAAAGGGTTTAGTGAAATAAAAAAACCCAAACTAGCCCAGATACACGTGTAGTGTAGACAAGCCGGTTCAGGTTATGCCCTAACGGTAACATTCCATGAAAAGGTTATACGTATTTGATGAAACTCTAACAAAGATTTGGAAGCCTGTCAAATTCATTTGATGTTATAACCCCCATGTGAGTTATAACATCGAATGAGACAAAAACGTGCTTAGATAGGCTATTTTTATAACATTAGTCAAAGATACTTATAAAAACTAGTAGGATAAACACACCTTTTCTATATGATACACTGAGATAAGTATGTTCCACTGATTGTTTATTGTTCCCCAATAGATAGATGTTAACTGTATATTCACGAGTGGATTGCCCCCAATAATAAGTAATATTGGTTTTGGACAACGAATAGATTTATCAGTGAAATTTATCAGATGATAGAATTTATTGTGTCGCCGAACATTAGGATTTCCCGTTCTCCTTGCAGAGCCGCAAAAACATCCTCCGGTGCACTCGTCAATGGATATGCAGGAATATAATCCAACATACATCCGATTTGGGCATCAGAAATAGCTTCATGACAAGCCTTAACGGCGAGAGCACTCGCTACGAACTGATGGTGTGCAGCCTGATATTGAATCTGTTTCTTGTTTTCTCCTTCTCGGACGATAATTCCACCGCCTGTGAACGGATAATGGGCAAGAATATTAATTTCATTAAAAGTCATCCAATACTTTACTTTCCCTTTAAATCTCTCAAATAGAACCTTGGCATACCGTTCATAACATTCGATGGTCTTGCGGCTTCTCCAGCCCCCATATTTCTTGGCCAGTCCTAAAGGCATTTCATAATAAGATATCGTAATGACAGGTTCAATATTGTATTTGAGCAACTCATCGATCAACTGCTCATAGAAACGGAGGCCCTCTTCGTTAGGTAGCTCTTCATCTCCCTCAGGAAAAATACGTGTCCGTGCAACTGATGTCCGGAAACAGCGGAACCCCATTTCTGCAAAAAGTGCGATATCTTCTTTATACCGATGGTAAAAATCGATAGCTTCGTGAGAGGGATATTTGCCTTCGGGAATTTCCATAATCGGCCCTGTAATTCCATGAGGCAATACATCTGCTGTGGACATTCCTTTTCCATCCTCTAAAAATGCACCTTCTACCTGGTTGGCCGCTACAGCGCCGCCCCATAAGAAGTTTTACAGAAAACTGTATGTGTTGGATTGCAAAGGTGAGTCTCCTTTCTGACTAGTTCTGCTTAGACAACAAGCGTCAGCAACTTATCTTGTGCCAAAACCGATGAGTCTGTTGTTTCAATAACATCCAAATAATCGCCGGAATTCGAGATTATAACTGGAGTGATCGGATTATATCCGGCTTCCTTAATCTTCTCAAGATCAAAATCAATCAATAGATCCCCTTTGCGGACCTGATCTCCTGCCTTAACCCGAGGGGTGAAATATTGCCCTTTTAATTGAACGGTGTTGATTCCAATGTGAATCAACATTTCCGCACCACTCTCAGACAAAATAATTACAGCATGACCTGACTTGAGGATTGTGCCAATCGTACCGTTCACTGGAGATACGGCTTGGCCAACACTCGGAATAATTGCAATCCCTTTCCCCATAGCACCTTCTGCAAAAGCAGGATCGGGAACTTCAGTCAAGGATTTCACATCTCCTGTTAATGGGCTGAAGAGTACCTCTTTCTTCAAGATCTGCGAAACACCAGTAAGGTTGACACTTTCTTCCGGTTGAACAGCCTTTACTTCTACAGTAGGAGTTGCGTCACTTGGCTCAGTCACTGCAACAGCTTGTTTGTCTTGGTAACCGAAAAGAATCGTCAGAATCAAACCAATCCCCATGGCGGCGGCAATCCCTATTAAATAATACCCGACAGGTTCGAATGCACCGATTGAAAAAATATTTTGGAAGACAAATGCTGTAGCATACGTATGGAAACCGCCATTAATCGCCCCTCCGACAGCTCCGGCAATAATAACGTATGGGATCGTGCGCTTGTAACGCAGCAATATCCCGTATACGGTCGGCTCAGAGACACCGGCTAACAACAGACTTAACGTAGAGGAACCGGCAATTGATTTCAAAGACTTTTCTTTAGATTTAAGGAAAACAGCCAGTGCCACCCCTGTCATTGCAAAGTTAGAAGCTGCCCACATCGCAAGGATTGGATCGGTTCCATTCGTAAGATTTGCCAGCACGATCGGAATAATGCCCCAATGAAGGCCAAATACAACAAGGAAGAAGATTAACCCGCCAATAACAGCACCGGTTAACAGCCCACTTACTCCCATAAGGTAATTGATCGAATTCGCTATCGCATTTCCGATATATACACCAAACGGACCGAAGATCATCGCAGTAAGTGGCACAATAATGGCTAAAGACAACAATGGAACCAAGAACGTTTGAAGCTCTTTATGGATGATTTTCTTTAGATATTTCTCCACGTAAGAGAAAATCCAAATTGCTACGAATACCGGAAAGACGGTTGATGAATAATCCATCAAGACTACAGGGATGCCTAGAAAGGAGGTCGTATCTCCGTTAGCTAATAACCCCGTAAAGTTCGGTTCCATTAATGCTGCACCGATAACTCCACCTACATAAGGATTGGCGCCAAATTTGATCGCTGCAGAGACGCCCAGGAATATAGGTAGGAAATAGAAGACGGCATTAGCTGCTGCAGCCAGAATGAGGTAGGTTCCACTTTCCGCAGATACCCAGCCAAAGGTTGTGAACAGGGTTAAAAAAGCTTTTAGTATCCCCGCTCCGGCCATTGCAGGCAACAGAGGAGAAAGACTTCCGGAAATCACTGCAAAAATTGTGGACAGAATCTTCTCCTTAGGTTTATCTGCATCCTCTGATGCAGAATTCCCTGTCCCAAGTTTGCTGGTTTTCATAATCTCTTGATATACGTGTGCAACGTCATTTCCGATAACCACTTGAAATTGACCGCCACTTTCTACGACAGTCAGCACTCCTTCTAAGCTTGTCAGCTTCTCTTTATCGGGTAAATGATTGTCTTTTAAATTAAATCTCAACCGGGTTGCACAATGGACAAGGTTCGTAACATTCTCCTCTCCACCGATGTTCTGCACGATATCTTTCGCTAATCTTTCGTACTTCATTTGTGCTCGCTCCTTTAGACCTCATTCTGGTTTATATGAAATAAAAAAACCTGAATAGGTGATTAAGTACACTGAAAAACAGTACACTTATCACTTATCCAGGCTTTGCCCAACTAATGGTAACAACCCTGCTATTTATTGTAATAGGCTAATCTCTGCTGGTCACACGCCTAATATGGAGCATGAAATAGACCATTTCACCTTCGGTTGTCTCAACTTGATACTCTTCCCGTAAATATGCTCTTACCTTCTCACTGCAGGCAAAAGCTTCAGGATACTTGGCAACGACTTGTTCGTAGAGCTCATCGTCCTCAGAAGGAATCGATTCATGACGCATGGTGCGATAAGAAAAATATTTTAAGTGAGTCACAAAGCGGCTATAATTTAACGAATTCTCATCTAGCTCAATCCCATAATGAAGTGTTACTATATTAAGAATTCCTTGAACCATCTGGGTAACCATCAAGGTCTGTTCCATTTCCTGACCATCCTGCTGACCATTTACAAAATGCATTGCGATAAAGCCAGCTTCATCTACAGGCAGTTTAATTCCGGTTTCCTTTTCAATTAAGTGTAAAGCATGCATTGCCGTGTGATATTCTTTCGGATAGAACTTCTGTATCTCCCAGAGCAGCGCATTCTTGAGACTCAATCCCTGCGCGGAGCGCGTAATTGCATAACTAATATGATCTGTAAGAGCCAGGTAGATATTATTACTAAAGGAAGTGTGTAAATCCTTTACTGCATAACGGATAATTTGATCTGTCAATTCTAGATGCTTTGGAGGAATCTCACTCAGTAATGTAGATAGCCGCTCAGATAATTCCTTAGTCTCCATCACGAAGGTCTTTTCAATTCTTGATGGATCTATATTTCCACCTGGATTTTTCTGATAGGCTAGTCCCTTTCCAATAACAATGATCTCGGATCGATTCGGCCCTTCAACCAGTGCAACATTATTGTTAAATACTTTTTTAATCCTCATGAGTTCGCCCACTTTATATTTTTTACTAACAAAAAAAGCCTAAACTAATCCTAAACTAAATATAAATTAGCACGGATTGGTTTAGGCTTTGCCTGCGATGCAGTAACAACCCTAATATTAATTGTAGATTCATTATATAAGATGGGGAGAACGTTTTCAACAAAAAAATAATCTCAAATCTGGATTTGAACACCTGTCGCTTAATTTTGGAATTGCATAGCTAAAATATCACCTGAACGAGGTTTAGCTGTACGATGTGAATAAACTGTAATTCTCCGATTCAAATAATGTTTAAGATATCCTCTATTTCTATCCATTCCAATTGATCCCTAATAGTTCTCAGTTCAATTCGTTGTAGCTGATAATCAGCAGTCATTACGATACCGTGTAATACTTTATCATAATTTGCAGGAAATACTTTTAATCATAATGGGCTATGATCTTCAATCCGGATAGTTTCCAAAGACGTAGTTGTTTTTGGCATAGATTTATTAAACTAAATCTTCTCCGTTTGTCGTACTAATATTCTTATACCAGTTGAGTTCTTCTTCTTAAGACGACGCATGTTGTCTTTCCCTTCACTGTCTTTTTCTACATAAATGAAGCCCTAACGCTTTTTCATCTCCGCGAAATAATTAAAATATATCTTTTGCTAATTTGGCATTATCTATAAAGAGCACCTAGCTACCTATGAGTTAAATTTCATCCTTGATGTCTATTCAAGTCAAAATCTAGTTGTTGAATATACAAGTCTTTCGCAAGATCTCAAGACAAGCCATTTCAAAGTTACGCAAAAGAAAAAAGAGGGACAAATCAATGTATGAAGTAATTGATTTAATTAAATTAGCTCAAAATGGGAACAGAGTAGCTGAAGCAGAACTTATAAAACGTTACGAAACTTAGTCTTAATCTCCTCCCTTTTCATTTTCATCATCAGGATACCCGTATATCAAACGAAATAGACAATTTACATATCTAATATTTCTCAAAATTAATAAACAAAATGAAATAACTGATGGGCACTTCTTCACCAGCTTAACAAATACTATCTAAAAACAGCTTGTTAATTATCTAAATATCCCCGGAAGCTAAAGACAAACTTTGCCTGAGTATCGACGGATGCAGCCTCCAAATAGCAGAAAGAGATTTGAATGAGGGTAACATTTTCCTTTAGATAATGATTATCTTACTTCTTGTTATAAAAAATATACTGTCCTTTTTCACCATAAAATAAGGGCTCTTCGCTCTATTGGATGGGTAACGCCGTATAGAAATAGGTTCATAGTCAAGCTTGTTTCAGTAGATTCTTAAA